>CAMCQE010000038.1 GCA_945876945.1 Klebsiella pneumoniae
GGTCGCCGCGAGCTACGATGCGGCGACCGGCGAGGTCGTGCTGTATCAGGAGCCGGTGGTGACCAACACCAACGGCGGCCTCGGCATGGCGCTCGTGCATCCGACCAGCGAGACGAGCGCGGTCGTCACGGCCAAGTCGACGGTCAAACCGGGGGCCAATGACGCGCCGGTGCTGTTTGCCGCGGCTACCGTCAACAGCGACTCCGGGCGCGTCATTCAAGGCGGCCACTACAGGGAAGCGCTAAACCCGGTTCCGTTGCCCGAACAGGGCTGGTGCTACAACGGCAAGATTGACCGCCCGCGGCTGTCCAGTCGGGCGCTGTCGAAGAGCGAAATCGACGCGCTGGCGCGGGGTTTTGATGCCTGCCCGGCCGAGTTGCGCACCGCCGTGGCCGGCGCGTGGGACTTCCACGCCAACATCACCAAGAGCATTGCGTCGTGCCAGATTATCGATGTCTCGCCGCACTGCCGGCACGGCTTCGCGATCAACCTTCCGGTGCGCGGCATGACCGGCTATAACTGGACGGGCGACGAAATCGTCTACCACCACGCGCCCGAAGAGTACGGCGCCATTCACTTCCACGACGACGATATCGATGACGCCCGCTGGGCCTGCGATTTCAGCCTCACCTTGCCGGAGAATCTCAAGAGCGGGGTGTACAGCGTGCGCTTGCGCATCGGCGGCAAGAGCACGCCGGAAACCGAAGACTACATCCCCTTCTTCGTGAAGCCGCCGCAGGGCAAGACCACCGCGAAGATCGCGTTCATTGCCCCCACCAACAGCTACATGGCCTACTCGAACGACAACCTCGCCACCAACTCGGTAGTGGCTGAGCTGTTGGCCGGGCGCGTGCCGATCATGAACGCGTCAGATCTCTATCTGAACGAGCATCGCGAATACGGGCTTTCTACCTACTCCTGTCACTCGGATGGTTCGGGCGTGTGCTACAGCACGCGCCTGCGCCCCATCCTCAACATGCGGCCGAAGTATCGACACTGGTTGTCACCCTCGCTGTGGCAGTTCAACGCCGACCTGCACCTCACGGACTGGCTGGAGCAGATGGGCTTCGAGTACGACGTCTACACCGACGAAGACCTCGATCGCGAAGGCCTCTCCTTGCTGTCCCGCTATCGCGTCGTGCTTACGGGCAGCCATCCCGAATACTCCTCCGAGCGCATGCTCAACGCCTATGAGGCCTATCAGGCCAGCGGCGGACGGTGGATGTATCTGGGGGCCAACGGCTTCTACTGGTGCAGCCAGTACCATCCGGACAACGGCAACATCATCGAAGTGCGCAAAGGCGAAGCGGGCACGCGCGCCTGGACCGCGAATCCGGGGGAATACAACAACGCGTTCGACGGCAAGTACGGCGGCATGTGGCGGGCACGTGGGCGCATTCCCAGCAAGGTCTGCGGCCTGACCTTCACCGGGTATGGCTTCGACGTCTCCAGCTACTACCGTCGCGAGCCAGACAGCCTCCGGCCTGAGTGCAAGTGGATGTTCGACGGCATCGGCGAGGATGAAGTGATTGGCGACTTTGGTCTGGTGGGCGGCGGCGCGGCCGGTCTTGAAATCGATCGCTACGATCTGGAGTTCGGGACACCGCACAACGCCTACCTGCTGGCGCGCTCTGAAGGTCACACCGATCTCATGCTGCAGGTGAATGAAGAAATTCACTTCACCGTGCGCGGTTACTACGGTGGCGGCGACGAGAATCCGATGATTCGCGCCGACATGATCTACTACAAGACCCCCAACGACGGCGCGGTGTTCGCGCCGGGTTCTCTGGCCTGGTGCGGTGCCTTGTCCCATAACGGGTACAAGAACAACGTTTCCAGACTCATGAAGAACATCCTCAAGGGCTTTGTTAAAGCGGGTCCGCTGCCGTGAGCGCGGCCCGTCGCACAACAGCGGCGCGTGCTTTGCCCACCCCGGTGGGCAAGCACGTCATGCCAGCGCTGGAAGGCGGTCCCACGGCGTTTGAGCAGTCGGTGCTCGGGCCCTTGGATGCCGATCGAATGAACACGCTCGGCGAGTGCCTCTTTACGCTCAACAATCGTCGCTTTGGCCCCATCCCGGGCGCCTACGTGGTGGTCTGCGTGGAAGAGGGTAAGCGCTGGTGTGTGGGCCAGCTGAGCGCCGACCGCGCGCGGCCGGTCGTGATGTTCGATGAGATGATGTTTGACGACCCCGCACTCGCGCAGTCGGCGGCGGAAGCCCTGCGCGAGGCGCGCGGCGAACGCCCGCCTCAACGCAGTATCTGAGTTTGAAACCCTAGCCGGGCGTCGCCGCAAAGCGCGCCCGGATAGCCTGCCGGCCAAGGTCCGGGCTATCGATGAACAAGCCATCGATGCCGGCCGCAAAATGCGCCTCGATTTCCGCCGCAAGCTCGCCGTGCGCGTCTGGCGCGGTGCCGCGCCGATAGCGCGGCGGCAAGAAATAATTTTCTGGCCGGAAGGTCCACACATGCACATCGAGGCCAGCGGCGTGCGCGTGCGTCACCAGCCGCGTTGGGCCGTTGCTTGAGTCAGGCATGACCAACCGTTTGGGCACGCCCACGCCGTGGGCGTAAGTCCCGATAAAGCCGAGTCCTTCGGGCGTGACGAGATCCGCATAGCGGCGAGGGTCGCCACTCAGCGTGAAATCCCGTGGTGCGCCAGTGGCATCAATCAGTTGAATCAGCGGAATCGACAACTGCGCGGCGGGTAACAGCTGCGTGGCGAGTGCGCGTAAGTTGGCGCTCTCGAAGGATTGAATGAATACCCGGGAAGGGTCGGTGAAGCGGAGCGCGATGAGTTCCTCCAGCAGGCGCTGGCTCAGATCAATCCCGATAGGTTCGCCGCCGAGGCGCCTGCCATCGTGCAGGAAGTGCGAAGGATGTTTGGTTTCCGGATAAATCCCGACGCGGCGTCCGGTGCGAGCTTCCACCGCACGCACCAACGCCACAATTTCCGCCAGCGTGGGAATTTCGAACTGGCTATCGAATGCCGTGTTGGCTGGCCGCAAGGCCGGAATGCGCTCCACCGCCCGCAGGGTTTTAATTTCCGCCAGCGTGAAGTCTTCGCTGAACCAGCCGTGCAGGCGCACGCCGTCCAAATCTTTATGCGTGAGTCGCGCGGCGAATTCGGGATGGGCGTAAACATTAGTGCTGGTGTTGCTGCGATCGACCTTACCGTCTGCGCCTAACACCGCGAGCGCGTTTTCGTGGCGGGCGATGAGTTGGCGGTCAGCCGTCGCCACCAGATCGGGCTCGATAAAGTCCGCGCCTTGTTCGATCGCGAGCGCATAGGCGGCCAGCGTATGTTCGGGGCGATAAGCGCTGGCCCCGCGATGGGCAATGAGGAGGGGACGCGCGCCGGGCATCATCGCCCCCTACACCAGCAGCCACACCACGGTGGCCACGATCCAGCTTGCTTCATTGGCTACCTCGCTAATCAATGAGCCGCGCCGATAGCGGTCCCAACCGGCTTCGCGGATGGCATAGACCAGTTGGCCGATGCGCATGCAGATAGTGACGTGGCCGGCCCAGATCCCAATCGCGGCCAAGCCTGCGCCCCCGTGCAAAAACATATTCCACGCCAGCGTGAGCTGCGGCACGCCTTTGAAAAACACCGCTAGCCAGCCGCGCACGATGGGGTCGCGCCAGGTGAGGTGATGGCGCGCGCCGATCATGAGCGTGGCGGTCACGCCGGCCAGTGCGAGCCCGCTGGTGAGCGTATCGATGTCTGACCACTGGCCGGTGCCGTTGCCCACCAGTACGCCCAGATTGACCGCCATCAGGGAGGTCCACACGAGATAAATGACGCGGGTCTGGTAGGTCACCCGGCTTGGCGCGGCTTGATGCGACTGAAACGACAGCCGCATGTTGATGATCAGAAACAAGCCCCAGAACACGAACCAGCTGATCGACACGCCCTGCGTGCTCTCGAACATTTTCACTATCTGCCCGATGCCGAAGGCCAGCCCGCAGACGAGTTGCACCACGAACAGAACATCTGCGGTGAGGCGCGCGCGGGACGAAGCAGAGGAGGGCTGGGACATGGAGAACCATCGCAGGAGTCCCGGTGGGTAAACCCGGTCCGGGACTCGCGCTGTTGCAGGGACTAAATGCGCGGAATGACTTCGCGCGCAAACTCGCGGGCGATTTCGCGCAGATGCATCATCGGCGGCAGCAGGCTGACTTCCTTCAGCCCGGCGCGGCCGGCGGCGCGGATTTTCTCCGCCACTTCCGACGCACCGCCGGTGATGCAGGTGCCTTCGATCATCTCCGGCGTCAGCAACGGGCGTTCCACCGCCGGGTAGTAGCTGCAATGGCCTTCATGCAGCATCTGGTGATGCTTTTCTTCCGGCAGCGGAATGTTTTTCACGCGCTCGAGGTACTGATCCCACACGTTGCGCATGTAGCCGGGAATAACGCTGTCGTCTTTGGTGTAGCGCCAGACTTCGTACACGAAGTGGAGCGCGGTAACGACCCAGGAACCGGCGGCCTCGATCACGCGCGGCGTGCTCAGGGTTTCGCCGGGGCGCAGCACTACGGCGTGGCACAGCGAGGCGGTGTGATAGGTCTCATCGAGCTTGCGGCCCACTTTTTCAGCGCCCGCGCTCACCAAATCCAGAT
The DNA here is from genome assembly GCA_945876945.1 of Klebsiella pneumoniae. Lineage (GTDB taxonomy): Bacteria > Pseudomonadota > Gammaproteobacteria. The sequence continues at coordinate 4,620 of CAMCQE010000038.1, forward strand.
TGCCCTTCATCACTTCGGGCTGCTCGTTAAAGATCGAAATGAGCCCGTCGCCGTAGGCGCCGGCAGCGCGGAGCGCCAGCGGGCCGTTGGCGGCGACGTAAATCGGAATGTGATCGAAAGTGTTGCGGATGCCGGCGGAGTGATGCTGCCAGGCGATTTCCGTCGTTTTATCGCGATAGGTGTAGTCGACGTTTTCGCCCTTCAGCATCGTGCGCACCACGCGCAGGTATTCGCGGAATTCTTTCACCGGCATGGGATCGTGGCCCATCACGCGCATCGCGGTGTGGCCGGTGCCAATGCCGAGGAATGTGCGGCCCGGCGCCAGCACGTTGATCGAGGCAATCGCGGCTGCCGTCGTCGGTGCGATGCGGGTGCCGGTAATCGCCACGCCGGTGCCGAGTTTGATCTTCGAGGTGCACTGCGCGGCCAGCGCCATGGTGGCGTAGCAGTCGGACCACATCATTTGCGTATCCGGGAACCAGCAGGCGTCGTAGCCCCAGTCTTCCAGATCCTTGGCAACCCGATAGTCGGAAATGCGCGTTTGAACGTGACAGCTGAACTTCATGCGAGTGCTCCCCTCTGCTTGGTTTTTTTGGATAGACCGATCGTGCCTGAGGGCGCGGCCGCGGCGTGAGGCCGATCCGATGACCGCTCACCGCCAGGCAAGATCGTGTCGGGATTGTAACGACTGGCTCCCCGCCTGCCAGCGCTGCGCATCAAGCACGGCCCTCCATTCAGAGGAATTTATGGGGCTGATTTCACCTTGCTGCGCCTGCACACGGCTGCCTATACTCGACGCGCTCTCCACAGTTCGATTGCGAGGCGTGTGTGCTTTATCAGCTTTACGAACTTAATCACGCCACCATCGCACCGCTGCGCACGTTCATCGAATGGAACCGGCTGCTGTTTGATCAGCCCTGGAACCTCTGGGCGCAGGCGCCGCCGTATCGCGCGCTCGCGGCCAGTTGGGACGTGTTTGAAAACCTCACGCGCCGTTACGCCAAACCCGCCTTCGGGATCCCCACGATCGACCTGCCGGGTCGGCGCGTTGAGGTGACCGAGGAAGTCGTCCTGCGGAAATCATTCTGCGACCTGCTGCATTTTCAGCGCGATGAAGCCGCCCTGCCGGCCTCACGTCGCCATGACCCTCGCGTGCTGGTGGTGGCCCCCTTGTCCGGCCATTACGCCACGCTGTTGCGAGGCACGGTAAAAGCCCTGTTGCCCGAGCACGATGTCTACATCACCGATTGGCGCGACGCGCGCACGGTGCCGGTAACGGAAGGCGGTTTTGATCTCGAAGACTATGTGGACTACGTGATCGAGTTTTTGCGTTTTCTGGGCCCGAACACCCATGTGCTGGCGGTCTGTCAGCCGGGCCCTGCGGTGATGGCCGCCACTTCGCTGATGGCGGCCGATCAGGATCCCGCCACGCCGTCGTCGATGGTGATCATGGGCAGTCCCATTGATACCCGGCGCAGCCCCACCGAGCCCAATCTCCTCGCCACCACCCGTCCGTTGTCGTGGTTCGAGAACAACGTGGTGATGCCGGTACCGTTTCCCAATCCGGGCTTTATGCGCCGGGTGTATCCGGGCTTTCTGCAACTGACGGGCTTCATGACCATGAACCTTGACCGCCACATGGACGCCCACCAGAAGCTCTATAACAGCCTCGTGAAAGGCGATGGCGATTCAGTGGCCCAGCATCGCCAGTTCTACGATGAATATCTGGCGGTGATCGACCTCAACGCCGAGTACTACCTGCAAACCATCAAAGTGGTGTTTCAGGAGCAGCAATTGGCCAAGGGCACGATGCGCCATCGCGGGCGACTGGTGGAGCCCAAGGCCATCCGCAACACGGCGCTGATGACGGTTGAAGGCGAGAACGACGACATCTCCGGCATCGGGCAAACGCAGGCCGCGCATGATCTGTGTGTGAACATTCCCGCCGCCAATCGGGTTGACTACATACAGGCTGGCGTGGGTCACTATGGGGTATTCAACGGGTCACGCTTCCGGGCGGAAATCGCCCCCCGGATCCGGGACTTCATCCGCAGCCACGACCGGCCTTAAGCCTGGTCCGAGGGCGAGGGTGAGGATGGCAAAGACCATCCGTGCCGCAAACAACCAGCGCGCCGCAGTGTGCGCCCTCTTGGGGAGAGACCTGCATGAAAATGCGCAAACTCGGCGCTTTGGGACCCTTGGTGTCTTCAATCGGACTCGGCTGCATGGGCATGTCGGAGTTCTATGGCCCGGCGGATGACGCGGCCGCCATCGCGGTGCTCCACCGGGCGCTGGCCTTAGGCGTCAATTTCTTCGACAGCTCGGATATGTACGGGCCGTACACCAACGAGAAACTGCTGGGCAATGCGTTTGCCGGCACTCGCCAGCAGGCCATCATCGCCACCAAATTTGGCATCGTGCGCGACGAGGCTGGCGGTTGGCACGGCATCAACGGGCGTCCCGAATACGTGCGGTCGAGTTGCGAAGCGAGCTTGAAGCGTCTCGGCACCGACTACATCGACCTCTACTACCAGCACCGGGTTGACCCGCAGGTGCCGATCGAGGAAACCATCGGCGCGATGGCGGAGTTGGTGAAAGCCGGCAAGGTGCGATTCCTCGGGATGTCGGAAGCCAATCCGGCCACCGTCCGCCGCGCCGTTCGCGAACATCCCATCACCGCCCTGCAAACCGAATACTCGCTGTGGTCGCGCGACGTTGAAGAAGGTGGGCATCTCGATACCTGCAAGGAGCTCGGGATCGCCTTCATCCCCTATAGCCCGCTGGGGCGCGGCTTCCTGTCGGGCGCAATAAAATCCATCGACGATCTGGCAGAAGACGACTTCCGGCGCACGACGCCGCGTTTTCAGGGCGAAAACTTTGAACGCAATCTCGAAGTCGTGCGCCGCATCGACGCCTTCGCCCAGCGTCGCGGTTGCACCAGCGCGCAGCTCGCGCTGGCCTGGGTGCTCGGACGCGGCGAGCACATCATTCCTATACCGGGTACCACCAAAATTGAACGCCTCGAAGAAAACGCGGCGGCCGTTGAGATCACGCTCGAGCCCGCAGAACTTGCGGCGCTGGAAGACGCAGCGCCCAAAGGATTTGCCGCCGGCCTGCGCTACGACGAGCGGCGCATGACGATGCTCAACCTCTAAGGCGGCGCGCGTGAACGCGGCGACCGATGCGGTGCTCCCATCACGCCCGGCACAGCGGCGGCGCTGGCCCTATGTGCTGGGCGCCTTGGGCGGTTTGTTGCTGGCCGCGGTTCTGGTGGTGTTCGATGCCGAGCGCCAGAAGCAATGGTTGCTCCCGCAGCTGAGCCCGCTGGTCGATGAACTGGCGCTCGATTACGTCCTCGTCACGCCGTGGTCGGTCGAGGTGCGGGGCCTCGCCCTCAGCGCCCAGGGCGCAAACGTCAAGCTTTCCAAACTGGAGCTTGGCTTTAATCCCTTGGCGCTATTGATGGATACGCTGAGCATCTGGCGTTTTCATCTTGAAGGCACCGACGTCGATTTAACGCACTTCGTGCCACCGCCTTCGGACGAAAAAGCGGCGCCGCCGTTCCCCGGCGTGCTGACGGCTTTCGACAATGGCTTCGCGCTCGCGCTGGACGATATCGCGCTGGCCGCAACGGTGCGTCTGCCGACGACCGGGGTCGTGACGGCCACGATCAGGGGCGGCGGGCTGCGGCCGCATTTCCCCGGCAGTCTCAACTACCACGTGGACGCCAGGCTGGGTGAAGGCCAGCACGCCACGCTGGACGGCGCCTTGTTGCTGGATCAGCTACGCGCCGGCGCGCTGCGCAAGCTGGTGGCGAACGGCAAGCTTGAGTTGCAGTGGCCCGGCTTACCGGCGACCGAACAGGTGGCGTTCAGCCTCGATGTGGCGCCTGAAGCGGGCTCGGGCGGCGCGCGGTATCGCGCCAAGCAGGCGAAGGCCGCCGGCGTCCGCATTGCGCCGCCGCCAGAGTCCTTGCAACTCAGCGTGAGTGCGCTGGGCAAAGACGACGCCGAGCGGGCAAAAGTGACCGTCGACGCGGTCTACGACGGAAGCAACGGGCGTGTGGCAGGCAGTTTGGGCCTCGTTGCCGGCAACGCACTCATCACGCCGTTCACGGGACAGCAACCACTGCCGGAGATTGCTGAAACCGCGACCGGTACGTTCAGCTTTACCTCCAGCACCGGCAACTTCGATTTCGACCTCGCGAACGATGTGGCCCTTTCGGCGCTCGGCAACGTGCTCGGCGCCAACCCTGAATTGCCGACAACGCTGCACGTGCGCAGTGCAATTACGCTGGCCGGACACCCGGCCCGGATTGCGGTGACGCGCTTCGAGCACAGCATCGCGCCGGATAACGCGGTGCCGGTGTTACAGGCCAGAATCTCCAACCCGCTCCTGTTTGAACCGGCGCATCCGGAAGCCTTGCTGGCGACGCCGCAAGCGCTGGGCGTGGTGGAAATTACCGATCTCCCGCTGCCCTGGCTGAACGGGGTACTGGGCGAGATCAAGCTCCTTGGCGGGTCGCTCCGTGCCGGGTGGGAATTTGAGGTCGACGACCAGCAGCGCCTGCTCCTCACCTCCATCACGGCACTCACGACCGGCGCCTTCGGCGCGCAGCAGGGCCTGAAAACCCTGTTTGAGCAACTGGACCTGCGGGTGACGCCCCGCCTGCGCAAATCCGACCAGTCGGTCCGCGTGTGGCTGGAAGACCTCGCACTGCGGCGCGACGACCAACAACTTCTCGGCGGTGAACTGGCTTTCCGGCAGCCATTTGCGGCCGAGGAGGGCGCGCGGGCAGATGTGAATCTGCAGGTTGATTTCGATGCTCTTGGAGGCCTGCCGGTACTGGCCGAGAAGCTCACCGGTTACCCCCTGCCCAAAGGCCTGACCGGCAAGGCCGAAGCGACCGTGCGCGTCCGGCCTTCGCTGCTTGGCGTTGAGGCGCTGGATTTGGCGATCAAGCAGACGGCGGCCCCGGAGCTGTTGCGGATCAAGCTGGAACAGCCGTTTGCGCTGGGGCTCGGCGGCGCCAGTCCGCAGCTGCAAAATCCCCGTGGGCCGCTGGCGCGGATTGCCTTGCGTGAACTCGACCTTGCCTGGGCCTCGCCGTTTGTGCCGGATATGGCGTTCGAGGGCCGGGTGGCGAGCGCGGATCTGGTGCTCAGCGGAGAAGGCGGCGAGGCAATGGCACTGAAAGCCAGTGCGCCTTTGCGTTTGCGTGGGCTGGCGGTGAAGCAGGGCGGCAAGTTACTCCTGCAGGGCGTGGACTGGTCGTCGAGCCCCACGCTGCGTTACAGCCCGGATAGCCTGAGCGCGAAGGTGGAGTCGCTCGCGATCACGGCTGAGGGCAAGTCGCTGATCAAAGGCCAGCTCGGCTTCGCGAAAGGAACAGCCAATAACGCGCTACACGCGGACGGCGCGCTGGCGATCGACCTCAATCAGTTGCTGCGCCAGCCTATGCTCGCGGCCGCGCTTGGCAAACGTGCGCCAGGGCTGAAGCTGGAGGGGAGTCTCAACTTCGACGTGAATTACGCCGAGCCGCTTGTCAAGGTTGAAGCGCTAGCCATCAAGCTGGCCACCGATCGCAAAGCCAGTCTTGCCCTCACCGCGAGCCCCGGGCTTGAGCTTCGCACCGCGCTCACGCCGCAGGAGAGCCTGTCGCGTGCGGTGTTGGGCAGCGTTGACTTACAGGTCCGCGATTTCTCCTCGGCCGTGCTCAAGGAAGCCGTCGCGCTTGAGGGGCTGGAGTTCGCGGCCATTAATGCCGACTTCCGGCTCAGCTCCGATGGCGAGAAGTTGCGCGCCGACAGCCGGGCGCCGTTGCGCGTGGAATCGATCCGGCTGATGGCGGACAACAAGCCCGCGCTCCAGCCGTTTGCGATTGAGGCTGAGGCCGCGATCGAGGCGCTGGGCCGGGCCTGCAGCCTGAATATCAGCAAGTTGCAGATCCAGTTCGCCGGCGCGGGCAGCCCCGCGCTCGATGCCCGTTTCACCGCGCATCTGGCGCCCGATGAAACGGTGCCGCTGCAAATGCTCAAACTCGACCTCAACGCGGCTTTGCCGCAATGGTTGTCGCAGCCGGCGGTGATGCCGGGACATCGCTTACAAAGCGGCGCGTTGAATGCTCATGTCGAAGTGGGGGCGTCGCGCGCCATCGACGCGCGGATCGGAATCGACGGTCTGGCCGGGCGGAAGGCGCTGGCGATTCAGACTCTTGAGCTCCCCATCAAGGGAACGGTGGCGGAGGATGGTCGAAGCTTCCAGTTTTCGGCGCCGCTGGTGGCGCAAGGCAAGTCTGGTGCGAGCAACGCCAGCATCGACGTGAGTTTTGCGCCGGTGAAAGACGAAGCCGAATTGCTCGACGTCCGCCTCAACAGCACCGTGTTTTACCTCAACGATTTGCTGGCGACCGTCAGCGGAATCGCGCCCGAGTCAGCGCCGCCCTCAGACACCCCAACGCCGGCCACGCCCGCAGCCCCGAGCGCGTCGGTCGCCCTGGATGAAAGCCGGGATACCAAGGCCGTGTGGGATGTGCTGCCCTATGGCACGCGCCTGCGCTTCAACATCGACAAGCTCTATTACACGGATTACCTGGCCTTCGATGCGGTGGGCGGCGAATTGAACCTGCGTCGACGTCGGTTCTCGCTGTCGGATTTTTCTGCTCGTTTCCACGACAGCCCCATTACGCTGGATGGCGGGTTCCGCTTCCGACGCGATGCGCCGGAGCCCTATGCGCTGAGCTTGAACGGTGCGGTGAAGGATTTCGATCTGCAGACTTTTGCCAGTGAGTTAGTGCCCGGTGAGAAGCCACAGGTGGAAGGTTTGTTCGGCGTCACGCTGGAAGCTTCCGGCGAAATGCCCAATCTTGGCCAGCTCCGAAACCGGGCGTTTTTTGATATCCACATGCAAAGCCGGGACGGCGTGTTCCATCCCTTGCCGTCTTCCAGCCCGTTGCTGATCGGCGCCTCTGAAGTACTGGGGGTGGTGGGTGAAGGTCTGTCCTATGCGCCGACCGGCGGGTTTGGTGCCGGTGCCGTCGCGCGGCTGGTGAACTACATTTCGCGTATCGATTACGACTTGATTGAAATCAGACTGCGCCGCGGCAGCTCGCGGCGGGTAAGGTTGTCGCAGTTTTTAATGCAGAGCCCCACGGTGCTGATGAGCGCAGAGGGCGCCGTGGATTATGTGAAGGGCAAGGATTTGCTGGATAGTCCCTTGGCGCTTACGGGTTCGCTCAATATGCGTGGGCGCGGCGCGGCGATTCTCTACAGCATGAATCTCATGCAGGACGAGCGGGATGAATTTGGTTACTACAAGGGGCCGGAATTTTTGATCAGCGGCACGCCGACGGCGCCGGAATCGAATTTTGCGACCATTATCGATCAGGCAGGGAAGGGGACTGTGCGCGGCGGTGTCACCAGACCTTTGTCTGGTCTGATTGGCAACTTCAAATACCGCTGGTTTGGACCTAAAGATCGTCCGCGAGCGGTGCTTCCGCCGGTGATTGAGGAAGGCGATTAGTAAAACGAGACGCCGGACGCGAGCAGCGCCCGGCGTCGTTGCACGCTTAGGCCGCCGGCGCGCCGTTTGAGTTAAAGATGTCGCGATGGAGTTTCCATTCGCGGCCCTCTTTCTTCCACACCACCAGATATTTGCCGGTATCGAGCGTGACGCCGCCTTCCCCGCTCAGGGTATAGGCGCCAACTTCAATCGCGGTGCTGCCCAGGTGCTCAACTTCCTGTGACTTCAGCGTGGCGCCTTTGACGCCCATCGCCACCGCGCCTTGCCAGAAAGCCGTGATGGCCTTGGTCCCTTTGCCAAGCGGCGCGTTAGGGGGCAACAGCTTGGCGGTCTTGGTGTACATCAGCGCGACGGCTTTGGCGTCCCCGGCGGCAACTGCCGCGCCGAGCGCTTTGTTGTTGGCTTTGATCAAATCCGCGACGGTTTGCTTCACCACCGGCTTTTTCGCCGGGGCTGGTGCTGCTGCGGTCTTTTTGGCGGTTTTTTTAGTGGCCATGAGTTTCTTTCTCCCGGATAGAGTGGCGTTGATTTTGGATTGACTGGCCGACGCTCCTGCGGCGCTCGCCTCAAGAGTGTAGACGAGCGATGCATCCTCCGCGTAGCAAATCTTGCTAGGTTTTCGCGGCGACCAGTTCAACTTCCAATAACCACTCGGGCTTTAGCAAGGCAGGCACGCAAATCGCCGTTGAAGCCGGCTTGTGTGCCCCGAGATGCCGCACGCGGGCCGCGGCGTAGCCGGCATAGTTTTCGGTGCCGACCACAAAGGCGGTGAGTTTGACGATGTCGCCAACGTCCATCTCGGCCGCCCGCAAAATCGCCAGCAGGTTTTGCCAGATCTGCTCGGCCTGCTCCTCACTGGAAGCCGGCACGCTGCCATCCGGACGCACACCGATTTGGCCGGCGGTATGGAGCACGCGCGCGCCCGGCGGGATCACAAACCCGTGGCTGTAGGCGTTGTTGAAGGGCGCCACGATATCGGATGGGTTTACGGGCTGGTTCATCGGAATGCTCCTTAAAAAAATTTCGGGTTGACGGGAACCAAGTGACGGACGGTGCGTCCATTCTGGCACGAGCTTGAGGCAGAGCGGCCACAGATTTTCGGGTTGACCTGCAAGCGCTGCTTCTCATACGATACGACTCGTATCGTTAATTCCGTTCTCGGGAGATTTCTGGACCATGCAAGTGGTGGAATGCGCCGAGTGCGGAATCGCCGTTTCTATCCCGGTTGTCCTGAACCAGGTCGCGCATGTGGCCCATACGGAACCGCTCGCAACACGCAAGGCCTCGTCCCCCAACAGGTAATGCGCGAGTCGGAACCGTTTGGTTCAGGGCACTTTTTAAGGCGCTAAGGCGTGCCTTTACGTTGCGTGTACAAAGGCCAGAGGCCCTGCTACATTCAAGTCAAACCTCATCCCAAAGACCTGTTCCTGCATGACGCTAGTCACGGTCGCACTCCCCGACAAACGCGCCTCCGGTCGTCCTCGTTGCCCCGTGGCGCGTAAAGCCATTCTGGAAACCACCGTCCGCCTGCTCGAAACCACCCCGTTGCAAACACTCGCCATCGAGTGCATCGCGCGTGCGGCAGGGGTAGGAAAGGCCACCATCTATCGGTGGTGGCCGAACAAAACGGCCATTGTGATTGATGCTTTCTTTGAGCAGGTGGTACCGAAAACGCCGTTCGATCGCACGCCCACGGCAGCGGAAGCGATTGAGCGTCAGGCCGCGCGCATGGCGCGAATCCTCAACGGCCCACAGGGGCGCATCGTGGCCCAGATTATCGCGCAGGGTCAGAGCGACCCCTCCGTGCTGGAACATTTCCGTAACGTGTTCCTGATCAACCGGCGCAGTGCTGCGCGGGAGATCATTCAATCCGGCATGGACAGCGGCGAGTTCCGGCGCGATGTCGACATTGAACTCATCATCGACCTGATCTACGGCCCCATGTGGTACCGCCTGATGGTCGGGCACCAGCCGCTGAACCGGGAATTTGCCGAAACTTTTTCGCGCTTGGCGATTGCCGCGCTTAAGCCGGAATCGCGCTAACCGCAACCCTCACTCAGCAGAGAGCAGCCGCATGTCACAGCGTTATCAGGAGCTTAAACGTCTGGCCGAAGCGTTTACGGAAACCTTCAATCGCCACGATCTGGACGCCACGATGGCGTTTTTTAGCGACGATGCCGTGTACGAAGAAATGCACGGCCCCCGCCGCGAAGGCAAAGACGCCATTCGCAAAGCTTTTGAGCCCTTGTTTTCGCACCGCTTCGGCGCGATGCATTTTGCCGAAGACGATCTGTTTATCGATGCTGAAGCCGGCAAGGTGATGGCCAGCTGGTTTTTGCATCTCACCCTGGAGGACAAGCCCGTCGTGCTGAGCGGGCTTGATCTGCTCTATTTCAACGGTGATCTGTTGGTGCGCAAGGCCACCTACTGCAAGGCAAAAACGCCGCGCTACGTCGAAGGCGCCTGAGACTCACGCGCGGCGCTGGCCACGCGTGAGAGGTGAGGTCTTCAGTAGGACTTCGGCAAGCCGAGCACGCGCTCGGCCAGATAGCTCAGCACCAATTCCCGACTGACCGGCGCGATGCGCGTAATCATCACTTCGCGGAAGTAGCGCTCCACGTGGTACTCCTTCGCGTAACCCATGCCGCCATGCGTGAGGACTGCGGTTTCGCAAGCATGAAAGCCCGCTTCTCCCGCCAGATATTTCGCCGCGTTGGCGAACGCCCCGCATTCCTGACCGGCGTCGTACATCGAGGCCGCCTTCCACACGAGCAGGTCGGCAGCTTCCAACTCCGCCCAGCATTTGGCGAGCGGATGTTGGATACCCTGATTCTGGCCAATCGGCCGACCGAACACCACGCGGTCGCGCGCGTACTGGGTGGCGCGCGCCAGCGCAGCCCGCCCCAGGCCAATCGCCTCGGCGGCGATCAGCACCCGTTCGGGGTTGAGGCCGTGCAGGATGTAATGGAAGCCTTTGCCTTCCTCGCCGATGAGGTTTTCCATCGGCACCGGCATGCCGTCGTAGAACACCGCGTTGGAGTCAACCGCCTTACGGCCCATTTTCGGGATTTCGCGAACTTCAGCGTAACGGCGGTCGAGATCGGTGTAGAACAGGCTAAGGCCGTCGGTTTTGCGCTTGCACTGGTCTTTAGGGGTGGTGCGGGCCAGCAGCAACACCTTGTTGGCGCGCTGGGCCATGGAGGTCCAGTGTTTCTGGCCGTGAATCACATAGCCGTCACCGGTGCGTTCCGCGCGGGTTTCAAGACTGGTGGTGTCGAGGCCGGCGTTGGGTTCGGTCACGCCGAAACAGGCCTTGTCTTCACCGCGAATCAGCGGCGGCAGCATGCGGGCTTTCTGCTCCTCGGTGCCAAAAATCACCACGGGATTGAGCCCGAAGATATTGAGATGAATCGCGGAGGCGCCGCTTAAGCCCGCGCCTGATTCCGCCACGGCCTGCATCATGATCGTGCTTTCCGTAATGCCCAGCCCGGACCCGCCGTAGGCTTCAGGCATCGCGATCCCCATCCAGCCACCCGCCACAATTTCGGCCACGAATTCTTCCGGGAAATGCCCTTCGTTATCGCACTTCAGCCAGTAGTCGGCGTCGAAGTTGGCGCATAGCTTGGTGATGGCATCGCGGATGGCGAGTTGGTCTTCGGAAAACTGGAAGTTCATGACGTGTCCCGTTGGTGTTGGTCGTTACTGGGGCTTAATGGCAGGGAACGTACGCGCCGTCGCGAGACACTGTCAAGGCAAGGGACGACTCGCAGCGACGGGCCAAAAGGGCGAAGATGCGAGAACTTTCAAAAGCTTGATGAGGCCCAGCATGAATGCTGCCTTGGCGGCCGGATGCGCGTATGTCGACGGCCAGTATGTCCCTATCGCGGAAGCGCGGATTCCGCTGCTGGATATGGGCTTTTCCCGGTCTGATTGCACCTACGATGTGGTGGCGGTCTGGCAGGGCGGGTTCTTTCGTCTCGATGCTCATCTTGATCGCTTTGCCCGCTCATGTGCGTGTCTGCAATTGGCGCCCCCGGTGGGGCGGGATGAGATCGCCCGGATCCTCCATGAATGCGTGGGGCGCAGTGGTTTACGGGACGCCTATGTCGAGATGATCGCCACCCGTGGCGTTCCCAACGCCGGTGAGCGCGACCCGCGTCGCATCACCAACCGCTTCTACGCTTACGCCATCCCTTATGTGTGGATCGCCAAGCCGGACCAGCAGGCCAAGGGCCTGCATCTCGCGATTGCCCGCAACGTTGAACGGATCTCACCACGCGCGGTCGACCCGACGGTCAAGAATTTCCACTGGGGGGATCTGGTGCGGGGTCTGTTCGAAGCCTACGACCGCGCGGCGGATAACGCGGTGCTGGTCGACGCCAATGGCTTTGTTACCGAAGGCCCTGGCTTCAACGTGTTTGCGTGTTATCGAGGCCAGCTGGTGACGCCCGCGGAGGGGGTGCTTCATGGCATCACCCGACACACCGTGCTCGACCTGGCGGCGGCCGAAGGCATCACGGTGCGGGTGGGGCGCGTGGAGCCTGAAATGCTGCGCCAGGCCAGCGAGATCTTTCTCACCAGTACGGCGGGGGGGCTGATGCCAGTCACGCTGCTCGACGGACAGGCCGTGGGCACCGGGGCGCCTGGTGCCATGACACTGCGGCTGCGCGAGCGTTACTGGGACGCGCATCGCGCCGGTCAGTGGGTGACGCCGGTCCATTACCCTCCGGCGTAGCGCGTCAGGCCGCAGGCGATCCGGACCGCCTCTGGTATGCTGGCCGCCCTTGTCACCCAAACCTTAAGGAGCCGCCATGCGCGAACTCACCCTGGCCGAAGTTCAGACTCTCATCACCGAAGGCGTTGCCTACGCCCAGTCCATCGGGCGCCCCAGTTCCATCGCCGTCGTCGACTTCGGTGGGCATCTCCGCGGTGGCCTGCGCCCGGACAAGGGCCGAATCGCCAACATCCTCATCGCCGAGAAGAAAGCCTGGACTGCAGTGGCCTTCCAGCGTCCGACCGACATGGTCCGTGACGTTATGCTGCCCGGTGCCTTCGGCTACGGCCTGCAGCACACCGACGACCGCATCTGCATGGTCGGCGGCGGTTTCCCGATTTTTGACGAGCAGGGCGAAGTGATCGGTGGCATCGGTGCCAGCGGCGGCACCATCGAAGAAGACTGCGAGTGCTGTCTGGTGGGCATGCGCAAGCTGGGTTTCAAGACCGAGTTTGCCAATCCGCTGGCGGCCAAGAAGTAAAAAAAACGCAAAGCGCAAATGGGGGTGGGGCGGTGCCGTGAGGCCCGCGGCCGCCACCCGCGCGACCAGGAGGGGCTTCATGACCACAATCCGGCTGGACGCGGTGACCGAACAGGACCCGGGCAGTCTGCCCGCCGAACTCGGCTTCGGGCTTTATTTCGCCGACCGCATGTTTTCGCAGCGCTACAACCCGGCGCAGGGCTGGCACGACGCGAGCATTGGTCCGTATCGCCCGTTTGCGATGGATCCGGCGGCGCAGGTGTTTCATAACGGGCAGATGGTGTTCGACGGCACCAAGGCCTATCGCCGCGACGATGGCCGCATCAATCTGTTTCGCGTCGAACGGAATGCCGAGCGCTTCAATCGGTCGGCGGAGCGCATGGGCATGCCGACCGTGCCGGCGGATTTTCATGTAGAGGCGATCGAAAAACTGGTCAGCCTCGCGCACCGTTGGGTGCCGCATGCGCCGAACACCACGCTCTACATCCGGCCGGTGCTGGTCGCCACTGAAAAAGCGCTGGCAATCCGCGCGCCCAAGGAGTGTTTGCACTTCATTATTCTGAGCCCCGTGAGCCCTTATTTCGCGGGCGGCTTCGCGCCGGTGGCGGTCTACGTGAGCCACGAATACGTGCGCGCCGTGCGGGGCGGCACCGGAGAAGCAAAAACGCCGGGCAACTATGCCGGCAGTATTGCCGCCACCGAAATTGCCATCAGCAAGGGCTATCAGCAGGTGCTGTGGCTGGATGCGGTGGAACGGCGGTATGTGGACGAAGTCGGCGCCATGAACATCGCTTTCCTGTACGAGGGGAAGCATCTGCGCACCCCCGCACTCTCCGGCGCGATTTTGCACGGCGTGACGCGCGATTCGGTGCTCACGCTGGCGAAAGACCTCGGTCTTACCACTGCCGAGGAGCGCATCGACTTTCACGAAGTCCTGGCCGACATCCAGAGCGGTCGCATTACCGAAGTTTTTGGGATGGGCACCGGCGCCGTGATCGCGCCGGTCGCCAGGCTCGGCTATGAGGGCAAGGATATTCTCATCAACGGCGGCGAACCGGGTCCGGTCGCGCGACGTCTGTTTGATGAACTGACTGGCATCCAGTACGGCCGTCTGCCCGACCGCCACGGCTGGACCAGAACGCTGGAGGTTTAACGGCACGCACCGTTATCCCCGCTTAAAACCACGGCAGCAGTGGCTGCCGTTTTTGCATAACGACAGAGGAGGATGGAAATGGCTTATTCAGTAATGGTGGAGCGGACGATCGCAGTTCCGCGCGGCAAGGTGTTCGCTCATCTGATGGATTTTGGTGGCATCAAAAGCTTGCTGCCAGACATGCTGGAGACCTGTGAAGTGACCGGCAGCGGCGTGGGCGCCGTGCGCACGATCACCCTCAAGGGCGCTCCTGGCACCGTGGTCGAGCGTTTGGATGGCGCCTACGACGAGCACTATTTTTCTTACTCGATTATTGCCGAATGCCCGCTGCCGCTGGATCACTACCACGCGGTGGTGATGTTGGAAGATGCGGCGGACGGCGGTTGCTTCATCCGTTACGGCAGCAACTGGGTCGCCAAAGGCGCGCCGGAAGCGGAAGTGGTGGGCATGCTGACCGGTCTTTACAACACCATCGTTGACGCCATCGTCAAAGCGGGTTGATCGAACAGGGCCTCTGCGGCCCTGTATTGAATTCACCTCGGGTCGGCCATTGCGGCTGCCCCGAGGTGATGTCTTCTCCCGCTAGTCCCTAGCGGAACGCCGGCATTACATGCTTGGCAAACAGCTCCAGCGACTTCGTGCCTTTCTTCGGGTCCAAGCCCGGGAACTGGCAGTCCATGATGAAGTCGGTGCAGGCGTACTTGGCTTTGAATTTCTCCATCTTGCGCGCCACCTGCTCAGGCGTGCCAATCATCAGTTCTTCGGCCAGCGGCGAATGCCGGATGTCCTCGGCGCGGGTAATCGGCAGCGGTACGTCATCGCCTTCGGCGTCGTTGGCTTCCGCGAGAATCCCCGCGTAGAAGTCGAACAGGTGATAGAGGTGGTGCTGGCACTCTTCCCAGGCCTGATCTTCGGTTTCCGCGCAGTAGACCATCCGCAGCTGGGCCACCTTGAAGTCGTCCGGATTGTGGCCGTTGGCTTTCAAGGTCTCGAGATAAAGCGGCGCCGGATCCGGGCCCAGCGTGGCCATCAGGTGATAGCCCATTTCCGCGGCCCGCACGATCGCCTTCGGTCCGCGCGCGCCAATCCAGATCGGGGGATAAGGCTGCTGCACGGGCTTCGGCGAGAGGGTCATGTTCGACACCTGTGTGAACTTGCCGTCAAAGGTGACGTTTTCTTCGGTGAACAGGCGGGTCATCAGCTTGATGCCTTCCCGCATGCGCGCGCCGCGCTCGCTACGGTTAATGCGGAAAGCAGCGAACTCATCGGCCGAATAACCTTGGCCGATGCCCAGATCGATACGGCCGTTGGAGAAGATGTCGGCGCAGGTGGTGTCTTCAGCCGCGCGCACCGGGTGGATGAAGGGCAGCAGCAGAATGAACGTGCCAATACGAATGCGGCTGGTGCGGGTGGCAATGGCAGAGGCGGTTGCCATCATCGCCGGGTTGTAGCCGTCTTCGGTGAAGTGATGCTCGGTGAGCCAGACGTTGTCGTAGCCCAGTTCTTCGGCGCGCACGATTTGGTCGAGGATGGCACTGTAGAACTCGGGAAACGGTCGGCGCCACTGCACCGGATTGCGGAAGTCTTCCATAAAGCCAAAACGCATGTGCTCTCCCCTTCGTGTGGTTGTTGTTTGATGCCTTGAATCCTACTGGTCGCACAGGGCTTATGTCATCGTCCAAACGTGGTGAGCGCACGGCCAAGCGGTTAGCATTCGGTAACCCCTCAAAGGAACTCCCAATGGCCGATTACCGCCTGCTCCCCACCGATGAATTTCCCCATGCGGTAAGCCCCGAGCGCCACTTCAACGAAAGCGTGTACATGAACGCTTTCGACCATGCGCGGGCCATGGGCGGCTGGATGCGGATCGGTAATCGCGTCAACGAAGGCTATGCGGAGCTTTCGGTGTGTCTGTATCTGCCCGACGGGCGCATTGCCTGCCAGTTCCAGCGCCCGGCCATTAGCACCAATGAGGTCTTTGATGCCGGCGGGCTGTCGGTGCGGATCGAAGCGCCGCTGCAACGGGTGCACATGACCTACGTGGGTGAGGTGATGGTCGTGCGCGATCCTGAGCTATTGCGCAGCCCCAAGCGGCTGTTCGCCGAAGCGGAGCGGCAGCCGGCGCGGGTGGAATGGACCCATCAGGCCACGTCACCGGCGCATGGTGGCATCCCGCTCGACCCGACTGTTCCTACGCTCTACGGCCGGGATTTCTCGCTGGGCCATTTCAACCAGCACACGCGCGTCACCGGCCGCATTGTGATTGGGCACGAGGAATGGCCGGTGGATGGTTTTGGCTGGCGCGACCATTCCTGGGGCCCGCGCTATTGGCAGAACATTCTGTTCGACCGGCTCTACATGGCCAATTTCGGCGCGGACCGCGGTCTGATGTTGCTCAAGATCGCGAACAACGATGCGCAGGTGCGGCGCGGCGGTGTCCTGCAGTTTGATGGGGACTACGAGGAAATCATCGACCTTAACATCGAGAACCACTGGAACGCCGCAATGGATCCCACTCACTTCAGGCTGAGTGTGCGCACGGCTCGCCGAGTGGCGTTCATCAATGGCAGCATCCTCAACTGCGCGCCGCTGCGGAATCGCCGTGAAGAAAACGGTCAGATGCTGGAGTCGCGCATCGCCGAATGTTTCACCCGTCTCGAATGGGACGGGCGCACAGGCTACGGCATGACGGAGTACGTAGAGCGACTGCAGGACGGGGTGCCGGCCGGCTTCCCCTTGTAAGCAGTCGCGCCCACAGATCGTTAATCCAGCGCGGCCCCCGGGCCTTGGTGGCGAACCAGAACGGAGTAGCCTTTGGCGCATTCAATACGTACCCGAAGCGTGTGGCCTTCCCTGAGGGGCCTATTCCTGAGCCTGATGCTGGCGGCCGTCATGCTCCCCCGCGCGGAGGCGGCCGGTCGCGAACTGGTGTTCCTGAACTGGCCTGAATATGTGAGTCCGCAAGTGCTGGAAGACTTTGAGCGCAGTACCGGTATTCACGTGCAGCTGATGACGTTCGAGGACGACGCCGAGCGCGACAAACTGCTGATGGCCGGCAACGTGTCGAATTACGACCTCGTCTGCGTGAACCACAGTGCAGTGGGCGCCTATGTGGCCAGCGGCTGGCTGGCACCGGTGACGGTCCGCGAAGTGCCCAATCTCCGCGCTATTGATCCGAAGTGGTTTGAGCGCGTGCCGGAGTCGCAGGGCTTCGCGCTTCCGTATTTCTGGGGCTCGACCGGTTTTGCCTATCGGCGGGACTTGCTGAATCAAGAACTCGACAGCTGGACTCAACTGCTGGATCCGCCAGAGGGTTTACGCGGCAAGATCAGCATGACCAAAAACCCCCGCGATCTGGTGAGCGCCGCGTTAAAAGCCCTCCACTTCTCGATCAACACCACCGCCGAGGGCGAACTGGCGCAAGCCGAGGCGCTGCTCATGAAGCAACGCCCTTTTGTGAAAACCTACGTTTACGATCTGGCCGCCGCGCGCAACAGAGCCGCGCTGGCCAAGGGCGAGATTCTGGCGTCTATGGCCTTCAACGGCGATGCCGTCCAGGTGCAGGACGTCGCTCCGGGCGTGCAATTTGTATTACCGAAAGAGGGCGCCGGCCTGTGGCTGGATATGCTCGCGGTGCTCTCGCAGTCTTTGCACAAGGCAGAAGCCTATGCGCTGCTGGAGTATCTCAATCGCCCCGAGGTGGCGGCCCGCAACGCTGAATATGTGCGTTTTGCCACGCCGAATGTCGAAGCCCGCAAGCGACTCCCTGCCGAATTTCTGAACAATAAGGCCATTAACCCGTCGCCTGCCGAAGTGGAGCGCTCTGAATTTGAGCGCGAACTGCCGCCACGCGTGCAACGCCGAATCAACGAAATCGCGGCCCGGGTTACGCGGTAGGCTCGCAGTGCGCTTCGGTCTCTCCGCCAAGATCGTGCTCGTTGTGGTGCCGCTGGTGTTCGCACCGCTCGCCATGCTGTCCTGGTTTTCGTACCAGAAGCTGAAAGCCAGCGAATGGACACGCGCCAATGATGCGTTGGTTGTGGCGGTTACGATCTTGCGCGCCAACGTTCGCAACAACATTGAATCGTCCAAGCGCAATCTGCAGTTTTTTGCGGACTCCAGCACCCTGCGAAAATACGTGGCTATCGAGGACGAACGGCTGAGATTTAGTCTCGCGCAGCCGGCGTTTATCGATTTTCTGCAGCAGATTCGGCGTGATTATCCGGACTACGAAGAGATTCGGCTGATTCTCCCCGATGGTTTTGAAGACACGCGAGTCGCCCCGCCCGAACTGCCCAACTTGACCGACGACGAGTCGGGCACGCCCTTGTTTGAAGCGCTGCGTAAAACCGCTAACGACGACTATGTCGAGGTCATCACGCAACCCGATCCCGACAACATCAGGCTGATCCAGAGTCGCCGCGTGTACGCGCTCGATCCCCAGCCAGACCCCCGCATCCAAAATCTCAAGTTCAAAGGCTATTTGGTGGTGTCCCAAAACCTGCGTTTCTTGCAGGGGCTGGTGGCCGATTTGAGCCGCAATCTTGATGGCAAGCTTTACGTGGTGGATGCAGACGGCTGCATCGTGGCCGCGCACGATGAGGCTTTGCTCGGACAAAAGGTTTCCGCTGAGCTTCTGCAAAGAATAGAGCGGCTAATGGCCGGTCAACCAATGCCCGACGGTCTGGCGGCCACGATTTTGCCCAATCTTTATGTGGTGGGAGATTTGCCGCCGTCGTGGCTGGCGGTGAGCGCATCCCGGTTGGCGGAATCCTTGTTTCAGACCACTGGCGCGGCAATCTTGCTGACCTCGCTGTTGCTTGCCCTGTTCCTGCGAAAAATCGTGGTTGCGCCGATCAGATCCTTAATCGCGGTCACCGAAGAAATTGGCGCCGAGCGCTCTGTGGTGGATTTGAAGACTGCCCGCGCGGATGAAATCGGGATGCTCATGCGGGCGCTGGATGGCATGCAAACGACCCTGCTCGAGCGGCGCCGGGCTTTGCTCGAGCAGAACCAGACGCTTGAAGCGCGCGCCCGCGACCTCGGCGTCGCCAACGAGGCGGCGCAGGCCGCAAGCAAGGCGAAGAGCGCCTTCATGGCAACCATGAGTCATGAAATTCGCACCCCGATGAACGGTGTGCTGGGCATGACGGAGTTGCTTTTGGGTACCCCGCTGGAAACGCGCCAACGCAGATTCGCCACCACCATTTTGCAGTCCGGGCGCAATCTGCTGGCGATCATCAACGACATTCTTGATTTCTCGAAGATTGAAGAAGGCAAGCTCGCCCTCAGCATGCGGCCGTTCAAGTTCGGGGAGCTGTGCGAGGAAGTGATCGAACTCTTTACGGGCGCCGCAATGGGAAGGGGTCTGGGCCTCGTGGCGGATATCGATGCGGCGGCGTTTGCGAGCGTCTACGGCGACCCTGATCGACTCCGGCAGGTGTTGAGCAATCTGCTAGGCAATGCACTCAAATTCACGGACCACGGCGAAGTGACACTGAGAGTGCTCTCGGTGCGCGACGCGGCGCCTTCCCTGCAAATCGAAATCATCGATTCGGGCGTGGGAATTCCGGCCGATGAGTTGTCGCGGGTTTTCGAGCCCTTCTATCAGGTGGACGGCTCCGCCAGCAGACGTCATGGGGGCACAGGTCTTGGTCTCGCGATCGTGCGGGAACTGGTGGAAGCGATGGGCGGGCGCATTACCGTGCAGAGCACGGTCGGCGAGGGGAGCTGCTTTACGGTGAACTTGCCGTTCGATTGCCCGCCACCCGTAACGCCTGCCCGAGCAGCGATGGCGGTGGTGGCCACCGGCTCCGCCAGTCAGCGGCTAGCCCTGCGTCGGGCGCTGGAAGGGCGGGGCTATCGGGTGGAAGCGGTGGCCGGTGGCGGAGATTTCGATGCCGCGCTTTCCCTTCTCAAGGCCGCACCTCAACTGGTGGTGCTGGAGCGCGAGATGCTGGCGGCCGCGCGTCGCTGTTTCGGGCACGAGCCGCGGTATCTGCTGCTGAAACAGCGGCTGGATCCCGGCGCCACGCTGAACAACTTCGCGAGCGACCCGCGCAATATTCTCGAACTACCGATTCGATATCAGGAACTCGTGATGGTGTTGAGCGCCTTCGACTCCGAAGCGCCGAAACCGAAATCGGCGCCTGAAATTTCGACCCCCGTCCCAGGGGCTCGGCGTGCGTTGGTGGCGGAAGATAATCCGGTGAACCAGTTGGTGCTGGTAGAAATGCTGAGACTGTTCGGGGTGTCATCTTCCACCGCGGCAACCGGGGCGGAGGCCGCCGCGCTCTTCGAGCAAAGCCTGCGGCCGGAAAGTCCGCTGAGCTTCGATGTCATTTTCATGGACTGGCATATGCCGGACATGGACGGCCTGAAAGCCACGCTGGTGATGCGCACCCTTGAACAAGCGGAGCCGCACCGCCAACGAACCCCGATCATCGCGGTCACCGCCAGCGCCATGCCCGGCGACCGCGACGCCTGTCTCGCCGCCGGCATGGACGACTACCTCGCCAAACCCTGTGCGCTAGGTGAACTTGAAGCCCTGCTAGATCGCTGGTGCCCTGAATCCCGCCGAGAGGACATCGATTCAACCGATTTGTAAGTCGTCGCCTGCGCGCTTCACGGTTACAATCGCGGTCCGGTCGCCACTCGGCGGACCCTCGCACAGGAGACCAGCAGATGAGCGGATTTCGATTAGTCCCGCAGGACGAATACACCCATACGCCGAGCGCCGAGCCGAACTTCAACGAGAGCGTGTATCTCAACGCCTTTGACGCGACCGGCACCTATGGCGGCTGGATGCGACTTGGGAACCGGGTCAACGAGGGTCGCGCCGAATTATCCGTTTGTCTGTATCTGCCCGACGGTAAAGTCGCCTGCCAGTTCCTGCGCCCCAGCATCACCAGCAACGACCGGCACGACGCCGGCGGCTTGCGCTATCAGGTCGTCACGCCCCTGTCTGCCGTGCAGATGAACTACGAGGGCGACGTGATGGTGCTGGATGACCCCGAATGGATGCGCGAACCCCGCACCGCCTTCCAGCGCGCCGCGCGCCTGCCTTGCTCAGTGGAATTCAAACACGAGGGCGTGTCCCCGCTGCACGGCGGCGAACCCACCGACGACACCACGCCCACCATGTACGGCCGCAATTTTTCGCTCGGCCATTTCAACCAGCACACGCGCGCGACCGGCCACATTCAAGTCGGCGACCAGCGACTCTCGATTGCGGGCTTTGGCTGGCGCGATCATTCCTGGGGTCCGCGCTATTGGACGAACATCTATTTCTATCGCCTGTTCATCGGCAACTTCGGGCCGGACCGGGGCTTCATGATTCTCAAGATTACCGACCGCAACGGGCTGACCCGGCGGTGTGGCGTGCTCCAGTACGATGGCGATTACGAAGAAATCACCGACCTCGACCTCTTTACCGAATGGACGCCGCTGAAAGACCCCAAGCGTATGCAACTGGGGGTGCGCACTGCCAAGCGCGCGGTGCGTATCGAGGGCGAAATCCTCAGCATGTTGCCCTTGCGTAACCGCCGCGAAGAAGCCGGCCAGAGTTTGCAGTCCCGCATCGCGGAAGGCTTCACGCGTTGGACCTGGGACGACCGAACCGGACTTGGCATGACCGAATACATTGAAGTGCTGGAGAACGGCGAACCCGTGGGCTACCCGCTTTAAGCACTGTGACGACTGGTACTGAATGACCTCGATGAATGCCCCGAACTCTCCAGTAGATCCACTGCCTCCCATCATTGAGCGCCTGCGCCTCGCCGTTCGGCGGCGCTTTGGCGAGCGGGCCGAACTCGATCGCATCGATGTGGCGACGCTGGGCGGCTCTAATCGCACCCTGTTGTTTGATCTGGTGGAGGGCGCCAGTCGGCGGCGTCTGGTGTTTCGGCAAGAAACCTACACCTTGCCGAATTCACCGTTCATTGCGCCCCATCCGCAGTTCAAACTGCTGCAGATAGCGCAGAGGCACGACGTGCCGGTGCCGGAACCGGTGTTCGAATTTGCGCCCGAAGATGAACTGGACCGCGGCTATGTGGTGGGTTTCGTCGAGGGCGAAACTTTACCGCGGCGTCTGCTTCACGACGCCAAATTTGCCCGGGCGCGGGAAGTCTTTTGCGTTCAGGCCGCGGAAATTCTGGCCCGCCTCCACGCGGCAGATCCGGCGGAAGCCGCGTTTCTCGAGGAAACTCCCGACAGTCAGGACCCGCTGGCCGCCCAGTTGGCACGCCTCGACTATTACGGCGAGGCGCATCCGGCGCTCGAACTTGCCGTGCGTTGGCTGGAACGTCACCGACCCGCGGCGCCACGTCGGGTGCTGCTCCACGGCGATTTCAGGGTCGGCAATATGATCATGGGGCCGGACGGCATTCGCGCCGTGCTCGACTGGGAGTGCTCGCATCTCGGCGCGCCGATGGAAGATTTCGGCTGGCTGTGTCTGCGCTCCTGGCGTTTCGGCAATCACGAGTTGCCGGTGGGCGGGATTGGACTACGTGAGCCTTTTTACGCGGCCTATGCCGCAGCCAGTGGCCAGCAGGTGGATGCCGAAGAAGTCCGCTGGTGGGAGATTTTTGGCTTTGTGCGCTGGATGGTGCTCAACATCATGCAGGCCCACGGGCACTGGAGCGAAGAGCGACGCTCGCCGGCGTTTGCGGCCTGTGGTCGTAACACCTGTCTCATCGAATACGAAATGCTGATGTCCTTGCTTGGGCACTACGCCTAATTCTGCCGGAGCCTGCCATGCATCGTGACGCCCCCGAACTCCCCGAAATCCTGCGCACCGTGCGCGAATTCATCGAGGACATTACCGGCCGCCTGAACGGTCAGGACCGCTATCACGCCATGTGCGCCAACTATCTGCTGGCGGTGGCGGAGCGCGAGTTGGCCCTGGGACCGGCAGTCGACGCCGCCGAGCAAACGGCCTTCGCCCATTTGCCGGGTGACAAGGCCGCGCTGGCCGCGCAAATTCGCAGCGGCGAATTCGACGCGCAATGGGACGAACTGTTTCCGCTCATGCTCAATCACGTTATCAACAAAGTCCGGATTTCCAAGCCCGAGCATCTGCACCCGATGCATCGGGCGGACTGAGTCCGCAGGGGAGCTCAAACATGGCCAACGCCCGAGTCAGGTTTTCGATCGCCAACGGGATTGCCCGCGTGGTGTTTTGCGACGCCGAGCGCCATCACGCGGTGGACGAACTGTTTACGCAGGAACTGGCCGACGCCGCGCGTCAGTGCGAAGCCGCTGCTGGTCTCAAGGCCGTGCTGATGACCGCTGAAGGCAAGGACTTCTGCGTGGGTGGCGACCTGCGCGAATTTATCGCCGAGCGCCCGCGCATCCACACCCACGTGCGCCAGATGACGGTGCATTTTCATGCCGCGATTCTTGGTTTCAACCGTCTGCCGGTGCCGGTGATCGCGGGCGTTAACGGCGTCGCGGCTGGCGGCGGCTTCAGCCTCGTGTGCATGGCGGATTTGGCAATTGCCGCGCGCTCCGCGAAATTCAATTTTGCCTACACCAAGTCTGGTCTTACGCCAGATGGCGGCGCGACCTTCTTCCTGCCGCGTCTGGTCGGCGCCCAGCGGGCCTTCGATCTGATGGCCACCAACCCGACGCTCACCGCCGAGCAGGCGCTGGGCTTAGGCCTGGTCGCCAGAGTGGTGGATGACGAAGCGCTGGCGCAGACCTTGGAAGAGACGGTGACGAAGATTGCGAGCGCGCCCGCCAACGCCAACGGGCGCCTGAAGATGCTGCTTCGCGCCAGCCTTAACAACTCGCTTGAAGAGCAGTTTGAACTGGAAGCGCGGTCTATCGCGATGGGATCTACCCATCCGGAAACGCAGGCGGCAATCGATGGCTTCTTTCAGCGCAGCCAGCGCTGAAACACCCTTGAGTCGCGGCGCAAGGTAAGCATTTTCGCCGCAAGAAACGCCCGGCTTCGTCGCGTGGACAAAGCCGGACCCATTGGCTATCGTCCGGGGAAACCCCCGAGGAGACCCTCATGAACGAACGACTTTCCGCCGACACCGGTGTGCATGCCGGCAACGCTTTTGATCTCACACCCGATCAGAAACTCATTCTCGACGAAGCCGACAAGTTCTCGCGCAAAGAGCTCTACCCGCTCGCCGCGCGCATGGACAACGAGGAATGGTGGCCGGAAGACGTCTTCCGCAAAATCGGCGAACAGGGCTACTTCGGCCTGACGGTGCCCGAGAAATTCGGCGGCGTTGGCCTCGATTTCTTCACCAGCGGTCTGGTCAGTCAGGCGATGGCGCGCTGGAACTATGCGCTGTCCCTGTCGTATATCGCGCATGAAAACCTTTGCCTCAACAATATCTATCGCAACGCCAACGACGACCTTCGCTACAAGTACCTGCCGGATCTCTGCAGCGGTAAGGCGACCGGCGCCCTGGGACTGACCGAACCCGGCGCGGGCTCGGATGCGCTGGGCTCCATGCGGACCACCGCCAAGCGCGACGGTGGCCACTATGTGCTGAACGGCACCAAGATTTACATCACCAACGGCCCGGTGGCCGACGTGCTGCTCGTGTATGCCAAGACGGCACCGGAACGCGGCGCGCACGGTATTTCGGCGTTTATCGTCGAGAAAGATTTTCCGGGTTTCCGGGTGGCCCAGAAGTTGGTGAAGATGGGTTTCCGCGGTAGCCAAACCGGCGAGCTGGTGTTCGATAACTGCCGCGTGCCGGTCGAGAATCTCGTCGGCGAAGAGAACAAGGGCGTGGCGGTGGTGATGAGCGGGCTCGATCTGGAGCGCGCGGTCATCTCCCCGATTTGCGTTGGCATGGCCGAACGGGCCCTGCAGCTTTCCATTGAATACGCCAAGACGCGCGAGCAGTTCGGTAAACCGCTGGCCGCCTTCCAGATGATTCAGTCGAAGATCGCCGACATGTACACCTGGGTCGAGACCATGCGCATCTACTGCTATCACGTGCTGGCAGCGGGCAACGCGCTGGAAGTGGGGCAGGGCGGCCGTGGCGCGATTCACGCGCAGTCGGCGGCGTCCATCATGTACACCGCCAATATGCTCAACAGCGTGCTGAACGAAGCGCTGCAAATCCATGGCGGCATGGGCTACATGTGGGAAACCGAAATCAACCGCCTTTACCGCGGGATCAAGCTGCTCGAAATCGGCGCAGGCACGACCGAAGTGCGCAAGATGATCATCAGCCGCGAACTGCTGGGCGTAGGTTAATCACCGATGAGTAACGAAGCGCCGCAAGACGCGCAAACCGAGCTGGCCGAGCGGCCGCTGTCGTTCGCGCCCGGTTTGCTCAAGGGCAAGGTGGTCGTGGTTTCCGGTGGTGGCAGCGGCATCGGTCGTGCGACCGCGTGGATGGCGGTGCGTTTGGGCGCGAGCGTGGTGGTGTGCGGCCGCAGCGAGGAAAAGCTCCTCGCTGTGGCCGAGGCCATGCGCGAGCGTCGACTGGATGGCGACTTTGAAGTGGTTGATATCCGTGAGCGTGCGCGGGTCGAAAAAGCCATGCAGAACATCTGGGACCGTCACGGCCGGGTTGACCTGCTAGTCAATAGCGCCGGTGGCCAGTTCCCGCAGGCCGCGATCGATTATTCCGAAAAAGGCTGGAATACGGTCATCAATACCAACCTCAACGGCACCTGGCACATGATGCAGCAGGCCGCGATCAAGTGGCGGGAAACGGCTACCGGCGGCAGCATCGTCAACGTGGTGGTGGTGCCGCAAGGCTTGCACGGCGTGGCGCATACCTGCGCCGCGCGGGCTGGGGTGATTGCCCTGTCGCAATCGCTGTCGGTGGAGTGGGCGCCGCTGGGCATTCGGGTGAACTGTGTGGCGCCCGGTGCGATTCGCACCGAAGGCTGGACGGTGTATTCGGAAGAGGCGCGGAGCAAATATCCCGCAACCAATCCGCTCATGCGCGCCGGCACGCCTTGGGAAATTGCCGAAGCTATTTTGTTTGCGGGCGGACCAACCGGCGGCTTTATCAATGGCGAGGTGTTGACCGTTGACGGCGGCGGCCAGCACTGGGGTGAAATCTGGACGACAGGCAAGCCCGAGTACTACGCCCGGGCCACTCGTTTGTGGGATGACAGCGCCCGCTGAGGCGCGGCTATTGGTCCATCGGCCGTTGGCCTAAGCCTTCGCCGGTTTCGGCCAGCAGCTTGACCAGCGCGTTGCGGGCCGCCGGATCCTCGGCGGCCAGCGCTGCGAGTGCGGCCTTGAACGCATGAACGTTGCTGGTGTGGGCGGCGAGTAGCCCTTCGAGATAGGCCGCCTCCGCCAGGCTGCGACGGCCGCCTGCGCGATATTTCTCAGTGATCTCTGCCAGCGTCTGGAAATGCAGATCTTTCGACGCCAGCATCGCGCGCCACGCGCGCCATGCCGGCTCGGCCGTTGCGGGCAGGGGCTGGGAAGTCTCTGCGTTCAACCGAACAAACGCTTGAGGAAGCCTTTAATGCCGCTGGTACCCGCCTCGGTAGTGGACGCCTCGGAGGGCGTGCGCGGGGCGCGTTCGGGGCGCGGCGCGCTTTGCGGTTTCTCGGAACGAGGCTGGGAGGCATCAACCCGCAACTCGCGGCCATGCAGTTCCTGGCCGTTGAGGGCCGCGATGGCTTTGGTCGCTGAGGCATCGTCTGCCATCTCTACAAAACCGTAGCCGCGCGAACGGCGGGTGCGTTTATCAAAAATGACTTCAGCGGCTACGACCTGCCCATAGGCTTCAAAGGTGGCGCGCAGTTCTTCATCGCGCACGCTATACGGAAGATTTCCAACGTAGATATTCATTCAATCGCTCTGGTTTTAATGTCGTGTGAACGGGACGCACCCCAAGCGCGTCCGGGCGTGCTCCTGAGACTGCATCCATGCCCCTGTACCGCAGTGTGCGATTAACGCTTGATGGGATGCAGAGGCCGTGGACAGTGGTGGCATTGTCAGCGACCCGGAAGGTCGCTCGGGCATGCGCT
>CAMCQE010000039.1 GCA_945876945.1 Klebsiella pneumoniae
GGCGGAGTTCTTCGAGCGGGATTGCCTCTGCCTTGGGGGGCGCGGCAGGCGCCGGTGCTTGCTTGTCCTCGCTGGCGGAAGCCGGATCGGCCGCCAACGCGGGCAGACCATAGAGGCTGCTGAAGAGGACGAGGGCGATGAGAGAGCGAGCTTTACTGGGCACCATGGGAACCTGCAAGAGGCGCGGGAACCGCGTCGTTTCATTATGCCCGCCAGCGGCCATAGTCGATAGGCGGCTCGCCGAGTGGGCACTGCCGCGGGTCATCTATTCCTCTGGCAGGCTTTTAGCCCACCCCTTTCATGACTGGTCATGCGGCGCCAACATTTCTGAGTGTATGATTCGCCGACTCCGGCCCAGCCCGGCCCTTTCATCTCCTGACAGGAAGCGGTCTCTCACCGCCAGCGCGCATGCCTCAAATAATAGAATTCGCCTCGAATCATTTCGCCTTGGTCGCCTCCTTCTTTGCCATCCTGGGCGCTCTCCTGGTCACCCTTCGCCATGGCAACGACGGCCTGACACCCGGCAAGCTTGTGCTCCTGCTGAATAAAGAGAACGCCCTCGCTGTGGATATCCGTGAGGAGTCCTTGTTCAAGGCGGGCCACATCATCAACGCGGTGCGCGTGAGCCCCGAGAATCTGGGCACCGACGGCGGGCCTCTGAAAAAACATCAGGAGCGCCCGCTGGTGCTGTACTGCGAGACGGGGGCGTCGTGCACCAAGCCGCTGCAGACCCTGCGCCGCGCCGGATTTACCAAGGTTTATCGCCTACAAGGCGGGCTCGCCGCCTGGCGCGGCGAGAACTTGCCCTTACAGTCCGCCTGATTCCTTAACCCCGCTTTCCATCACTTTTTTTAATCCAGAGAGACTTACCCATGGCGACCAACGACACCCTTGAAGCAGCAGAACAGGCCCCGATGGGCCAACTCGGTATCCAGAAACTTTATGTGAAGGATTTGTCCTTCGAAGCGCCCAACGCGCCGAAAATCTTCACCGAGCAGCTGAGCCCGTCGCTGGACGTGCAGCTGGCCAACGCTGCTGTGACGCTGGCCGAAAACGTCCACGAGGTGGTGCTGACGGTCACCTGTACCGTTAAACAGGACGAGCGCGTGGTCTATCTGGTCGAAGTGCAGCAGGCGGGCATCTTCAATATCTCCGGCTTCAATGAGCAGACCCTGCCGATGGTGCTGGGCACTGCTTGCCCCAATATCCTGTTTCCCTATGCCCGCGAGGTCGTGAGCGACATCGTGACCAAGGGCGGTTTCCCGCAGTTGCTGCTGTCCCCGGTGAATTTCGACATCCTCTACCAGCAGGAAATGCAGCGTCGGCAGGCTGCCGAAGGACAGGCCACGCACTAGGCTGACTTCCCGCGACCACGCGATGCGTTCGTCACCGGTCCCGCCTGATGTGGTCGTGATTGGTGCCGGTGCCTGGGGCACCGCGTTGGCCTGCGTGTTGGCGGATGCCGGGCGACCGGTTGCGCTGTGGGGACGAGACGCCTCGCAGTGTGAGGAGATGCGCCAGACCCGCGAGAATCGGCGCTATCTGCCCGGGATCCGTCTCCCGGATTCCCTGACGGTCATCGACCATCTGCAGCAAGTGCCAGCCACTTGCGCGCTGGGCGTGCTGGCGACCCCCTGCCAGACCACGCGCGAGATGCTTGGCAGGCTGCAGATTGCAGTCCCGCAACTGACGGGAGTGGTCTGTACCGCCAAGGGACTCGAACTGGGTTCCGAGCGTCTGGTGCATCAAGTGGTAGCCGAGGTCTATGGCAAAGATGTGGCCGTGGCCATCCTCTCCGGCCCCACCTTCGCCCGCGAAGTGGCCGCCGGTAAGCCCGCCGCCGTCACCATCGCCGCCACCGACGACCCCTTCTCGCGAGCGCTGGTCGCGCGCTTCCATACCCCGCGCTTTCGGCCCTACCTCACCGACGACCTGTTGGGCGTCGCCTTGGGCGGGAGCGTGAAGAATGTGTTGGCGATTGCTGCCGGCATTGCCGACGGCCTCGGCCTTGGGGCCAATTCCCGGGCGGCGCTGATTACCCGTGGCTTGGCCGAATTGGCTCGGCTCGGGGTGGCGATGGGGGCTCGCAAGGAAACGTTCATGGGCTTGTCGGGCTTGGGCGACCTCGTGCTCACGTGCACCGACGACCAGTCGCGCAACCGGCGTTTTGGACTGGCTTTGGGGCGCGGCACGCCCGTTGCGCAAGCCCAGCAAGAGGTCGGGCTGGTGGAAGGCGTGGCCACCGCCCGGGCGCTGGAATCAATGGCCTCCCGCTTACAGGTCGATACCCCCATTGCACAGGCTGTGGCAGGCATCGTTCGCGGCGAGGTAACCCCGGCCGCGACCGTTGCGGCTTTGATGTCCCGTGAACCTGCGACCGAAACGGACTCAGCCTGAACGCGTCCACCTTGCAATCAAAGCTTCGACTTTTAGTGAGTTACGGTATTTAATCGAAGCAGTTTCTTCTTAAGGGGCGAGATTGCCCCGAAGGTCACGCGCAGAAAATGGGCCTTTTCGACTGGTTTCGACCGAAGACAGACGTCCGCCGTCTGCTGGCGGTATGCCCCGGCGCGCACGGCGTCACGCTGGCGCTAACCGAGCGCCGTTCGGATGGGCGCGCCACGGTGCGCTGGATTGAGCGGGTGGCGCTGGATGCGGCGCCGACCAGTGCAGGTCCCTCAGAGATCAACGCGGCGACGGATACCACCGCGATGTCGGCAGAGGAGCGGCGCGCGGCGCAAGACCGACGTCAGGGTGATCGGCGCCGCGGCGACCGCCGCACCGGTGACCGTCGTACAGGCGATCGACGGGGTGACCGTGGCGCCACGGCCTCTGGCACCGAACCTACCGTCGTCGGCGAGTTCGATTCAATCGCGCCCCATCTTTTGAAAATTGTCCGCCAACGCGACCTGCGCAAAGTGCCGTGTTCCGGGCTGCTGCGGAGTAGCGATTACAGCCTGATTCTGGTCGATTCGCCGGACGTGCCGCCCAGCGAAATCCGCGCCGCGATGCGCTGGCAAGTGAAGGAACTGATCGACTTTCATATCGACGACGCGGTGATCGACATCTTCGACGTGCCGGAGCGTGACGGCCGCGCCGGCAAGCGGATGTACGCGGTGGTCGCGCGTCGCGGCAAGGTCATGCAACTCATCGACCTGCTGACGAGCGTGGGCCTTGAGCTGAATATCATCGATATCCCCGAAATGGCCCTGCGCAATCTCGCGGCACGTTTACCCGAAGACGGTGCCGGCGTGGCCTTGATCGCCTTCGACCGTGGTCACGGCCTGATGACCGTGACGCGCCAGGGCGCGCTGTATTTCTCGCGGCGTCTGGATTGCGGCAGCGAGAGGCTCGCGGAGGCCGGTTCGGCGGGGAGCATCACCCCAACGCTGGAAGGCTTGCTGGACAGCCTGACCATCGAAATTCAGCGTTCACTCGATTTCTATGAGCGGCACTTCAGCCAGTCCGCGATCGCCGGGATTGTGCTGACGCCGGTACCCGGGCTCACCGCGGAGGTGTGCCAATACTTGCAGGCCCAACTTGGCGTGCCAACGCGCTGGCTCGATATGGCGACCGAAGCGGCGGTCGATGGTGAGATGGACAGTGAGGCGCTACTTCATTGCACTCCTGTCATTGGCGCCTCGCTGCGCGAAGATCGGGTCGAATTTTGATGCAGCAGGTCAATCTTTATGAGCCCATCCTGCGCCAACCCAAGCGGGTATTTTCGGCGCTGGCGGTGGGCCAAAGCGTACTGCTGATCGCGGGCGCCCTGCTGGCGATCAGCGCCTATGCGCAATGGCGAGTCGCGAACCTGTCGGCCGAACTGCAAGCGCTGAAGCAGGTGCGCGAGGTTGCCGAATTCCGCCTGCGGGAATTACAACTCCGGCAACCCAAAAAAGCGCCAGATCCCGGGGTGGCGCTGCAGGCCGCCGCCGTGCAGGCGGAATTGGACCAAACCCGTCGGCTGTCTGAGGCCTTGACCGTCGGTGCGTTTGGCAATACGCAAGGCTTGTCGCCTTATCTGGTTGCGCTGTCGCGACAACACGTCGTCGGCACCTCGCTGACCTCCATCGAATTGAACGCCGGCGGCGACGCCGTCGGCCTTGGCGGCGTGGCCCGTCGCCCTGAACTGGTGCCGGAATATCTGGCCCGACTGGCGCGGGAAAAGGTCTTTGCCGGCAAAGTGTTCGGGCAACTGAAGCTGGTTCAGGCAGACGCCGGGGTGACGTTTAAGCTCGCAACCGCGGGGCTTAAACCCGGCGCCAAAGAGGCTGGCGATGATGAACACTGAGGGCCTGTTGGCGCCTTTCCGCCGGCTTGCCGCCAAGGTCGACGCGCTAACGCTGAAGGAGCGCCTGCTCTTGATGGGCGCCACGGTGATGCTCTTGAGCTACGGGTGGAATGAGCGCGTTTTCACGCCGCTGGAAGCCAAACGCAAAGCGCTGGTACAGGAATCAGTCGCCTTGTCGACAGAGTTGCAGGCGCTGGATACGGCCACCGCAAACTGGGTGACAGAAGCCGCCGTCGACCCGGACGCCGACAACCGCCGCCGACTCGTTGAACTGCGTGAGGAACTGCGACAGGCGCAAGGCACGGTGGAGGCCAAGGCCGGCAAAATGGTGGCGCCGGAGCGGATGCCGGAAGTCCTCAAAAGCGTGTTGTCGCGCTTCAGCGAACTGGAATTCAAAAGTCTGGAAGGCTTGCCGGTGGAGCCGGTGTTGGCGGCGCCACCCACCACATCGTCCAAGCCATCCGAACCTAAGCCGCCCGGTGACGTGACACTTGCCCACAGCGCCTACAAGCATGGGATCCGTATCCAGTTCAGCGGCAGCTACCGGGCGGTGACGGCCTATCTTGAAGCGCTGGAGGCTTTGCCTTATGGCTTCTTTTGGGATCGCGTCAGCCTGGACGCCTCGCAGTTCCCCAAGATTACCGGGTCTCTGGTGGTGTACACCGTTAGCCTCCGGCAGGAGTGGATTGGTGTCTAACTGGGTCAGTTCGGGTATCGCGACAGGGCTTTTGCTGCTCACGATAAGTGCGGCGGCGGCACCGCCGCTGGAGGGTTTGACCGATCCCATGCAGCCCCTCGTCGCCCCGGCCGCTACCGCTGCTACCGAGTCTGGCGATACACCGCCAACGGTGTGGCAACTGCAGGGCATCCGGATTGACCAGCGGCGGCGCTCCGCGCTTATCAACGGCCAGTCGGTGGCCGTTGGCGAGGAAGTCGATGGGGCCAAGGTTCTCAAAATTGAAAACGATAGCGTTGTGATTCAGAGCGGCGAGAAGCCCTCAACGCTGAGGTTGCTGAAGCATGATGTCAAACACCGTTCGCGCGCGCTGCGCTGAGCCACGCCACTGGCTGATGGTGGCGGTCTGCCTGTTGGCGGGCTGTCAGAACACGCCACCGGCGCAGGGCCCGCTCAAGCAGATGCAAAACGAACTGCAAGCGGCCAGCACCTCACCCGCGCCGTCCGCTGCAGCGCCCGCCGTGCCGGCCGAAGTGAGCCGGGCGCTGGTGCCGAGTCTGAAGCTCGATGCCCATCAGGCGCCGCAGGTCGCAGACGAACAGCGCTTCGATATTGCCGTGAACGATGTGCCAGCCCAGCAATTTTTTATGAGTCTGGTCGACGGCACGCGCTACAACATGGTCGTGCACCCGGAAGTCACCGGCAAAATCTCGCTCAATCTGCGCAACGTGACGATTCCCCAGGTGATCGCCGCCGCGCGCGATGTCTATGGCTATGAATTCGAGCGCACCAGCTATGGCTTTCAGGTGCTGCCCTCCAGACTCGAAGCG
Source organism: Klebsiella pneumoniae (assembly GCA_945876945.1). Taxonomy (GTDB): domain Bacteria; phylum Pseudomonadota; class Gammaproteobacteria. The sequence continues at coordinate 5,798 of CAMCQE010000039.1, forward strand.
CGCGTGTTCCAGATTAACTATCTCAACATGCAGCGCTCGGGCTCTTCTTCGACCTTTGTCAGCGCCGGCACGCTGCAAGAAGTGCAGAACGCTGGCGATGGGCAACGGGAAACGGGTAATCAGACGGCGAACGCTAACGGCGGGAGCGATCGCAACCAGAACCGCGGCCAGCGCTCGGTGGTCGGCACGCAGGTCAACACCGTGGTGCCGCAAACCAGTTTCTGGCAGGAACTTTCTGCCGCCTTAAATGCGATCGTGGGCGATGCCGAAGGGCGCAGCGTGGTGGTCAATCCCCAGTCTGGCGTGGTGGTCGTGCGCGCCATCCCGACGGAATTGCGCGAGGTTGAAACCTATCTCGCGGCGGCGCAATTGATCGCTCAGCGTCAGGTCATCCTGGAAGCCAAAGTGCTGGAAGTGGAGCTTGGCGAGGGCTTTCAGTCGGGCGTGAACTGGGCTGCGGTCTTTAACGAATTCACCATTGGCCATACCGGCGGCGGGAAGGTGTTTGACGGCGATTCCGGACGCAGCGATTGGCATGGGAAGGCGCTCAACCTGACGCCCGGCGTGGCGAATCTGGCCGGCGTACCGGCCTCCGCTTTCGGCGGCGTTTTCTCGCTGGCGGTGAGCGGCGGCGACTTCGCCGGTTTTTTTGAGCTGTTGAAGACCCAGGGCAATGTGCAGGTGCTGTCCAGCCCGCGCATCTCCACCATGAACAACCAGAAGGCCATTATTAAAGTGGGCACCGACGAGTTCTTCGTCACCGACGTGTCGACCACCACCATTACCGGCACGGCCACTACCACCACCCCCAATATCGAATTGACGCCGTTTTTCTCCGGGATTGCGCTCGACGTCACGCCGCAAATCAGCCGCGATGGCAAGGTCACGCTGCATATCCATCCGTCCGTGAGTGAGGTCACTGACCAGAAGAAGCAGATCACGATCGCCGGGGTCGACCAAACGCTCCCGCTCGCGCGCAGCGCGATCCGCGAATCCGACTCAGTGGTGCAAGCCCAAAGCGGCCAGCTGGTGGTCATCGGCGGCTTGATGCAGACGAAGCTACGCGAACAGGGTGCCAAAACGCCGGTGGTGGGTGACGCGCCGCTGTTGGGCGGACTGTTTCGGCAAACGCGTAATCAAAGCGTGAAAAGCGAGTTGGTGATTCTGTTGCGGCCGGTGGTGATTGAAGGTCAGGCCGAATGGGCGAAAGCGATCAATCAGGCGCAGGAAGGCCTGTCGGGGATGGGCACGGATCTCGACCTGCGCGGCAAAACCCCGGGCGCCGAACTCGGCATTGGCGCACCCTGAGCACCAGTCAGGACTCGCGGCACCGCAAGCATGTATCTACAGCACTTCAAATTGAACGAGATGCCGTTTTCGCTGACGCCGGATACCGCGTTCTTCATGGGCCGCGCCGGCTACCGGGAGGCGCTCAACGTGCTGCTGGTTGCCCTGCGCAGCGGCGAAGGCTTTATGAAAGTGGTGGGCGAGGTCGGGACCGGCAAGACCATTCTCTGTCGAACCCTGCTGAAAAACATCAGCGAGGAGTTCGCCTGCGCCTACCTGCCCAATCCCTATCTGCGTCCCGCAAGCCTGTTGTTATCGATCGCGGACGAACTCGGCATTGAATATCCCAAGCGCGCCAGCCAGCACCAGTTGCTGAAACGTCTTAACGAGGGCTTGCTGCAGTTTCACGCCGAAGGCCGGCGGGTGATGGTGTGCATGGATGAGGCGCAGGCGGTCCCTTTGCAGACGCTCGAAGCACTGCGTCTGTTGACCAATCTGGAGACGGAAAAAACGAAACTGCTGCAGGTCGTGCTGTTTGGCCAGCCTGAGCTGGACAAAGTGCTGGATGAACCCTCGATTCGGCAACTCCGGCAACGCATTACGTTTTCCTACCAGCTATTACCGCTGGCCCGTGACGGGGTTGAGGAATATCTGATGCACCGCCTGGCGATTGCGGGACACGACGGTCCGAAGCTGTTCGAGGCCAAAGCGGTCGACGAAATTGCGCGCGGCAGCGGCGGCGTGCCGCGTCTGGTCAACATCCTTGCCCATAAGTCGCTGATGGCTGCGTTTGGAGAAGGCGAGGGGCGGGTAAATCGCAGCCATGCCAAGCGTGCCGTCGCCGATACCGATGACGCCCGGTCGGTGGGGCAGACCAGCGGTCCGAGCGAGTTGCTGGCGCGCGGTTGGCGCTGGTGCCGGCGTTTGTTCGGGGGCGCGATGGTGGCCTTCGCAGCGCTGCTTGCGCATTCGATGCAGAGTCCGCCGCTGTGAGTCTTATCAACCAGATGCTGACCGATTTGGAAGCGCGGCGCGGCGGTAACCTGCGCAATGTGGACCACGCGCTGGATGGGCTGTCTTCCATCCCGGTGAGCGCGAGGGCCAGTCAGCGGCGTTCCCTTTTGCTAGTCGGGGTGGTGCTGTTGCTCGGCCTCGGCGTCGCGGCAACCGTGTGGTATTTGCGCTTTCGTCCGGAGAACCCGCTGCCCGTGCTCGCGCCAGCGGGCGCTCCGGCGGCGACCGAGGTCCCGGCCACGCCGCCCGCAGCCGCGCAGCCTGTGGCGCAGCCGGTTATTCTGGCCGACGCCCCAACGCCGCCGCCGAGCGCGGCGCCCACGCCGGCAGCGCCATCACCGCCCGCCAACGCCTTGCCGGCCGTCGCGGCGACGCCAGCGCCTTCCAGCGATGCGGCACCAGCCAAAGCCGCGGCGCCGCGCTCGCCTTCCCGCGTGACCGGTGAGACCAGCAGCAATCCGGACACGGCTTCAGCCCCAGTGGTTGAGGCGCCAGGCGCTTTCCATCGCGCCCCGGCGGTGGCCGCGCCCGCGGCCGATGCGCTGGCCTATGAGCGGGCGCTCCGCCGCCTGGATGGCGGGGCCTCCGACGAACTGCAAAGTTTCGTGGCGGGACACCCCACTCACGTTGCCGCCCGCGAACGGCTGGCGCTCGTCTGGCTTGCGGCCGGCCAAACCAACGCGGCCGAGACGCTGCTGCGGGCGGGCCTAAAGTCCAATCCGGGCGAAATCCGCTTTGCCCGTGTGCTCGGCCACAGCGTGCTGTCGCGCGGTCTGGCGCAGGATGCATTAACGCTCTTGCGTCCCCTGGCGCCGCCCATGGCCAAGGATCCCGACTATCACGCGCTGCTGGCGGCCGCCGAGCAGGGTACCGGCGCGCATGCGCTGGCGGCCACGCGCTATCGCGGCCTGCTGCAAGTGCAGGCTGCCAACGGCCAATGGTTAGTGGGGCTCGGAATTTCGCTTGCGGCTCTGGGGGACTCCCGGGCTGCGGCGGCGGCCTTCAACCGGGCGTTGGACGACCGGACGCTGGCCGAACCCTTGCGGGCTTACGCCGCCGGCGAGCATGTGCGACTTGAGGGGCTCAAGCCATGAGTGCCGTGAGGAAGAAACTTCGACTCGGGGATTTGCTGGTTGAGAACCGCATCATCTCCCAACTCCAGCTCGATGCGGCGCTGGAGGAACAGCGCAAATCCGGGCGCAAGCTCGGCAAGATCATGGTGGACCATGGTTACCTGACCGAAGACGCGCTGCTGATTTTTCTCTCCCGCCAGCTGGGGGTGCCGTTTGTGGAACTGGCGCACTACCAGTTCGAGCCCGACGTGATCGCGGTGCTGCCCGAAATCTACGCCCGGCGATTCCGGGCAGTGGCGCTGAAGGACAAAGGGGATTCCCTGCTGGTGGGGATGTCCGACCCGACCAATATCTTCGCTTACGACGAGCTGTCCCGAATCATCGGCCGCCCGATCGACATGGCGGTGGTGCGCGAGCAGGAACTGCTCGACACGATAGAGCGCGTTTACAAGCAAACCGACCGCATCAGCGGTATCGCCGAGCAGCTCAGCGATGAGTTGAAAGAAGGCGATTTCGACGTGGCGCAACTGGCCGCTGGCGCAGACTTAAGCGAAGCGCCGGTGGTCAAGCTGCTCCACACGCTGTTTCAGGCCGCGGTTGGCGCGCGCGCCTCCGACATTCACATCGAGCCGGACGAATCGGTGCTGCGCATCAGGCAGCGCGTTGACGGGGTGCTACAGGAACAGATTCTGAACGAGCGGCGCATTGCGCCGGCGCTGGTGCAGCGTTTGAAGCTGATGGCGCAGCTCGATATCTCGGAAAAGCGCCTGCCGCAGGACGGGCGGTTTAGCATTCGCGTGGGCGAGCGCGTGATCGACGTCCGTGTGTCCACCATGCCGCTACAGCACGGTGAATCGGTGGTCATGCGGCTGCTCGATCACACCGAGGGCGTGAAAGACCTGGGCGCGCTGGGCATGCCGCCCGCGATCCTCAGGCGCTTCCTGTCGGTGATTCAGCGGCCGCATGGCATGGTGGTGGTCACTGGCCCGACCGGTAGCGGTAAGACCTCCACGCTCTACTCCGGCCTGAAGGTGCTGAACGAAGCCAAGTCGAAAATTGTGACCGTGGAAGACCCGGTCGAATACCGCCTGCCGCGAGTGAATCAGGTGCAGGTGAATCCGCAAATTGGACTCACCTTCGCGCGCGTCCTGCGCACCACTTTGCGTCAAGATCCGGACATCATCCTCGTCGGCGAAATGCGCGATCAGGAAACGGTGGAGATTGGCCTGCGCGCCGCCATCACCGGCCATTTGGTGCTCACCACCCTGCATACCAACGACGCCATCAGCACCATCAGCCGCCTGCTCGATATGGGCGCGCCGAGTTATCTGCTGGCTTCTGCCTTGCAAGCGGTAATTGCCCAGCGTCTGGTGCGCCGTCTGTGCGCGGAGTGCGCGGTGGACGACCCGCCGTCGGGAGCGGCTTTGGGCTGGTTGCGCCTCAAAACCGGCGAGGCGACGCCGAGCGGCCAGTGGCAACGGGGCGAAGGCTGTCACGCCTGCAATAACACCGGCTACAAAGGGCGGATCGGCGTGTACGAATTGCTTTCGGTCACCGCGGCCATGAGCACGGCGCTGGCGGCCGGCGACTTTGTGCAGTTTGCTGAACTTGCGCGGGCCAGCCCGGGCTTCAGGCCGCTTGAGATGGCGGCGATTGATTACGCCGCGCTCGGCATCACGACGATTGAAGAGGCGATGCGGGTGGCAGCCGAGAGCATTCTCCATCTCGACGACGACGACCTTGCGCCCCTGACGGCTGAAGAGGCCTCGGTCTGATGGCCAATTTCCGCTATCGGGGGCGGGGCAGACGTGGCGACATGATGGAAGGGGCGCTGGAAGCGGCGAGCGCCGACGCGGTGGCCAGCCAGTTGATGAATAGCGGTATCACGCCGATCGAGATCAGCGAAGTGCAGCCGCAACTCGATGTGGCCTCGTTATGGCGGCAAATCCGGGGGCCGGTGCCGCCGGATCTGGCGGAACTGATTCTGCTCTCGCGCCAGATGTATACCCTCATGCGCGCCGGTATTCCGCTCAGTCAGGCCATGACGGGGCTGGCGCGCTCCACCCGCAACGAGACTTTGCGTGAAGTGCTGTTTCTCATCAAAGCCACAGTTGAGAGCGGCCGCGAGCTCTCCGTTGCGCTCGCCCAGCATCCCAAAATCTTCTCCTCGCTGTACGTGAATACGGTGCGCATCGGCGAGAGCACCGGTCGGCTGGATGAAGCCTTCCAGCGGCTGGCGGAGTATCTGGAGCGCGACCGCGATACCCGCAGCCGTATCCAGACCGCCTTGCGCTACCCCTCGTTTGTGGTGCTCGCGATCGGCATCGCGATTGGCATTATCAACGTGGTGGTGATTCCCCAATTCGCGGCGATTTTTGAACGCGCGCACGCCGCGCTGCCCCTGCCAACGCGGATCTTGATGGCGACCTCCGGCTTTTTCGTGGCCTGGTGGCCGGCGCTGGTGATGATTTCGGTGGGGGCGGCAGTGGCGTTTCGGGCCTGGCGCAGGACCGAACTGGGCGCCTATCGCTGGGACCGCTTCAAGCTTCGCATTCCGATCATCGGTGACATCATCAATCGCGCGACACTGGGGCGCTTCGCGCGCGGCTTTTCGATGTCCCTCGCCGCCGGGGTGCCCTTAACCCAGGCGCTGTCGATCATGGCGCAGGCGGTGGATAACGAATATCTGGGCGAGCGGATCCGGAACATCCGCAACGGCGTTGAGCGCGGCGAGTCCCTGACCCGCACCGCGACCGCCACCGGCATGTTTACGCCTTTGGTCTTGCAGATGATGGCGGTCGGGGAAGAAACCGGCGCCATCGACGATTTGCTGTCGGAAGTTGCCGGCTTCTACGAACGAGAAGTGGACTACGACATCAAGAATCTCAGTCAGGCAATCGAACCGATCCTCATCGCGGTAATGGCGGGCTTTGTCCTCATTTTCGCGCTGGGCGTGTTCCTGCCGCTCTGGGATATGGCGGCCGTGAAAATGGCTCGTTAAAAAAAGCTCAAGCGACGGCTACTCTCTCCGCTAATCCCTACACGCCCCTACGCCACGCCTTAGACAAAGGAAGATGAAGATGAGAAAACAAGCAGGCTTTACGTTGATCGAATTAATCACAGTGGTGGTGATTCTGGGCATTCTCGCCGCGTTCGCGTTACCGCGTTTCGCGGGTCTGGAAACCAATGCCAGAACTGCCGCGGTGAATGGTCTGGCCGGTAGCATTCGCAGCGGCGCGGCGCTCGCCCACGCGGCCTATCTGGCCGCAGGCACTAATCCCAGCACAGTGACGATGGAAGGCAGTAGCGTTGCCATCAATGCGTCTGGTTATCCGGACAACACGGCCGCCGGCATTGGGGCAGTCTTGCAGAGTGCGACTGGTTACACCGGGGCTGCGGGCACCGGTGCATACGATTACACCCTGGACGCGGCGCCAACGCCTGCTGACTGCAAGGTTCGTTATGCGGCCAGCACGACCGCCGGAACCCCGCCGGCCGTGACGGTAACGACCAGCGGTTGTTAATCGGCCAAAGCCAATGGGAGGAGGGCGGGCAGCGCTTCCTCCCATCGGCTCTACGCGTAGCCGGAAAGGTTCGTGTATGAGGGCCAGATGCCGCTCGCAGATGGCGGCCTATACCCTCGTTGAACTGGTGACAGTGCTCGTGATCGTGGGCCTGCTGGCGGCAGTCTCGCTCCCCCGTTTTTTCTCCAGCAATGTTTTCACCACCGCCGGCTTCGCGAATGAAGTGCGCGCGGGGCTACGTCATGCGCAAAGCGTTGCGATTGCGTCTGGTTGTGATGTCCGCGTCAGTCTGACCATCAGTAGCCTCACCCTGCAGCGCTGGGTCGGTGGCGCAAGCTGTTCCGATCACGCCGGCACCCTCACAACCCTGACCCGCTTTGAGGGTGGGGCCTTCACTGCCGCCGTGCCTTCCGGCCTCAGTCCCACCCCCTTCAGCCTTTATTTCGATATGTTGGGCAAACCATGGGATGCAGGCAGCGGCACCGCCCTTGGCAGTGCGTTGGCGATTGCTATCGGTACCGAGACCGTCACCGTTAATCCGGAAACCGGGCTCGTGCAGTGAAGACCCGTCGGGCCCAATCGGGACTCAGTTTCATCGAACTGGTCGCCAGTATCGTGATCATCTCGGTGGCCACCTTCGGTTTGATGTTGGCGGTGACGTCGACCGTGAACCGCAGCGCGAACCCTATGGTGGAAACGCAGGCGGCGGCAGTCGCCGGGGCCTATCTCGAAGAAGCCATGCTGGCCGATTTTTGCGATCCCTCCTTTAATCCTGACGGTAATTCGGCCACCACCTGCCGCAACGAATGCGCCACCCGGGCTTGCTCGGGCGGCTGCGGTGGCACGGTGTTCAGCGCCGAGTCGGGGCGCGCCAGTTTTGATGATGTGTGCGACTACAACGGCCTGACCGACTCGGGTGCCAAGGACCGCAACGGAAACACCATCGCCGGCCTTAGCGCCTACAACGTCTCGGTCCGCATCCTGGACTCCTCCTCCGTGACCTTGGGTTCCCCCGCGCTGAGTGCCACTGCCGGGCAGGTCGTGCGGATTGAAGTGCAGGTCTCGAATCCTTCGCTCGAAAGCCCGGTGACCCTCACGGGCTATCGGACCAATCAGCAATGAAAGCATCGCGGCGCGCGGGCTTTACGCTTGTCGAGTTGGTGGCCGTGATGACGCTGTCCGCGATTTTAGGACTGGTGGTCTGGCGCAATTTGAGCTTGCCGATTCGCGCGTTTGCCGACGGTGCACGTCGCGCCGAACTGGTCGCCACCGGGCGCCTGGCCATGATGCGAATGAGTCGCGAGATCCGCCTCGCCTTGCCCAACAGCGTGCGCGTTGCGGGCAGCAATCAGGCGCTTGAGTTTTTGCGCACCTCCGCCAGTGGCCGCTATCGGGCGGATGCTAATCCCGCCGACGCCAGCACCGACCCGCTTAACCTGAACGCGGCGACCGATACCTTCCAGATGCTGGGCAGCTGGACTTTACCGGCCGCCGTTCGCAGCGGGGCCGGGCTCGCCAGTTGCCTTGCCGGCACCAGCGACTGTGTCGCCATTTACAACACCGGCAATCCCGGCACCTGCAGCGCGCAAACAGCGGGCACGCGCACCAACGCCTGGTGCGGCGACAATCTGGCCGGCATTACCAGCGTTAATTCAGGCACTGGCACTATCGGCGTGAGCCGCGCCTCCGCCAGCACCGTGTGGCCTACCGGCTCGCCGCAGCAGCGCTTTTTTGTGGTCGATTCTGCGGTGAGCTTTGTGTGCGCGGGCGGCGAACTGCGGCGCTACGGCGGGTATGCCATCAGCAGTACGCAGCCGGTCCCGCCGAGTGTTACCGGCCGACTGCTGGCCGACCATGTGTCGAGTTGCAGTTTCAGCTACGACGCCGGTAGCGCCAGCCGCTCCGGTCTGGTGGTGCTCCAAATCACGGTGAGCGACACCACGCCCGATGGCAGCACGGAGCAGGTGGCGTTGCTGGAACAGATTCACGTGCCCAATTCGCCGTGATGGCGCGCGCCAAACAGGCCGGATTTACGCTCATTGCCGCCGTATTTCTGGTGGTGGTGGTCGCGCTCATCGCCGGCTACGCGGTGTCGATAGGCTCGGCGCAGCAGGCGGACACCTCGCTATCCTTACTTGCCAGACGCGCAGATTTTGCGGCCCAGGGCGGTCTTGAATGGGCCATCGCGCGCGTGATCAACACCGATGCCTGCCCGGCCAACGGCACCAGCTTTTCGCCATCAGGAACGGGCATCAGCAGTTTTGTGGTGCTCGTGAATTGTGCGTCGACGGCCGTCACGGAAGGCGCTTCAAGCTATTCCGTCTACACGGTGACCGTGACGGCGACCCAAGGCACGGAGAGTCGCGAAGACTTTGCCCGACGGACCGTGACTGCCCAGATTGGCGGCAAGCCCTGAGCGAGGGGTTTACGCCAGACCCGCGTAATTGTGCTGGCGCAATCCTTCATAAACCGCCACGGACACCGCGTTGGAAAGATTAAGGCTGCGACTGTCCGCCCGCATGGGAATGCGTAGCCACTGTTCTTGCGGCAGGCTCTCCCGAATCGCGGGTGGCAGGCCGCGCGATTCCGGCCCGAACAACAGAACATCGCCTGCGGCCAGATTCGCTTCGGGCAGCATGCGCTTCGCATGAGTGGTGAAAGCCCAGATGCGGGCCGTGGGCAGGGCCGTTTTGAGCGCATCGAAGTTCGGGTGCACGTTCAGACTCATGCGTTCCGCATAGTCCAGACCGGCCCGGCGTAACGCACGATCGGAGATATCAAAACCCAGCGGCTCGATCAGATGCAGTCGCGCGCCGACGTTCACGCAGAGCCTGATAATATTGCCCGTGTTGGGCGGGATCTCCGGCTCGAAAAGCACGACTTCAAACATGGGGCGCAAGCAATCAATGATGACGACAACACAGGGGACAGACGCTCGCCTCGCGACGACTTTCTGTGGCATGCCATTTAATTCGCCGCTGGTGTTGCTTTCCGGCTGCGTTGGCTTCGGCGAAGAATATACGCGGGTCGAGGGCTTTTCCAACGAAGACGTGGGCGCTATTTGCCTCAAAGGCACCACGCTCGCGCCGCGTTTGGGTAACCCGGCGCATCGGGTGTACGAAACCCCGGCCGGCATGTTGAACGCCATTGGTCTGCAGAATCCCGGCGCCCGCTATGTGGTGGATGAAATCCTCACGCGTCTCGATTTCAATGAAACCCGCTTTATTGCGAATGTCTCGGGTTCGACCGTTGAAGAATACGAGGAAGTCACTCGCATCTTTGACGACTCCCCGATCGACGCCATCGAGATCAACATCTCATGTCCCAACGTGAAAGAGGGCGGCGTCGCCTTCGGCAATAGTCCCGATATGTCGGCGCGCGTCGTGGCCGCCTGCCGTCGGGCCACTCGCAAACCCATCATCACCAAGCTCTCGCCCAATCAGACCGACATCGCCGAAAACGCCCGCCGTTGTCTGGAAGCGGGCAGCGATGGCTTTGCGGTGATCAATACCCTGATGGGCATGGCGATCGACAGCGAGCGTCGACGCACGGTGATTGGAAATAATCAGGGCGGCCTGTCGGGGCCTGCGATCAAACCCATCGCCCTGCTCAAGGTGTGGCAGGTCTATCAGGTGTGTAAACCGCACGGGATCCCGATTATTGGTCAGGGTGGCGTGGTGTCCGCGACCGACGTCATCGAATTCATGTTGGCCGGCGCCAGTGCCGTGGGGGTTGGAACGGGCTTGTTCTATGAGCCGCTCGCGTGCCGCGCGTTGAACGACGGCGTTGCGGATTATTTGACTCGCCATGGCTTTGCGAGCGTGCGAGATCTGGTCGGTGCGCTGCAGTTAAACTCCCCGCCGGCGCCGGTCGCGACGGTGCCGGGCTAGGAAGCGGCGCTCGGCAGTTTCTCCAATCGATTGAGAAATACCCGCATTTCTTTGGCGGCCTGCAGGTCGCCTTTGTCTTCCGCAATCTGAATGCCGGTGCGGTAGGCGGTGATCGCCGCCGCCGATTCGCCAGCAGCCGCAAGCGCCTTGCCCAGCAGTTTCCACGCGGCGGAGTAGCGCGGGTCGAAAGTGACTGCGGCTTGCAGGTGTTCGGCGGCTAACGCGGGCGACTCTTCCAGATAGGCGCTGCCCAGCGAGAATCGCACCAGGGCACCATCGCGCCCCTCGGCTAGCAGTTTTTCCATGCCCTTGATGCGGGCCGCCTGCTGGGTGTCCACGCTTAATCCCGGGCGGACTCTTTGATGTGGCGAGGGTCGATCCCCAAGCTTCGCAGCTTGCGATAGAGATGCGTGCGTTCAATCCCCACTTTTTCCGCCACGCGACTCACGCTGCCTTCAAAGAGGGTTAACTGGTACTCAAGGTAGCCTTTCTCAAAACGCTCACGCGCTTCCCGCAAAGGCAGATCGAAGCCCGCCGGTATCACTTCGGGTTCCTGACTCGGACGCAGACCCAGCGCCGAACTCACTTCGAAGCCTTCGATGGTGTCGGTGTTGCCGAGAATGAGCAGGCGCTGCACGAGATTTCTGAGTTCGCGCACGTTGCCCGGCCAGGCGTAATCGCGCATGCGGGCCTTGGCGGCCGGCGAGATATCGCGACGGGGCAGGCCTTCGCTGCGCACGAAGTAATCGAGGTAGTGCACCAGCAGTTCGTCCAGATCCTCAATCCGATCGTGCAGGCTGGGAATGTGCAAGGGCACCACATTGAGGTGGTAGTAGAGATCATCGCGGAAGCGGCCGGCGGCCACTTCAAGCTGCAGATCGCGACGGGTGGCGGCGATGATGCGCACATCAATACTGACCGGCTCGCGACCGCCGACGCGGAGCATCGACTGCTGCTCAAGCGCGCTTAACAACCGCGCCTGTGTGCTGAGGTCCATGTCCGCAATGTCTTTCAGAAAAAGGCTGCCGCCGTTGGCTTGCTCCAGCGAACCGTAGGTCACATGGCCGTCGACTTCGGTGCCGAACAGCTCGGCGTCCGGATTCTCGCGTGCCAGACCGGCCACCCCAACGGCCACGAAGGGATTACCTGCGCGCGGGCTGTGTTGATGGAGATAGCGCGCGAGGACTTCTTTGCCCGCGCCGGATTCGCCGGTGATGAACACGGCGGTCTTGTGGGGCGCCAAACGTACCGTGCTCGCCCGCAGTTGCTCCATCAGGCGTGAACGGCCAATCGGCTCGGCGACCGGGATCGCGCCGCGCCGCAGGCCGAGGTTTTCCTGCTGGAGAACGGCGGTTTCCAGCGCGCGCTGGATGGTGATCAGCAGCTTGGCAATCGACAGCGGCTTTTCGATGAAGTCGTAGGCACCAAGTCGCGTGGCCTCGACCGCGGTTTCCACCGTGCCGTGTCCTGACATCATGATCACCGGCACATCAACGTGGCCGTCGACCGACCACTCCTTGAGGAGCGAGATGCCATCGGTATCGGGCATCCAGATGTCGAGCAAGACCAGGTCGGGGCGGCGTTGACGTCGTGCGTCACGTGCCGCGGCGGCGTTTTCAGCGGTGGCGACGTCGAAACCTTCGTCTTCCAGAATCTCTTTCACGAGCACGCGAATATCGGGCTCATCGTCCACGACCAGGATGTGACGGGCGGTCATGCGGGACTCCTTTGCGCTTTGGGGTCGGCGACCAGCGGCAGGCGAATTGTAGCCCGCGCGCCGCCGTCTTCATCGTTTTCCAGCGTCACGACGCCGCCATGTTCCTCGATGATCTTCTTGACGATCGCAAGTCCCAGCCCGGTGCCGCGCGTTTTGCTGGTGACATAGGGTTCGAAAATATTGGTGAGCATTTCCGGCGGAATACCGTCGCCGCGATCAAGGATGCTGATCGTGAAGTAGTCGCCGGTCTCGGTATGTAAGCGCCGCGTGGAGAGCAAGATGACGGCCTTGCTCCGGTCGCTGCTGGCCTCCAGCGCATTCTTCACCAGGTTGTTGAACACTTGCCGAAGCCGGCTGGCATCGACCGAAATTGCGGGTAAATCCGCCGCGAAATCGAGTTCGAAGCGGGCCTCTGGATTCGCGGAGCGATAGAGATCGACCACGGCCAAAATCAGTTTGTTCAGGTCCGTCCGTTCCTGATTAATCGCTGGCATTCGGGCGTAGTCGGAGAAGGTATTGACCATCGCCTTCATTGTTTCAACCTGCTGCACGATGGTGGTCGTTAGCCGGTCGAGCGTTTCGGCATCCTGCGGCGCCATCTTGGACAGATATTTCTGGCGCAAACGCTCGGCCGATAGCTGGATCGGCGTGAGCGGATTTTTGATTTCATGCGCCAGGCGCCGAGCCACTTCGGACCATGCGGCGTCACGCTGGCCCTGAATCAAGGCGGTGACGTCATCGAACACGACCACGTGCCCAGCCTCGGTGTCCACGTCCAGCGGCAGGTGGCTGCCGCGGCACATGAGCGCGCGTCGGCCGGTGCGGATAAAGATCTGGCTTTCCTGCTGCCAGCGGTCATCGCCCGCTGCGAGATGCGCGCTCAGGCATTCGACGAACGGGGCGAGGTGTTCCCGTTTTTCTGCCAGCTCGCTCAAGCGCATGCCGGTAATGACCACATCGCCCAGATCAAGGATCCGACGGCCCGCGTCATTCAGTGTCTTGATGTGGCCTCCATCATCCAGCGCCAGCACGCCCGAGGAGAGCTGGCTCAGCAGCGTATTGACGTAACGGTGCTGGGTGTCGACCTCGCTACGCGCGACCGCAATCCGGCGCGTCATGTCGTTGAACGAACTCACCAGAAAGCCAACGTCATCGCTGGTATTCACCGGTAGCGTCATTGTGTAGTTGCCGGCCGCGACCGCTGCGGTGCCCGCTGCAAGGTCGCTGATGGGAGCTGTGAGTCGGCGTGCCGAATAGAAGGCGGCCCACACGGCGGTTGCGATGCTCGAAAGCAGCACTAGCGTGAGCGTCATCGCGAAGCTCAGTTTCAGCTTCCGCCGCAAATAAGCGAGTTCCTGATATTTAGCGTGCGCCGACTCCACGTTGGACGCCAGCACGTTCATCCCCTCTGCCACAGGAAACAGTGCCTGCAGAACGCGCGCCGGGCGGTCGACGTTGGAGTCGGGGAGCGCGACTGCAACCCGCATGTACAGGCCGGCATTGCCGATAGGCTCAAGCCCGATATAGCTGTGGCCTTGCTTGACCTGCAGCAGGATAGGCGCTGGCGGGATGTTCGGGACCAGATCCGTGCCGCTGTTACTGGACTGGAGCAAGCGCCCCTGCACCGTGACCACCACCAGTTCTTCGGCGCCAATCCGCCGGCGCAGTTGGTTGAGGTCGCCTTCGTCAGGGTGCCAGCTTTCCGCGACCGCCGCGTTTCCCGGATCCCGCAGCGCCCCGAGATCAAGCACCGCGTTTTGAGGCGCGCCGGCGCTGATTTCTTCGGCCAGATTCTCGGTCTGCGACAACACTTCTCGCATCCGCAGATCGAGCGCGCTACGGCTAAGTTCCAGCGCGTCACTCAGCGCATGCTCGATACGCACATCAAACCAGCTGTCGACGCCCCGCATCAGAAAATTCATCGAGAATCCGTACAGGACGCAAATCGGCAGCACCGACAGCGTGACGAAGATACTGAGCATGCGGAGCGTCAGGCGCGCGCCCGGCGCGCGGCGTCGAAGCTGGAGCACCAGATCCCGGACATTCATCGCAATGAGGCCGCTGAAGGCCGCCAGACCGAGCAGGTTGGTGAGGAGCAGCAACGAGTACAGGTCGCCGAAACGTCCCGCGTTTTGAATCGCCGCGCTCATGAGGATGAGCGAGCCGAGAGAAGACAGACTGAGCAGCCCCACCGTACCGACGATGGCGAGGCGCGGCCTCATCGTTTGATGATCCATTCATACCACTGGGAGGACACCCACCAGCTGGGCGAAATCCACACCAGAGGTCGCATAGGCGCCGGCAGCTCTTCCGTGATGAGCCGCAAGCGGGCGCGTGCCAGATAGACATCCTGCTTCGGCAACGCCGCCTCGTCGGCGATGAGCACACGTTGCAGATCGCCCAGCGCAAGCAATGCCTCTTGCAGCGTTTGGAAGGTGCGCGACTGACCGCTCGCGAGGTCAGTGAGCGCATAGCGATTGGACAGCGCGTGGCGCGAGAGGGCGAAGCGGTGGCTGTTTCGAAGCATCTGGGTGTCCGGCCACAGCCGGCGCTCCCGCAGGATTCTGGTTTCCGCTTCAAAAAATAGCGTGATGCCATTGTCGAGCGCCTCTTCCACGGTTTCGTTCAGCGCGATGCTGGCCTGAATCGAGATCACCAGACGGGTATCTTCGAAGCTTGCGGTGCCGTTGGTGATGGTCACGCCACGCGCCATGGCGCCCGCGCTCAGACACAGGCAACAGATCAACGCGAGCAAGCGTCGAGCGGCGTTCATTCGTGCTTGACCAAGAGGCTGTAGAAGAACCCGTCCATCTGATGCTCGCCCGGCAGGATCTGGCGCCCGTGTGCGGTTGCACGACCCCAGGTGCCGGCGAGCGCGAGGGCTTCGGCTTCTGGATGGTCGGCGCAAAAGCGGGCCACCAGCTGCTCGTTTTCCATCGGCAATATCGAGCAGGTGGCATAGAGCAAACGTCCCTTCGGCGCCAATGTCGTCCACAGGCTCTCCAGCAAGGCGCGCTGCGTCACCACCATCGCGGCCAAATCTTCGGGTTGCCGATGCAGCTTGATATCGGGATGTCGACGGATCACGCCAGTACCAGAGCACGGCGCGTCAAGGAGGATCCGGTCGAACGGGATGCCGTCCCACCAGTCTTGCCGCTGGGTGCCATCGCCTTGCCGGAGTTCGCAAGTGACGCCGAGTCGGGCGGCATTGGCGGCGACTGAGGCCAAGCGTTCCGCGCTGATGTCCAGCGCCAGTAACTGCGGCGACTCGCCGAGCAGTTCCAGCAAGTGCATGGTCTTGCCGCCCGGCGCGGCGCAGGCGTCCAGAATCCGATGATGAGGCGCGGCCTCCAGCAGCGGCGCCGCCAGCTGGGCAGCGGCGTCCTGCACCGACACGTCGCCTTCACTAAAACCGGGTAGCGCATTGACCCCGACGGGCTTTAGCAGCACCAGTGCCGAGGGGCTCTCCGGAATTGGGGTCGCGTCCAGGCCGGCGACCGCGAGGCGCTCGGCGTAGGCCGCGACAGTGGAGCGCTGGGTGTTCACGCGTAGCGTGAGCGGCGCATGCGTGTTGCCGGCGGTGAGACTCTGTTCCCATTCAGCCGGCCAGGCTTTGCGAATTTTTCCGATCAGCCACTGCGGATGGTTCCAGCGCGCTTCGTTTTCTAGCTCGTTGGATGAGGTCGGTGCCTTTGACTGCCGTAAGGCGTTGCGGAGGACCGCGTTGACCAATCCGGAGGCCCACGGGCGACCGAGCGCCTCGCAGGCGGTGACTGACTCATTAACCACTGCGTGAGGCGGTGCCGACATCGCCTTGAGTTGATAAAGGCCGCTCAGGAGCAGGCATTCGATGATGAGTTCTTTTTTGCGGAGCGGCTTTTTCATCAGGCCCGACAATTGCTGCCGCAGGCTGAAGACTTCGCGCAGGGTCCCGTAGAGACATTCCTGAAAAAAGCCGTGCTCGCGCGGGTCGCCGATGAGTTGGCGCGAGAACTCGATTTCCCGGCTTAAGGAACCGCCGCCGTGAATCACCCGATCAAGGCAATCTGCAATGGCCGCGCGCAGCGGGAGCGTGGTGCTGGCCTCAGGCAAGGAGGCGTTGGCGATAGCCATTGATGAACTCCCGCGCGGCCATCACGTTTTTGCCGGCCGGTTGCAGCGTCAGGATCTTCAAGGCGCCGGCCCCGGTGTGGATCTCCAGGGTCTCGCCTTTCAGCGTTACCTGCCCCGGTTCGCCAGCGCTTTCCGCCATGACTTCCGCGGTCACGATATTGGCGGTGATGCCGGCCAGGCTGGTGCTGGCGAGCGGGCCGGGATGCAGAGCGCGAATCTGGCGTTCGATCTCCACTGCGGGGCGTTGCCAGTCAATTTGACGGTCGGCGCGTTCGATTTTGCGGGCGTAGGTCACCAGGTCTTCGGCCTGCTCGCGTTCCTCGTGGGCAGGTGCAAGCAAACAATCGATACCGGCGACGAGCGCCGCGCCGCCCATTTCGGCAAGCCGGTCATGCAGGGTGCCGCCCGTGTCTGTCGCAGCAATCGGGCAGCGAGATTGCAGAATCATCGGGCCGGCATCGAGACGCTCCACCATGCGCATGATGGTGATTCCTGACTCCTCGTCGCCCGCCATGATGGCGCGCTGAATGGGGGCCGCGCCGCGCCAACGCGGCAGTAGCGAGGCGTGGACGTTGATTGATCCAAGGCGCGGCGCCTCCAGCACCCCGGCAGGCAGGATCTGGCCATAGGCCGCCACCACGAGCAAATCGGCCTGCAAGGCGGCGAAGCTCGCCATGGTCTCGGCGTCGCGCAGCGAGTGGGGTTGGAAGATTGGAAGACCTTGGGCGATAGCCAAGGTTTTGACCGCGCTTTCCCGGAGCTGCTGGCCGCGTCCCGCGGGTTTGTCGGGCTGCGTATAGACGGCGATGACGGTCACGGACGGGTGGGCAAGCAGGGCGGTAAGAGACGATGCCGCGAAGTCAGGCGTTCCAGCAAAAATGACCTTCAATTTGGGCACGTTGGTTCCTGACGAGGATGACGAGAGGGTATTAACGCCCCCGGATGCTGAGTGAATCGGCGCGTCTGCTAGAGCGCCAGACGCTGCGCCTTTTCGAACTTGCGTCGAATTCTGGAGCGCTTGAGCATGGACAAGCGGTCGACGAAAAGTTTCCCGTCTAAATGGTCCAGCTCGTGCTGGACACAGACCGCCAGCAGGCCCTCGCATTCCAACTCGAAGGATTCGCCGTTGGCATTCATGGCCTTGACCCGGATCCACGCGGCTCGCTCAACGGTATCGTAGGTGTCGGGTACCGAGAGACAGCCCTCTTCCATCGTGTCCTTGCCGCGGGACTCAATGATTTCGGGATTGATGAAAACCCGCGGTGTGTTGTTTTCACGTGAGATGTCGATCACGACGACCCGTTGGGCGACATTAATCTGCGGCGCGGCAAGGCCAATACCGGGCGCCCGGTACATGGTTTCCAGCATATCCGCCACGAGCTTTCGCAGTGCGTCGTCAAAATGCGTGACGGGCCGCGCTTTTTTGCGAAGTCTGGGGTCGGGGTAATGAAGTATCTCAAGGAGCGCCACGATTGCCTTTCCTGGCCAAGGGCCATCAAGAATATGGACTGGGTGTCGATCCATCAAGCTGAACGGAGACCAACGGCAACGGCTTTGAACTCCGGCGTTTAGCAATTGCACATTGTCTGCTAAGCTCGATTAACCTCCATGCCTAAGAGCATTGAAATGCATAGAAAAATACTCTTTTCTATGGTTCTTGCGTTCAGTCTGCCGGTCGTCTGGGCCGCTGATGTTCAATTGAACCCGGCCCATCCTCAAAGCTACACGGTAGTTAAAGGCGACACACTGTGGGATATCGCGGGTCGGTTTCTGACCAAGCCTTGGCAATGGCCACAGGTTTGGCAAGGCAATCCGCAGATCAAAAACCCGAACCTCATCTATCCGGGAGATGAAATCGCGCTGATAGATGTGGACGGTAAACCCATGCTTGCCTTACGACGAGGTGCGTCCAGCGGTCGTAACGTGAAGTTGACGCCAACCGTGCGCGAGTCCGTCCACGAACAAGCGATTCCTCCCATTCCGCTGGACGCTATCAACCAATTCTTGAGCCGCCCTTTGGTGCTGAGCAAAGCGCAAACAGACCTCGCACCGTATGTTGTCGGAGGTCAGGATCAGCATCTGACCATGGGCGCGGGCAGCAAAATCTACTTGCGAAGCCTCACTGCGCAGCTTGGCGAAAAATATACCGTCCTGCGACTCGGTGGCGCGTACAAAGACCCTGCTTCGGGCGAGATTCTAGGTTACGAAGCGCTGCACATCGCTGACCTAAGCATCACCGCCGTTGGCGAGACCAGCACTGGGCTTGTGACCTGGAATAATCGCGAGGTGCTCAAAGGGGACCGCGTGATGCCTCAGGAAAATGAGGAATACCCCGAATTTATTCCGCGCGGACCTGACGCCGCCGTCGACGGCGTGATTATTTCGGTAATCGATGGCGTCAGTCAGATAGGGCAGTACAAGGTTGTCGTGGTCAACAAAGGCACTCAAGACGGCTTAGCGCCCGGCCACGTGCTGGGAATCTTTCAGGCCGGCGCCCGCGTGAAGGACGCCATCGGCACCGAAGTGGCCTACTTCCAGCGCAAGCAAGCCCTTGAAGCAGCGACTCAGGCGAATCCCTCGTTCGTCGGTCGCATGTTTGACCGGGCGACGGATGGCCTTCGTCACGGCAAGCTCAAAGTCGATCAGGCCTTGGGTGAAAAAATTGGTGGAGAGCCGCAGGAAATTGACCTGCCGGAAGAGCGTGCCGGCGAGGTCATGATTTTCCGGACGTTTGACCGGGTGAGTTATGGCCTGGTGATGAACACCCAACGCCCGGTTCATATTGAGGACAAGGTCCGCAATCCTTGAACCCGTCTTGTCGGGTGCCCCGGGTGCCGGGGTATCCTGCCGCTCAATGGACAAAGGATTGGACATTGAGCGCCTTGCGCTAATTGCTGTCGCCCACGAGGCCTCGCAGGGCCGTCATGAGGGACTGCTTCGCCTCATTTCTCTCATCAACCGTAATTGCCTGGAAGGCAAAAGCCTCGAAGCGCAGACCCGAGAACTTCAGCGGGAAGCGGGCAACTTCGGGCTGCCATTAGATTGGACCGTGCGAGAGCGCTGTAAGCGATGGCTGATGACGCCCGGCAATTGCTTGTTGGCCCTTGGTGACCAGGCCTATCCCCCACTACTGCAGGAAATCCCGAAACCCCCGCCCGTGCTATTCGCCAGCGGTCGCTCGGAACTCCTGCGTGCCACGCAGATTGCGGTGGTCGGTAGCCGCCGAGCCACTTCCGCCGGCCGGGAAAATGCTTATGAGTTCGCGCGTGGGCTTGCAGAGGCCGGGTTGGTGGTCACAAGCGGACTTGCGAGCGGTATCGATGCCGCTGCGCATCGAGGCGCGCTTGATGCGACCGGGGCAACCGTGGCTGTTTTTGGCTGCGGTATCGACCGCATCTATCCTTCGATTAATCGGGATCTCGCGCTGGAAATAGCGACTCGCGGGCTGCTGCTTTCGGAGTTTCCGCTTGGATACGCGCCGACCAAATATTCGTTTCCGCAACGAAACCGGGTCATCAGCGGACTAGCGGTCGGGACGCTGGTGGTGGAGGCCGCCCAAACCAGCGGCTCGCTGATTACCGCGCTGCAAGCCCTTGAGCAAGGACGCGAGGTATTCGCGGTGCCGGGCCCAATCCGCAGTGCCTTGAGTAAGGGATGCCATGCCTTGATTAGGCAAGGCGCCGTGCTGACGGAAACGGTAGAGGACGTCCTGCAGGAGTTCCCGTCCTTAGAAGGCAACAAGCGTTCCGTGGACTCAAGGCCCGAAAGTCAGGAGCCACCAAGCCTTGCTCCACGCGAAGCGCACATTCTGGAAGCCTGTGATTTTGAGCCCATCGCCTTCGACAGGCTGGTCAACAAAACCGGATTGACGGCCCCAGAGGTTTCATCCATTCTCGTCTCCCTTGAAATGAAGGGCTTGGTGCGCTCCGACCATGGCGGCGCGTTTGTCCGAACCGGACGAGCCCACTCTTAAGCAAACTCTCGACCAGTCAGGTAGCCCTAACTGCTTGATTCTGCGAACGTCGCGACCAGCCCGATCGCCCCCCTGGCGAGTCCCGAGGCGAAGCATGCAGCACACAGTAATTGACGTTCTCATATACATTTTCGAGCATTACGCCGAGGATGACGCAGATGTCCTCGACGACCATGATCGCCTACGGCGACTGTTGCGCGAGGTCGGTTTCGAGATCAATACCATCAGGCACGCGCTCGACTGGTTGAACGAATTAGCGATGAAGGCGCCTGAGTCCGACCTCGTAATCGACAGCGGAACCTCTGTCCGGTGCTACTCGCAGGAAGAGCAGTTCAGACTTGACGCGGCTTGTCGTGGCTTTTTGCATTATCTGGAAGCCAATGGGGTGCTCGAGTTCTCAAGTCGGGAACTCATCATCGAACGGGTGATGGCGCTTGACGTTAAAAGCATCGACGTCGAGCAGCTGAAGTGGATCGTACTCATGGTGCTGTTCAATCTCCCGGGCTATGAAAACGCCTACTTTTCGATGGAAGATTTGGTCAACGATAGCGCTTATAGCGCCCTTCATTGAAAAATTCCGGTCACCGTCTCGCCGCTATCTCGACAGGCTAAGCAACACTAATGGCTCACAATCTGGTCATCGTCGAGTCGCCCGCCAAGGCGACCACCATCAAGAAATATCTGGGCGCTGACTACGACGTTTTGGCGTCCTATGGACACGTCCGTGACCTGCTGCCTAAGGAAGGCGCGGTTGACCCCGAGCACGCGTTTTCAATGACCTACGAGGTCATTGAGAGAAACGCAAAATACGTGGATGCGATAACCAAATCGGCCCGCAAGGCGGATGCGCTCTATCTCGCAACCGACCTTGACCGCGAAGGCGAGGCGATCTCCTGGCACATTCTTGAGGTGTTAAAGGAACGCAAGGCACTAGAGGGCAAGAAAGTCTGTCGGGTGGTGTTCCACGAAATCACGCCGCGTGCGATTGCCGAAGCAGTCGCTAACCCTCGCGAAATCTCGACCGCCCTCGTGAACGCTCAGCAGGCGCGTCGGGCTCTCGATTACCTCGTGGGCTTCAATCTTTCGCCCTTGTTGTGGAAAAAAATCCGTCGAGGACTCTCTGCCGGGCGCGTGCAGAGCCCTGCCTTGCGCCTCATTTGCGAGCGGGAAGCTGAAATCGAAAAATTCGTTCCGCGCGAGTATTGGACCGTTGAGGCGGATATGAGCGCCGCCGCCGGCCCGTTCACCGCGCGACTCTCCGAGATTGGCGGGGAGAAAGTCCGGCAGTTCACGGTGACCAGCCAAGCGCAAGCTGAAGCCGTCCGCCAACAGATTATGGACGGCTCAGACGGGGCGTTTTCCGTTGTCTCGGTTGAGAAAAAACAGCGCAAGCGGCACCCAGCGCCGCCGTTTATAACCTCCACGCTCCAGCAGGAGGCGGTCCGCAAGCTGGGATTCACCGCGCAACGCGCCATGCGCGTCGCGCAGCAGCTTTATGAAGGGATTGATACCGGGAACGGCGCGGAGGGTTTGATTACCTACATGCGTACCGACTCCTTGAACCTCGCGGCAGAGGCCGTTGACGAACTGCGCGACTTCATCAAGTCCGAATACGGCCCGACCCTGGTGCCCGCCAAGCCGCATACCTACAAGACGAAGTCGAAGAACGCGCAGGAAGCGCATGAAGCGATCAGGCCAACTTCCGCCTTACGCCGCCCTGCCGACATCAGGTCCCGTTTGACGCCCGAGCAGTTCAAACTTTACGAACTGATATGGAAGCGCACGGTGGCCTGCCAAATGAATCCGGCGCTCATCGACAGCGTGGGCGTGGATCTCAAATCAAAAGGCGACGCTATCTTCAGGGCCTCCGGCATGACCATCGCAGAGCCGGGGTTTTTGCTGGTCTACGCCGAAAGCCAGGACGATGAAGCGGCCGAAGAGGGCGCTTTACCCTCGCTAACCGAAGGCGAAAAGGTCCAGCTTGGCGAAGTGAGGATCGACCAGCATTTTACCGAGCCACCGCCGCGGTATTCGGAGGCAAGTCTGGTCAAAACGCTGGAGGAGTACGGGATCGGGAGGCCCTCCACGTATGCGTCGATCATCTCGACGCTAACGCAGCGCGCTTATGTTGAACTCGACCGAAAGCGCTTCAGGCCCACCGACATCGGCCGCATCGTCAGCAACTTTCTGAGCAACCACTTCAGCGACTACGTCGATTACGACTTCACTGCGCGGCTTGAAGACGATCTCGACGCCGTCTCCCGGGGGGAAAAGGAATGGATCCCGCTGCTGGAAGCTTTCTGGAAGCCATTCGAGGGTAATTTGCGCGAAAAGGAGGCCAGCGTCTCGCGCAAGGAGGCAACGCAAGCCCGACTTTTGGGCACTGACCCCGTTTCGGGCCTGCCAGTCTCCGCCCGGATGGGCAGGTTCGGCGCCTACATCGCGATCGGCGACCCCGAGGCTGAAGAAAAGCCAAAGTTTTACGGGCTCCGCCAAGGTCAGAGGATCGACACGATCACACTTGAAGAGGCGCTGACGCTAACCAAATTACCCCGGCAGGTGGGACAGTTACCCGATGGCGCGACAGTTTCAGCAAATATCGGTCGCTTCGGGCCCTACATCCGATATAGCGACAAATATGTGTCGCTGAAAGGCGAAGACGACCCTTACACGATTCAAATCGAACGCGCCATCGAACTTATCGAGGCCAAGAAACTGGCCGACGCCGCGCGCGAAATCAGGATTTTTGCGGATGCTGGAATAAAAATCCTGAATGGCCGGTTCGGTCCCTACGTCACCGATGGCACCAAGAACGCCCGGATTCCTAAGGATTCTGACCCACTACAGCTAAGCCTGGCGGACTGCGTGACACTACTGGAGACGGCGAAGCCCGCCTTCGGGCGGCGTAAAGCAGGCACTCAAGAGGCCAAAGGCGCGGCGACAAGTCGGAAAAAAACGACCCAGTCAGCCGCATCTGCAAAGGCCGACTCGAAGCCTGCAACGGCGAAACCCAAGAAACAGGCAGTGGCAAGCAAAGCCTCTAAATCCACCGCCAAAAAGACTTCGGCAAAGAAAAGCAAAGCCAAAAGCAGCAAGGCAAAGGCCGCCAAGGCAAAACGTCCGTCGCCCTCAACGCCCTGAATTCCTGAAAGACTTTGAAGCGTCATTATTTTCAGGTTGACACAGTGGCCTTGAGTTACGACAATTTCTGGCTACCGTTTCGGAGGGGTACCCAAGCGGTCA
>CAMCQE010000040.1 GCA_945876945.1 Klebsiella pneumoniae
TGGGACCTGCGCCCGCGCCGGGCGCCGAAGACCCCGACCTCATCAACGCCGGCAAGCAGCCGGTGAGCGTATTGCCCGGCGGCGCGTTTTTTCATCACGCCGATTCCTTCGCCATGATTCGCGGCGGGCATATCGATGTGTCGATTCTGGGCGCCTACGAGGTCGCGGCCAACGGCGATCTCGCCAACTGGGCCCTGCCCGGCGCCAAAGCGCCGGCGGTCGGCGGGGCGATGGATTTGGTGGCGGGCGCGAAGCAGGTATGGGTGATGCTGGCGGCGCACGTGGGTAAAGACGGCGCGCCGCGCATCGTCGAGCGCTGCACCTTGCCGCTGACCGGCCCGGCCTGCGTCAACCGCATCTATACCGATTTAGCGGTGATTGACGTAACGCCCGACGGCTTGCTGGTGACGGATTTGGTGGAAGGCACGAGCGAAGAGGCCCTACAGGCGAAGACCGGCGCGCAGCTGCGCTTTGCGCCGGCGCTTCGCCGCTTGCCGCGGGCGTGAGGTTTTAGTTGTGACCGTCGTCGGGCCCGCAGCCAATGCTGGACTGCAAGCCAACAAGGTCGCGGCGGTCACGCGCTCTTTCTGGCTCATCAAAATCTGCGCGACCACGCTGGGCTAAACCGCCGGGAATTTGTTGCCCATGACGCTCGACGTGGGCGATGCACTGAGCTCGCTCATACTGCTGTCGATGTTTGCGGGCCTGCTCGGCGCGCAGCTTTAACGCGCCGCTCTACTGGGCGGTGATTCTGTCCACCAGCACCGCCGGCACCACGATGTCCGATTTTCTCGACCGCACGGTGGGTCTGGGCTACGCCACCGGTTCTAGCCTCATCGCCGCCACGCTGGCGCTGGTGCTACTGGTCTGGCGGTTGGTAGAGGGCAATTTATCCGTCAGCCGCGTTGAGACGCGACGCGCGCAGCTCTTTCACTGGACCGCCATTCTGGTCTCTCACACCTTGGGCACCGCGCTGGGCGTTTATCTGGCCGACGACTCTGGCCTCGGCCTTATTGGCGGCGCGGCGCTCATCGGGGCGCTCATCGCGCTCACCGCGCTGGTCTGGCGCTTTACCCAAGCCAGTCCGGCGGTGCTGTTCTGGATTGCCTTTGTGCTTACCCGCCCCTTTGGCGCGACCTTCGGCGACCTCCTGACCAAGCCGCTGGGAAAAGGCGGGCTCGGTTTTGGCACCGTGGGCTCATCGCTGGTCCTCGCCGCGTTGATGATCGCCTGTCTCGTCTACAGCGAACGCCGCGCTCGGGCTATACTCGCCGCGCGTCCGCGCAACCCGGAGAGGTGGCAGAGCGGTTGATTGCACCGGTCTTGAAAACCGGCGTCCTCTCACGAGGACCGAGGGTTCGAATCCCTCCCTCTCCGCCATAAAAAAGCCCGCTATTGCGGGTTTTTTTAGGGCGGAGAGGGAGGGTAGAAAGAGAACCCTCTGGTTCGACAAACTCGCAGCGCGAGTTTGGACGCGCGCAGCGCGCCCCGCAGGGGTGAGCGCGCGCCCAAGCGCACGCGAATCCATCCCTCCCGCAAAGTGCAACAGCCGGCGCCGTAAGGGGCGCCGACGAGCGGCAGCGTGCATGACCGTAAGGTCCTAGTGCCCGATCTGCACCAGCCATAGCCGCGCCAGATCGGCGCTGCCGTCCGGCCCGGCGACAGTTTTCAAAGTCTTGATGGCCTCCGCCTTGCGACCTGCCAGCAGCAGCGCGTAGCCCAGATGCAGCTTCGCGTCTTCGGGATATTTGAGCCCGCCCTTGGCAATCCCCTGGCCCATCAGGACTAAGCCTTTATCGAATTCGCCATAGCCCACGTAGTTGAAGCCTTGCGCCAGCAGCGCGTCGCCGGTGCGCGCACCCGCTGCTTCGGCATCGCCCTGACCCAGGGTTTTGCGATCGTCGGCGTAAGTTTTATCCACCAGCGCCCGCAGGCGCTGCTCGCGCGCGGCGTCTTTGCCGGCGCCGAGGATGCCGCTGGAGAAGGCTTTGTCGGCCAGGGCTTTGGCCTCGCCCGCATAGCCCGCCTGCAACAGCCGCTGCAGGGTGTCGAAGTATTGTTCGGCCACGGCGGCCGGCGCGCCGCTCGTGCCGCCCATGGTGTTCGTCGCCAAGCGCAGCCGCGCCAGATCGAGCGTGAGGCGATCCGGAAAGCCCGGCCTGGTCGCCACGCCTTGCAGCGCGCTCAGCCAGGAGTCGCGCTTGGGATACGCGGCGAGCAGGCGTTCGAGCGCCTGCTGGTAGCCCGCCTGATTGCCGCGCTTCAACTCGCAGTTGGCCAGCAGCTGGTAAAGATTTTCTGCTGGCTTCTGGCCTGCTTTTTCAGCTACGGCGAGTTCGGCGCTGAGGGCTTTGGCCGCCGCTTCAAAGTTGCCGCTTTGATACTGCGACTGATAGACAAGACTGCGCGCGCTGGCGTCCTGCCCGCCCAGTTTCTGATAGCGCTGCGCCCAGTTCAGCGCCTCCTGATAGTTGCCCGCGCGGTAGTACTGGCTGGCGATCGCCAGACTGATTTGCTGCTGGGAAGCGGCCGGCAAGCGACCGGACGCTAGCAGCGCTTCGAAGGCTTTGCCGGCCGCGCTCATATCGCCGGCGGAGTTCGCCGCGCTGAGGCGCGTGTATTCCAGCGCGTAGTTTTCGTAGGGCGTGCGGCCGGCGATGGCGTCGGCCTCGTGCAGCTTGCTTAAAGCCTCTTTGAATTTGCCCTGTTTGATCAGCGCCTGCGCGGCCTGAATGGGCTTGCCGAGTTCGGCGCGCACGGTTTCGTCATTGTCGGCGGCGCGCACGATGGGTGTCGCGGCAGTCAGGCTCAGGCCGAGCGCGAACGCTGCCAGCGCCCGCACGGCGCCCGCGCGCCACGCGCTATTCGATGAATTGTTCATTGCCCACCAGTCCTATTTTGTTGAGCCCGAGGCGCTGGGCCGAGGCCATCACGGCGATCACGTTGCGATAGGCCACCAGCTTGTTGGGGCGCAGGTGGATTTCCGGTTGTTCGGGCTGCGCGGCGGCGGTTTGCATTAATGCCTCCAGCGCCGGTTTGTCTGCCAGCTGTGTGCCGTTCCAGAACAGCGTGCCGTCAAAGTCCACATCGATCGTCACTACCACCGGCTCGGTCACGCGCGCCGGCGGATTGCCGCCGGGGAGATCAAGTTTTACTTCGTGCGTCTGGATGGGAATGGTGATGATCAACATGATGAGCAGCACCAGCATCACGTCGATCAGCGGCGTGGTGTTCATTTCCACCATGACCTCGCCGTCATCGCCGCCAGCGGACATGTTCATTGCCATCGGTTTACTTCCTGCACGCGTTCACGGTGCGCGCACCGGGGGTTCGGTAATGAAGCCAATTTTTTGCATGCCGGCGCGTTGCAGGGTAAACACCACGCGGCCAATCTGCTCGTAGCGCGCGTTCTCGTCGCCGCGTAATCGCACCGTCGGCTGCGGCACTTTTACCGCTTCAATTTTGAGCCTCTCGAACAGCGTGGGCATGTCGGGCACCGCGCGGTCGTCCCAGAACACATCGCCTTCGCGATTCACCGACAGATTGATGTTGCCGGGCTTGGCCTCACTCAGAGCGCTGCGCTCCTTGGGCAGGGTGAGCGGCACGTTGTGCCCCACCACCGGCACGGTGATGAGGAAGATGATCAGCAGCACCAGCATCACGTCGACCAGCGGCGTGGTGTTGATAGTCGACACCACCTCGCTGTCGTCGTCCGGTTCCAGCCCCACGTTCATGCTTATTGCCCCGCGCGCTTGCCGCCCAGCAGCACCGTGTGCAACTCGCCGCCAAAGCGCCGCACCGATTCCATCGCCACCTTGTTGCGACGAACGAGGAAGTTGTAGCCCAGCACCGCCGGCACCGCGACCGCCAAACCAATCGCCGTCATGATCAGCGCCTCGCCTACCGGACCGGCGACTTTGTCGATCGACGCCTGACCGGCAATGCCGATGGCGGTGAGTGCGTGATAAATCCCCCACACCGTGCCGAACAGCCCGATGAAAGGCCCGGTGGAGCCGACGGTGGCCAGCACCGCCAGCCCGCGCGTGAGGCGGTTGCTGATCTCCGCGCTGGCGCGGTCAATGGCGAGGCTGAGCCAGGTGTGCATATCGATGCGTTCGGTCAGCGCGCCTTCGTACTGACGCGCGGCGTTTGCGGCTTGCTCGGCCAGATAGTGGAACGCGCTGCCGGGTTTGAGTTGGCTCAAGCCTTCGGTCACCGAGCCCGTTTGCCAGAAGCCTTGGGCCGCCGCGCGGGCGCTGGCCTTGAGGCGCGACTGTTCCAGAAATTTGGTGACCAGCACGTACCAGGTGGCCATCGACATCACCACCAGCGCGATCAGCGTGAAGCGCACGATAAAGTCCCCGCCCTCCCACAGCGCTTCCAGGCCGTAGGGGTTGGCGACTTCCGCGGTGGTCGGGGATTCGGCAGGTGCTGGCGATGCGGCTGGCGCCAAAAGTTCCACCGGCGCGGTCGGCGCGACGGTGGCTTCTGTCGCCACCCCGGTGGCGGGCGTCTCCGTTGCCGGCGCGGCAGGCTCGGCGGTTTGCGCGAACGCGGTATGCGCGATCAGCAACAGCGCGGGCAGGGCCAGTCCGGGCAAGAAACGAGCGCGAGTGCGTGAGGACATGGGATTCTCCATCCGAAAAGGTTCTTTGCCGTGCGGGGCAGGGCGATGAGTGTCAAAGCGCATTGAGCTGCCACCGGTAGGCGATCGTGGCGATGGAGCGCTCCGGCTTGCCGTCGACCGTGCCGGGGTGGAACTTGCACAGCGTGACGAGGCCGCGTTTGGCTGCTTCATCCAGACGCGGATGACCGCTGCTCTGCTTGATTTTGGCCTCGCTCACCTTGCCATTGGCCTCGATGGTGAACTCCAGCACGACCAGGCCTTCTTCGCCTATGCGCTTCGATAGCGCGGGATAGGCCGGCTTGTCGCGACAGTCCTTCGCCGGATCAATCGAAGCCGCAACACGGACCGGCGGCGCGGCCGGCGCTGGCGGTGCAGGAGGCGCCGGCGGCGGCAGGCGCGCTTCGGGCGGCTTTACGGCAGTGGTTTGCGTGATGGCCTGCGGCGGTGGCGGCAGGGCGACGGCGATTTCCGGCGGCGGAATAAAGGGCGGCGGCGGGGTGGTGAGTTGCGGCGGGGGCGGCGGCGGCGGGGTCTCCGGCGGCGGCTGCACTTCGGCGATGAGGCGGGTTTCCAGCGGCGCCTGCTTAATCGCTTCCACCGCGTCGCGCGCCAGCCCCGTCACCAGCGCATAGATCAGGAACACGTGCAGTAAGACCGCGAACGCCATGCCGCCCCAGCGGTTGGCCGAATTGCCCTCCTGCCCGTAGTCCAAACCAGAACCCTTTCGTTAACAAAGCTTGGCGCGTTGCGCTAACCCATCACACCTCGCGCGCACTGCCGGCTGCGGCGCTTGGACTTGAGCTGGCAGGATAGCGCGGGCGGGGGCGGTTGAGCAGTCCTTGGTGGGCTGCGTTTACTGCGGCTTCAGGCCCGCGGCTGCTGCCGTCATGCAGGGGCTTACCTAGTGCCGGATCCGCGTGTACCGATGGCCGACGGTCAGCACGATGTCTGCGGTGCTGACCACGCAGTAGCAGTCGAGATAGCGGGAGAGCTTTTGCACCTCGGTCTTGCCGTAGGTGCGCTCCAGGGTTTGTCGTACGCGCTTGGTGAAGTGACGCACGCAGGCGCCGTGGTGGTCGTGCACTTTCTCGCCGTGCTTCACCAGCCACTCGGTGACGATGGCCGGAATGGCGCGTTGCTGGCAGCGGATTTCGGCATGGCGGGTCATGTGCATGGCGGAACCTCCTTGGTGCTGACTATTGCCCAGTCGCCCGCCCCCGTTATTGAGCGGGGGCTGGGTCGCAGCGGGTTTGAGGCCGAGCGTAGCCGGCGGCAGGCTCATAAGATGAGCCACGAAAGCCCTCGGGGAGAGATTCACTGCGCCCCATCCCCTCGTTCGCCCTCCCGCGCTAGGCTAGCCGCATGAGTGACCTCGCGGCCTATCTGTCCATGTTCTCCAGTGCCTTGGTGGCGGCGAGCCTGTTGCCCGCGCAGTCCGAGGCCGTGCTGGTGAGCCTGGTGCTGGGCGGGGCGCAACCGGTGTGGGCGCTGGTGACGGTGGCGAGTGCGGGTAACGTGTTGGGCGCCGTCATCAATTGGGCGCTGGGACGCAGCATCGAGCGTTTTCGCGAGCGGCGATGGTTTCCGGTGGGGCCGGCGGCGCTGGCGAGCGCTCAGACGCGCTATCGGCGCTGGGGCAAGTGGTCGTTGCTGCTGAGCTGGATGCCCGTGATTGGTGATCCGCTGACCTTGGCGGCGGGTTTCTTGCGCGAGCCTCTGCCGGTGTTTTTGCTGCTTGTGACGATCGCCAAGACCACGCGCTATCTGGTGCTGGTGGCGCTTATTCAGGTTTGAGTGTGGCTTCCGCCCGACCCGCAGTTCGCCGTCTCATGCTGGACGAAACTCATCGCGGCCTGTACGTTTACCTGTACATATAAAGAGGGTGCCCCATGGACGCCATTACCTATACCGCCGCCCGTGCTCATCTGGCCGAAACCATGGATCGCGTCTGCGATGACCACGAGGCGATCATCATTACCCGCAACGGCCAGCAGGCCGTGGTGATGATCTCGCTCGACGACTACAAGGCGCTGGAAGAAACGGCCCACCTGCTACGCAGCCCCAGAAACGCCCGCCGCTTGCTGGCAGCGATTGCCGATCTCGAGGAGGGCCGGGGGCAGGAGCGGAGGCTGGCGGAGTGAAACTGGTCTTTGCCGAACAGGCCTGGGAAGACTACCTGTACTGGCAGAAGACCGACCGGCAGTTGCTCGATCGGACCAACACCCTTATCAAAGACCTCATCCGCTCGCCGTTCGCAGGCATTGGCAAGCCGGAGCCGCTCCAACACGCGCTATCCGGCTATTGGTCCCGGCGCATCAACGACGAGCACCGCATCGTGTACAAAATTGCCGACGGCGCGGTGCTGATTGCGCAGCTGCGTTATCACTATTAGGTGAGTTGGGATGGCGCCGCGCCCCCCTTTGAAGGCGCGGACTTTGGCCGTGACGCGGGGCGAAAAACACCTTGCCGCCGACGACCCCGGGATCTGGTGAATCTCTACCGCGTCCTTCGCCAAAGTGCTTTCGGCCGGCAGCCGGGAGTGGCTAAGTCTCCTTCGACAGGCTCAGGACGAACGGGGTTTGGGCTTTGCGGTGAGGGGGCTTTGGGGCTAATCCGATTGGCGATGGGCGTTGTCTGTGGTGTTTGAATCTCGCGTTTCCGTTCGCGGTGAGCCAGTCGAACCGCGAGGGTGCGGACTCGGCTCGCCTCCGGCGCTCCCTATCTGGCGCCGGTCATGCAAGCATTCAGACATGTCACCGAACCCCATCAATCCCAGCGACCCGAACTTGCGCAGCTTTGCCGAGATCGATCGCGAACTGCTGCTCCCGAAAGGCAGCGCGTTCCGGGCCTTCAAGGCGCTGGCGGATGAATTTCGGGAGGGCGAGGATTTTTTCTGCTGCGATTCCCGGCTCGACCCCGCCGGCTTCGCCGACTGGACGGCGACCGGGCGGTTTTATGGCGGGACGGTCAACGCGGTGTTGCTGGGAGCCCGCGCCCAGTCCCGTCTGAAGCACGGGCTGGGCCGTTAAAACCGGCCCGCGCCGAGGGCCTTAAATCGTGCTTTCGACGGTGATGTTGGGTCGCTGATTGAGCGTCTGCAGCACCACGCAGTAGCGCTCCGAAGTGCTCACAATTTTCTGCAAGGTCTCCGGCGGGGCGTCGCCGGCGATATCAAACACAATGCGGATGTCGCGGAAGCCCACTGGGGCATCTTTCGCCACGCCCAGCGTGCCGCGGAAGTCGAGGTCGCCTTCGGCGCGGATGATCGACTTGGTAAGCGTGACGCCGAAGGCGGTGGAGACGGCTTGCAGCGTCACACCCGCACAGGCGACGAGGGCTTCCAGCAGCATGTCGCCCGAGCAGGCCTGCGTGCCGCTGCCGCCGGTGGCGGGATGGAGGCCGGCTTCGATCACGCCCTTGCTGGTGCTGAGTTTGCAGGCCACGCCGTCGATGCCGTTCGATTCGGCGTGCAGGGTGATCACGGCGGCGTCCGGGGCTTCGCGGTATTGCGCTTTCAGCGGTGCCTGCAGGGCTTTGAGGGATTCGGCGTCCATGGGCAATACTCCGGTTCGGCGGATGAAAGATGCCGCATCCTAGCCAATGGCCGCCGAGGCGGGCAATCTGCGCGGGCACCAGCCCAGCCCTCACAGGACACGCCATGCCCAAAATGATTCATATGAACGCTTTCGCCCAGTGCTGCATCGGGCATCACTCGATCGGCCAGTGGAAGCATCCGCAGGACCGGCCGCTGGACGGCTATCGCAGCGTGCATTACTGGATGGAACTGGCCCGCACGCTCGAAGCGGGCTTGTTCGACGCCTTGTTTCTGGCCGATGTGCACGGCACCTACAGCGTCTACAAGGGCTCGCGCGAGACCGCCGTGCGCCACAGCGTGCAGTTTCCCAGCAACGACCCCACGCTCATCATCCCGGCGATGGCCGCCGCCACGCGCTATCTCGGCTTTGCCAGCACCTACAGCACCACCTACTACCCGCCGTATCACACGGCCAAGCTGTTCTCTACGCTCGACCACCTGACCGAAGGGCGCGTGGGCTGGAACATCGTGACTTCCTATCTGGCCGACGCCAACGCCAATTTCGGTCTGGGCGAAGTGACGCCACACGACGAGCGCTACGACCGCGCGGACGAGTACATGGACGTCTGCTACAAGCTGTGGGAACACAGCTGGGAAGAAGACGCGATGGTGCGTGACGTGGCGAACGACATGCTGATCGACCCTGCCCGAGTGCATCAGATCGACCACGTGGGTCCGCATTTCAGCGTGCCGGGTCCGCATATGTGCGAGCCTTCGCGCCAGCGCACGCCGGTGCTGTTTCAGGCCGGGCAATCGGGGCGCGGCGTGCAGTTTGCCGCGCGTCACGCCGAGGCGATTTTTGCGATTCATCCGCATCCCGAAGCCGCGCGCAAGGCGCTGGAGGCACTCACCAAAGCGCTGGAGGCGGCGGGCCGGACGCGCGACGACGTGCGCTACTTCCCGGGCATCACGGTGATCGTGGCCGCCACGGATGAAGAGGCCCAGGCCAAGTTCGAGGCGTGTCAGCGCTATGCCAGCCCGGAAGGCGCGCTCGCGCTGTTTTGCGGTTGGTTAGGCCTCGACATCGCGGCCATTCCGCCCGGTCAGAAGTTGAAAGACCTGCACACCGACGCCATTCAAGGCCTGCTCGGCTACTTTGCCGAAATCGACGCCGAGCGCGAATGGACGGTGCAGGAAATTGGCGAGTACATGTCGATCGGCAGCGTCATGCCCAAGGTGGTGGGCAGCCCGCAGACCGTGGCCGATGAACTCGAGCGCTGGATGGACGAGAGCGGCTGCGATGGCTTTAACCTGGTGCCGGTGACCCAGCCGCTGGGCTTTGCCGAATTTGGGGAGTTTGTGGTGCCGGAGTTGCAGCGGCGCGGCCGGATGCCCCTGCGCTACGATGGCGATACCTTGCGCGAGCGGTACTTTGGCGTGGGGCAGGCGCGACTGCCGGCGGCGCATGTGGCCCGCACGGTGATGCCCGACTGGCCGCGTGATTAAGGCCGGTCGCTGCCCGCGCGCATTGTGCGGGCCGAATCCCGCTGGCGGCGTTAAACTCACCGCCATCCCGCGCCGGGCGCCCGCGCGGCGCTGTGCGCTGATCCGGGGCCCGCAGGCTTCGGCAGTGGCGCGAACGTACAACAATTAGCCGTCATACCAGTTCAGAGGAGAGCTTCACCGTGAGTCATGCGCAGTCCGCCACATCGTTTGATGCCATCGTTATTGGCGCCGGCTTGTCCGGCATGTATCAGCTCCACAAGTTGCGCCAGCTCGGGCTGTCGGTCCGGGTGCTGGAAGCGGGCACCGGCGTGGCCGGCACCTGGTACTGGAATCGCTATCCCGGCGCGCGCTGCGACTCCACCGCCGAGTGCTATCAGTACTGGTTCTCCGACGAACTGCTGAACGAATGGAACTGGAGCGAGCGCTTCCCTGCGCAGCCCGAGACCGAACGCTATCTCAACTACGTCGCGGATAAATTTGATCTCAAGCGCGACATCCAGTTCCACACCCGCGTGAACGCCGCGACCTTTGACGAAACCGCCGGCCGCTGGCAGATCACCACCGTGGGCGGCGAGCAGTTCTCCGCGCAGTTTCTGGTGATGGCGACCGGCGGGCTGTCCTCCCCGCAGGTGCCGGCGTTCAAGGGCTATGAAAACTTCAAAGGCACTTCGGTGCACACCGCGCGCTGGCCGCATGAGGCGGTGGATTTTGCCGGCAAGCGGGTGGGCGTGATGGGCACCGGCGCGACCGGCATTCAGGTGATCCAGACCATCGCCCCGCAGGTCGGCCACCTCACGGTGTTCCAGCGCACCGCGACCTATGCCATTCCCATGAAAAACCCCGCGTACGATGCCGCCCGCATGGCGGAACTGCGCCAGTCCTATCCCGAAATGAAGTCGCTGGTGCACAACACCTTCACCGGCAACGACTACGACTTTGGCACCGTGAAGTTCGAAGACCTCACCCCCGCCGAGCGCGAAGCGCGGTTGTGGGAGTTCTGGAAGGACGGCTCGCTCAAGTTCTGGGTGGGTGCGTTTGGTGAGCTGTTTGCCGATCAGGCGGTGAACGACTATGTGTCGGACTTCGTCCGTGCCCGCATCCGCGAACGCGTGAAAGATCCGGTGGTGGCCGAGAAGCTCTGCCCGAAAGACTACGGTTTTGGCACCCGCCGCGTGCCGCTGGAAACGAATTACTTCGAGGTCTACAACCAGCCCAACGTGCGGCTGGTGGACACCACCGAAGACCGCATCGAGTGCTTCACCGAACACGGCATCAAGACGGCGTCGGGCGAGCACCAGCTGGACATGATGATTTTCGCCACCGGCTTTGACGCCGCCACCGGCGCGTTGACCGCCATCGACGTGCGCGGTCGCGACGGCCTCTTACTGCGTGACACCTGGCGGCAGGACGGCGTGCGGACCTGGATGGGCCTGCAGGTCCATGGTTTCCCGAACATGTTCATGATCATGGCGCCGCTGTCGCCGGCGGCGGCCTTCTGCAACGTGCCCACCTGCTCGCAGCAGCAGGCCGACTGGATCAGCAACTGCATCGACTACACGCGCAAACAGGGCAGGCAGTCGATTGAGCCGACCGCCGACGCTGAAGCGCGCTGGGGTGAACACCACGACGAACTGGCCAACGCCACGCTCGTGCCCAAGACCAAGTCCTGGTACATGGGCACCAATGTCGAAGGCAAGCAGCAGCGTCTGTTGGCCTACGTGGGCGGCGCCAGCACCTATCGCTTAGCCTGCGACAAAATCGCGGAAGAGGGCTATCCCGAGTCCGTGTTCAGCTAAGAGGCCTTGTCTGGCGCGCGCGTGTCCGTCGGCGCGCGCCGGCTTTGGCCTGTATTCCTAAAATTTCCGGAGTGTCCCCGATGAGCGAAAATCTGAGTGAGCAAGACGTCGCCCGCTTCACCGAAGCCGTGTCGATTGCCAACATCCCCACCCTGCTCATGACGCTGGTGCAGATGACCGGCGAGCGCCACTGGCTGGAAGTCCCGTATCGCCCCGCGCGCAGCGTGGGCCTGGGCGATAACGATACCGGCGGGCTGCCGGACGAGATTCAGGACGAAATCCGCGCGGCCGCGCTGAAGGCCATTCTGGCATGGCGCGCCGGCAAGCCGCTGGCGATTGAAGAGCCTTCGCCGGAAATGCTGGTAGAAATGCTGTCGGTCGCGATGGGCGAAGAAGTGCCCGCACATTACGGACGTTTCACGGCAGAGCTGTTTGGCCACCGGCCGGTGTCGGAAGAGAAGGTCACGGTGCCGGCAGGTTTTCATGTGGTGGTGATTGGTTGCGGCGTGTCCGGCATTTGCGCGGCGGTCAATCTGAAGGCCGCCGGCATTCCGTTTACCGTGATTGAGAAAAATGACTCGGTGGGCGGCGTGTGGCGCGAAAACCATTATCCCGGTGCCGGCGTCGACACTCCGAATCACCTCTACTCCTATTCGTTCGCCAAGTACGACTGGCCGATGTACTTCGCGCTGCGTAACGACCTCCACACGTACCTCAAGCATGTGGCGGCCGAGTTTGAGCTCCATCCGTTTATTCGCCTCAACACGCGCGTGAACACCACGGTTTACGACGAAGCCACCCAGTGCTGGACGGTGAGCGTGACCAAGCCCGATGGCAGCAGCGAAAGCCTCAAAGCCAATGTGGTGATTAGCGCAGCGGGGATTTTCAATCCGCCGGTGTGGCCGAAGATTGAGGGTCTGAAGACTTTCGACGGGCCCTGTTTCCACACCGCCGAGTGGCGCGACGACGTGGACCTCACGGACAAAAACGTGGCGATTATCGGCAACGGCGCGAGTTGCATGCAGATCGGCCCGGAAATCCAGCACAAGGTGAAGTCGCTCACTATCTTCCAGCGCTCGCCGCACTGGGCCGCGCCGTTCCCGCAGTTCCGTAAGCAGGTGCCAGACCCGATGCGCTTCCTGTTTAACGAAGTGCCGCTGTATCAGGCCTGGTATCGGGTGAAGCTGGGGTGGACGATTAACGATCGCGTGCACGCCACGCTGCAGAAAGACCCCAACTGGCCGCATAAGGACCGTTCGCTCAACGCCACTAACGATGCGCATCGCGCCTACTACACGCGCTACATCAAGGAACAACTGGGCGACCGTCAGGATTTGATCGACAAAGTACTGCCCACCTATCCGCCGTTTGGCAAACGCATGCTGATGGACAACGGCTGGTATCGCATGCTCCGCAACGATCACGTGCATCTGGTGGAAGAGCGCATCGACCATGTGGACGCCCACGCGGTGCATACCGCAGACGGCAAGGCGCACGAAGCCGATGTGCTGGTGATCGCTACCGGCTTCGATGTGCTCAATTTCGTGAACACCTACGAGATTGTGGGCCGCGGCGGTCAGAGTTTGCGCGAGGCCTGGGAGGGCGATAACGCGAAAGCCTATCTCGGCACCGTCGTCCCCAACTTCCCTAATCTTTTCATCATGTACGGCCCCAATCTGCAGCCCGGCCACGGCGGCAGCCTGATCGTGGTGGTGGAAATGCAGATGCGTTTCATCATGGACATGCTGCGGCAGATGAACGCGAACGCCGTTGGGGTGGCGGAATGCCGGCCCGAAGTGCACGCCGAGTACAACCGCAAGGTCGACGAAGCCCACGCCAATATGGTGTGGTCGCACGAAGGCATGACCACCTACTACCGCAACGATCGCGGTCGCATCGTGGTGAATGGGCCTTTCCTGAACGTAGATTTTTATGAAATGACGCGTCAGGCCAAGCTGGACGAGTTTGTGCTGGAGCCGCGACGGGCCTGAGATTGCGGGCTGGTCCGGCGCGGTCAATCTGCCTCGAGTTGCGTCGTCGTTTAAAGCGGATGCGCCACCAGCCTGCCCTTCGACAGGCTCAGGGCGAACGGTAACGCAGCGTTCGAGGCCGGCGCGGTAGCGGCGCGTTTAAGGAAAAACGGTAACGGCACGCGCGAACGCGGAACGAGAGCGAACCGGCAAACCCGGGACAACAGCGAACCGCTTAAACCCCGTTCGTGCTGAGCTTGTCGAAGCATGAACAGGCCGGCACGAGTGACCCGTCGGCCGCAACACGTTGCTATTTCCAGCTGGCGCCGCCGGCGTTCTCCCAAATCTGGATCATGTTGCCGTCCTTGTCGTAGAACAAAAACGAGCGGCCGATGTTCGCGCACTGCCAAACGTATTCCGTCTGCGTTTGATAACCCGCCGCACGAACCTTCGCGAAGAAGGCATCGATGTCGTCCACCAGCAGGCCAAGTTCGTGAAAGCCGGTGTGGCCGTAGCGCAGGTTCTCCGGCGGCGTTTTCTGGATGGCCGGAACTTCGCACTCCTGCAACTCAATCAGCGCACCTTCCGGCGAACTGAGCAGCGCCATCTTCGAGCGCGCCCCTTTCACCTTGAAAATGTCGTCGAGCAGCGCCGGGTACATGAACGTATTCGGCCCCGGCGCGGGACCATCCGGAATGACGGTTTCCACCGCCAGCTCAAAACCCATCACGTCGCGCCACAGATGAATCCCTTCCTGCAGGTCCGACACAAAAATCGCCATGTGATGAAAACGCATGCTTGCTCCCCTGGTATTTTGTTTTGGTGAGGCCCGGACTATCGGGCTTCATGCCAGCTGCGGGCGAGCGCCTCCCGGTCCTCGGGATGGGCGATGTTGATGAGGGCTTGCGCCCGTTCGCCCATGCTTTTGCCGCGCAACTGCACGGCGCCATATTCCGTCACGAGATAGTCCACGTCACCCCGCGTGGTGACGACGCCAGCGCCGGACTGCAGGCGGGCGACGATGCGCGGCTTGCCGTGTTTGGTGCGCGAGGGCAGGGCGATGATGGCCTTGCCGCCGGGTGATGCCGCCGCACCGCGAATGAAATCGAGCTGTCCCCCAAAGCCCGAGATAACTTTGGGGCCGATGGAGTCCGCACACACCTGCCCGCTCAAATCCACTTCGACCGCCGAGTTGATGGCGACGGCGCCAGGATTGCTCGCGATAACTGCGGGGTCGTTAACGATCTCGCTGCCCAGAAACAGCACCGACGGGTTCTGATGCACAAAGTCGAACAGGCGCCGCGTGCCGGACACAAATGAGCTCACGATGCGGCCCGGATAAAAATGCTTGCGCGAATTGTTCACCGCGCCGGATTCGACCAGCGGCAGCAGGCCGTCGGCAAACATCTCCGTATGTACACCCAAATCGCGATGACTGGTCAGCGCCAGCAGGACCGCGTTGGGAATGGAGCCGATACCGACCTGTAAGGTGGCGCCGTCTTCCACCAGCGCCGCGATGTGCCGACCGATCGCTTTTTCAATCTCACCCAACCGCTCGGGGCTGGCCTCCGGGAGTGGCTGATCGACCTCAACCGCGTAGCTGATTTGCGCCGCAGTGAGTAATTCCGCGCCGTGAGTGCAAGGCAGCTGCCGGTTGATTTGCGCAATCACCAGCGGCGCCTCGCGCACGGCAGCCAGCGCCACATCAACGCTGGTGCCAAGCGAATACAGGCCTTCGGCGTTGGGCGGCGAAACCGAGATCAGACAGGCGTCCGGCTTTTTCTCCCGAGCCAGGAGCGCAGGGATGGCCGAGAGAAAGCAGGGCAGATAGTCCACGCGCTCGTAATCGAGAAAGGGCCGGACGTTGGCCCCCACAAAGAAATTGCTGACCCGGAAAGCGCGTGCGTACCCGGGCCGGCAGTACACCGCCTCGCCCATGGTGTGTAAATGCATCAGCTCAAGCGCCTCGCAGTGCGCGGCATTGGCGACCAGTGCGTCGATTAACACCTGCGGCGTGGCGGCGGCACCGTGGATGAATACCCGCCCACGCACAGGGAGCACGTCGGCTAGTTGGGCTTCTGAAATCAATTTCATGCTGGGTGCTCCAGTTTGCCGGGGTTTCGCTCGCTATCGAACTGAGGCACGCTCAGGCTGGGTCGCCTGGCCCGCACCGTTTTGCTCTCGCCTTGGCCGCTGATGCGGGGCAAGCGCCTCATCTCTCCGCGATTGTCGGGGGATACACCGTTGCTCACTTTGATATGGATTCATGTTGCCGATGCCAACTAGCCTCCGAAGCAAGATCGTGCTCGTGTTCGTGTTGCTGCTGCTGGTGGTGACCGGCGGCGTGATGACCTTGGTCAGCACGGAAACAGGAGCGACGTTTCGCGAGCACAACTTTCGGGAGCTCGAGGTGGCCGAGCGCGTGCTCCGCCGGGTGTTGAGCGAGAACCAAAGCCGCCTCGCCGAGTCTGCCGCGTTGCTGGCGGCGGACTTTGCCTTCCGCGCAGCCGTAAGCGCGGGCGACCAGCCCACCATGAGCGCTGCGCTGGAGAATCACGGTGCACGGCTAGGGGCAGATATTGGTCTGTTACTGGATCTGGACGGCGGGGTTCGGGCGCATACCTTGCCCGCCGCGACAACGCTCGCGGACCGCCCGATGGCGGCGCTGCTGCGGGTGGCGCAGCTGCACGGCGACGCTACCGGCCTCGCCCGCATCAACGGTCGGCTCTACCAGTTCGCCGTGGTGCCGGTGCTGGCACCCGATGCCGTCGGCTGGGTGGCGATTGGTTTCGCCGTCAACCACGCGCTGGCCTATTCGCTACAGGCCTTGTCGTCGGTAGAAATCAGCTTTATTGCCCGGGATGAGCAGGAAGCCTTGAGCGTCATCGCCTCCACTCGCGGCCAAGATCAGCAGACCGAGCTGCTGAGCGCCCTGCGGGCAAGTCTTACCTCGAATAACGGCGTGCCGTCCTCGGCGCTGACGGTGGATGGGTTTGATACTCGCGTGGTGACGCTCGCGACCTTGAGCGACAGTGCGGTGCTGGTGGCCATCCAGCGCTCGGAGGCCAGCGCCGCCGACATCTTCGCGCCCCTGCTGCGGCGTTTGGGGCTGATGACGGCAGCAGGCCTCGGCTTGTGCATGCTGGGCGGTATGGTGATGGCAAAGCGCATTACCGAACCGCTGGCCCGTTTGGCTGAGCTCGCCCAAGGCATTCGCGACGGCGACTATTCAACGCCCATTGCCACCGCCGACGGCGGCGAGATCGGCGCCTTCTCCCATGCGTTTGAACACATGCGTGCGGCCATTGCGACGCGCGAAGCCGAAATTCTGCGGCTGGCCTTCGAGGACTCGCTGACCCGTCTGCCGAATCGCGCCAGTCTGCTGCGCGAGCTCGAGCAGCGCTGCGCACTGGCAGAGCCCTTCGCGCTGATGCTGCTGGATCTGGAGCGCTTCCGCATGATCAACAGCGCGCTGGGCCACGATGCCGGCGACGAACTGCTGCTCATCGTGGCCAATCGGCTGCGGAGCATGGTGAAAGAAAAAGATGTCGTGGCGCGAATCGGCAGCAATGTGTTTGCGGTAATTCTACCGGTGGCCGACGCGGGTTTTCTGTCGGGCGTGGCCGATCGCCTGCAGGACGCGCTGTCCCAGCGCATCGTGGTGCGCGAGCAGGAAATCGACGTCTCGGCCGCCATCGGCGCGGTGCATTTTCCCGCGCACGGCGCGGATGGCGCGGTGCTGCTGCGCCGTGCCGATATCGCCCTGTTTGAGGCTAAGCGCGGGCACCATCACTTTTGCTCCTATGCGCCGAGTCTGGATGACCATCGTCGGGAAAGTTTGAATCTGCTGAGCGATCTCAAGCGCGCCACCGAGCAGGGGCAGTTACGGCTCGTGTATCAACCCAAAGTGGCGCTGCGCGACGGTGTGATCGCGAGTGCCGAAGCGCTGGTGCGCTGGGAACATCCGGAGCGCGGCATGATTCCGCCGGCCGATTTTCTCCCCTTCGCCGAACAGACTGGCGCGATCCGGCTGATTACCCGCTGGGTCATAGAAGAAGCGCTGCGGCAGGTGCAGCGCTGGCAACGCGAGGGCCGCACGGTGCAGGTGTCGGTCAATATCTCGGCGCGCGACTTGGCCGATGAAGCACTGGTTACCCATGTGGCCACCTGCCTGATGAGCGCGACGCTCGGGCCTGCGGCGCTCTGCATCGAAATTACCGAAAGCGCCATGATGGAAGATACCGCCATCGCCCACGCCACTATCGAGCGGCTGCGTCAGTTGGGGGTTGCGATCAGCATCGACGATTACGGTACCGGCTATTCGTCGTTGGCTTACATCAAGGATTTGGGCGCCAGCGAACTGAAGATCGATCGGGCCTTTGTGAAAGATCTCGACCGGCGGGAAGAGGACGCGGCGATTGTGCGTTCGACCATCGAGCTCGGCCACAATCTGGGCCTGCGGGTGGTGGCCGAAGGCGTTGAAACCCTCGCGCAACTGCAACGCCTGTCGGCTTTCGGCTGCGATTACGCGCAGGGTTATCTGTTGAGCCGGCCCGTCCCGGCGGCTGAGTTTTCGGCGTGGGCGGCGAGTTTTCATTTGCCGCCAATGGCGCCGCCCGAACTGCGGCCGTTAACTTTTCCGGGACGCAGCAGCGCATGAACGGGATGAGATAGCGGCTAGTGCGCGCCGTCGCGTGGTGCACAGTGGGTTTCGGCCTGGACTTATGGAGGCCTCGGCGCGGCCAAGGCGGCGGCCATCGATGCTTTGATCATCACCCACGACCGCCAGCCACTGGGGGACCCCGTGCTCGTCGCGGCACCGCTTCGGGTCTCACTCGAGGCCGTGACGGCAGACGCGACGCTCGAGCAAATCGACAAGCAGTTCATGCCCGGCCTGCTGGAAGTGCAAATGGGCATCCGGGTGCATTGCCCGAACCACGACCATGTCCGCTATCAGGTGTACCCGTTTTCGCTCGCCAAACCTTTCGGGTTGCCGCTGAACGCCGGCTCGGGAAGCGCCGCCGGTGAGCGGGCGACCGCGCGACGGCTTTTTTGCGCTCATCCGCTCACGCTCCCGAACACAGGTTCAGCTCCTGAGCCACCCCCCCTGTAGCTTTCCTGGTACGCCCACCGCGTGGTGAGCGTGGGGGGATTTGGTCCCGATTGCGGCCCCCGCCATTCGGCAAAGCTGCTAAACAGGAGTGCTCACGATGTCTCTTTCCTTGCAAAAGCTTTACCCGCACCAGATCTCCGGGGTGCAGTTCCTCGTGCGCCATGGGCGCGCCATCCTCGCCGACGACATGGGGCTCGGCAAAACCCGTCAAGCCATCGTCGCCGCCACCGAAGCGGCGCCAGACGGCGTGGTGCTGGTGATTTGCCCGGCATCGCTCAAGCTCAATTGGGCGCGGGAAATCCGGCTGGTCGACGCCGCCTCGGCGGTGGAGGTGATGGGCACCGCTGGCGCGCCGGCGAGTGCCCCGCGCTGGGTGGTCGTGAACTACGACCTGCTGGCGCGCGAAGCCGAGCGCCTGCGCGCGGTGCGCTGGTCGGCGGTGATTGTCGACGAAGCCCATTTCATCAAAAACGCCAGCCAGCGCTCCTCGCAGGTGCTGAAACTGTTGGGCGTGACCGACGCCAAAGGCGCGCCGGCGCACAAGCCGCCGTTTGTGTTTCTGCTCACCGGCACGCCGATGCCGAACCGGCCACGCGACCTGTTCAATCTGCTGCGCGCGGTGGAGCATCCGGCTTCGCGCAGCTTTCTGTCTTTCGCCAAACGCTACTGCAACGCCTACCGCAACGATTTCGGTTGGGTGACGGACGGCGCCTCCAATCTGGGGGAACTCAACCTCCTCATGAAAGAGGTGATGCTCCGGCGCACCAAGGACGAGGTGCTGGATCTCCCGCCCAAAATTCGCAGCTATGTGCCCGTGGCCCTGGAGGGCGAGGCGGCGAGCAAGGCCAGCGTCGCTTTTGCCGAGTGGTTTAACGAAGCGCAGCCCGATAAGCCTAACGACACCGAGTTTCTCGCCCGCCTGACGCGCCTGCGCGTGGCGCTCCATAAAGCCAAACACAAAGCCTGCGCCGAGCGCATTCGGGATGTGGTGGCGAGCGGGCGCAAGGTGGTGGTGTTTTGCTGCTATCAGGAAGGCATCACTCGCCACAAGAAAACGTTTGGCGAGAAAGCCGTGACCATCACCGGCAGCGACGACGCCACCGCGCGCATGGCGGCGGTGGACGCCTTCCAGCAAAACCCCGAGGTGCAGGTGGCCTTGTGCAACCTGATTGCCGGCGGCGTGGGCCTCACGCTCACCGCCGGCACGCACGTGATTTTTCAGGATCTGGACTGGGTGCCGGCCAATCATCTGCAGGCCGAAGACCGCTGTTATCGTTTGGGCCAGACCGAGTCGGTGACGGTGGAGTATTTGCTGGGCGACGGCACGCTCGATGGCTATATCGCGGGTTTGCTGGACGCCAAAATGGCGCTGATCTCGGCGGTGGAGGCAGCGGAAGTGCCCGACGGCTCCATCCTCGAAGAACTGCAGCGCCAACTGCAGTCGCTTGCGCCGGCACTCATGCAGGAAGCTAAAGCGCTGGGGGCGACCGGCGACGCTGCCGCCCGCATCGAGGCCATTGGCGCGCAGGTCGCGCGACTCGCGCCGGAGTCGCCGCTGGCCGCGCAGGGCGTATGGGAGTTTCCCAGCAGCTCCTCACCGGGCAAGCTCTACCGCGTGGTGTTTGGGCGGGCCGGACACTTGCAGTGTGATTGCCCCGGCTTTGCCTGGCGGGGCGAGTGCAAACATGTGCGCGAGGCCCGCAAGGCGGCCGCG
Organism: Klebsiella pneumoniae; assembly: GCA_945876945.1. Taxonomy (GTDB): domain Bacteria; phylum Pseudomonadota; class Gammaproteobacteria. The sequence continues at coordinate 20,262 of CAMCQE010000040.1, forward strand.
AAGTCCTGAGGGGCCTGCGGTAGCAGACATCCGTGCCGGATCTCGCCGGCCCGGTCTTCTAGCAGCGAAAGGGCAGGCAATGGCGGGTGACGAACTGTTTGATGTGGTCAACGAGCGTGACGAAGTCATTGGCGTGGCGCCCCGGGCGCAGGTGCACGCCGAGGGCTTGCGTCATCGGGCGGCGCACGTGCTGGTGTTTAACCCTGAAGGCCGCCTGTTTGTGCAAAGACGCTCGTTTTCCAAGGACAACTCGCCGGGCTGCTGGGATACCTCGGCCGCAGGTCATCTCGACGCCGGTGAGGACTATCACGCTGCCGCGCTGCGCGAACTCGGTGAGGAGCTGGGGGTGGCGCCGGATGCGCCGCTCGAGCCGCTGTTTCGCTTCGAGGCTGGCGCCGACACCGGACAGGAGTTCGTGTGGGTGTACCGGGCCATCGTGAGCGCGCCCTTGAATCTCGAACCGGCAGAAATCATCGACGGGCGCTGGTGTGCGCTGGCCGAGCTGGACGACTGGCGGCGGCGTGCGCCAGACGATTTCACCGCCACGTTTCATCGCATTGCCGAGGCCCTGATCGCTGCGCCAACGAACGGGGATTGAGGCCGACAGGGGGGCGCCAGCCTGCAATCCGGGCGCGGCGAGTGGTCTGGTCGCGTGAACACCACTCCGGATTGGATCTGCCGCCGCAGATCGCCGATCCTGTGCGGGCTCTCCCTCCAGTGACAGGAACCCAGATCCCCGTGACCACTGCCAACGCCTCCGCCGCGCGCGACGCCATCCTTGCCATTCAGAAGGGCTTCGAGACTTCCGGGTACATTGCCAGCGATGGCATCGCCACGGCGGTGTTTCTTGCCCAGGCCTTGTCCAAACCCATTCTGGTCGAAGGCCCGCCGGGCGTGGGCAAGACCGAACTCGCCACCGCCACCTCCGCGCTGCTGGGTAAGCCGCTGATTCGCCTGCAGTGCTACGAAGGTCTGGACGAGGCCAAGGCGCTCTACGAATGGAAATACGGCAAGCAGCTGCTCTATACGCAGGTGCTGAAAGAAAAACTGGGCGACCTCATGCAGGGCGCCGAAGGGCTCAAGCAGTCGCTGGCCCGCTTGCACGAATTCGACGACACCTTCTTCAGCGAAGAATTTCTGGAGCCGCGGCCCCTGCTCAAAGCCCTGTGGGCCAAAGACGGCGCGGTGCTGCTGATCGACGAAATCGATAAATCTGACGAGGAATTTGAGGCTTTTCTGCTGGAGCTGCTGCAGGACTATCAAATCTCGATCCCGGAACTGGGCACCATCAAGGCGGTGAGCACGCCGGTGGTGTTCCTCACCTCCAATAACACGCGCGAAATCGGCGACGCGCTGAAGCGCCGCTGTCTGCATCTCTACATCCCGTTTCCGGATAACCGGCTGGAACAGCGCATCATCGCCTCGCGGGTGCCGGCGCTGACCGCCGAACTCCGCGAGCAACTGGTGGGCTTCGTGCAGAGCCTGCGCGGCATGGATATCAAGAAGGCGCCGGCGGTCAGCGAGACCATCGACTGGGCGCGCACGCTGCTCCTGATGCACGCCACCGAACTGGAGCCGGAACTGGTGCGGGCCACGCTGAATGTGCTGCTCAAGTTCCAGTCGGATATTGAACTGGTGGACCTTGAAGTGCCGGCGATGATCCATCGCGCCAGCGTGGGCTGATGACCCAGGTCCTTTCCAACTTCATCCAGGTGCTGCGCGCGGCCAGCATCCGGGTCTCGACGGCAGAGAGCATCGACGCCGCGTCGGCGCTCAGCGTGGTGGGCTGGGATCATCGCGATCAGTTGCGCGAGACGCTGAGCCAGGTGCTGGCGAAAACGCCTGAAGACAAGCGCGCTTTCCACGACTGTTTCGACCGCTTCTTTACCTTTGAAACCGTGCGGAGCGCGGAGGCCAACGCGCCTTCGGACGACACCGACGCGAGCGGCCAGCCGCAAACGCCCGAAGCCGGCGCGGGCGGCAGCGGCGTCGGCGGCGGCGGATTGGCTGAGTTGCTGGAGAAGGGTGACAGCGCGGCTTTGCAACAGGCGATGGCGAGCGCCGCGCGCGCGGTGCAGATTCAGAACATTCGGCTCTTTACCCAACGCGGCATGTATGTGCGGCGCGTGCTGGAACAGATGGGCATCGAAGATTTCGACCGCGCCCTGCTCGCCGCCGCGCGCCAACAGCCGGCGGCGCCGGAAGTGGCGCGGATGCGCGAACGCAAGGAGCGCCTGCTGGAAGACGTCTCGGCGCTGGTCGATCGTCAGATGCTGCTCTACACCGCCAACGCCCGCACCGCGCTCCGCGAAGAGGTGCTGCAAAAAACCCCGCTGACGCGCATCGAAATGAGCGACTTCAAAACCATGCAGATTCTGGTGCGCAAGCTGGCCAAGCGCCTGGTGTCGCTGCATTCGCGCCGGCGACGGGTGGCGAAACGCGGGCAGCTGGATATTCGCCGCACGCTCCGCCGCAACACCGGCTACGACGGCCTGCTGTTCAACACGGTGTGGAAACAAACCAAGGTCGACCGGCCCAAAATTATCGCGGTGTGCGATGTGTCGGGCTCGGTGGCGCAGGTCTCGCGCTTTCTGTTGCTCTTTCTCTACAGCATGAGCGAGGTGCTGCCGAAGGTGCGCTCGTTTGCCTTTTCCACCCAACTGGGCGAGGTCACCGACTGGTTTCAGAGCAAGCCCGCCGAAGAGGCGCTGGCGCTGACCATGAAAACCTGGGGCATGGGCTCTACCGACTACGGCGGCTCCTTAACCGAACTCGAACGCCTGACTGAAGCTGACCTCGACCATCGCACGACCGTGATTATTCTCGGCGACGCGCGCTCCAATTACGGCGACCCTGGCGCACAGGCGCTGCGCCGGATCCACGAGCGGGTGAAGCGCGTGATTTGGCTTAACCCCGAGCCGCGCTCGTTCTGGAATATCGGGGACTCTGCGATGCAGAAGCTGGCCGCGAGCTGCGACCGCGTAGAAACCTGTCGCACGCTGCTGCAGTTAGAACGCATCGTGAACGAGATCGCGCGGGGCGCGGGCTGAGATGAGCAGCGCGGCCTTCGACCCTGCCTGCCAGCGGTGCGAGCGGCTTGCCGGTTTTCTTGACAGCAGCCGCACGCGCTATCCGGACTACCACTGCGCGCCGGTCGCGCCGTTTGGCGACGACGCTGCGCGCCTCATCGTGGTGGGACTCGCGCCGGGGCTACATGGCGCGAATGCGACGGGGCGTCCCTTCACCGGCGACCATGCCGGGGTGATTCTCTACGAGACTTTGCATCGCTTCGGCTTTGCGAGTTCGGCCCAATCGGTGTCGCGCGACGACGGCCTGCAGTTGATTGGCGCCCGCATTACCAATGCGGTGAAGTGCGTGCCGCCCGCCAACAAGCCGCTGCCGGCGGAGATCGCTCAGTGCAACGGGTTTCTGGCAACGGAATTGGCCAGAGCCCCGGCCGACGCAGTGCTGGTGGCACTGGGTCGCATTGCCCACGAGGCTATTGTGCGCGCGCTCGGATTGCCGCTGCGCGGGTTTCCGTTTGCCCATGAGGCGGAGCATGCGCTCGGCGGCTTGCGCCTCATCGATTCCTATCACTGCAGTCGCTACAACACGCAGACACGCCGCCTGACGCCGGCGATGTTTGATCGGGTGTTCGCCCGCGCGCACGCACTGCTGGAGGCTGCCTGATGAGCGAGACGGAGTTTCCGACGGAACTGAAGGACAAAGTCTCGCGACTGCCGGCCGCGCCCGGGGTCTATCGCATGCTGGATGCCCGCGGCACGGTGATTTACGTGGGCAAGGCGCGGGAGTTGCGCAAACGCGTCGGCAGCTACTTCACCAGGCAATCCGGCCACACGCCCAAAGTGCGGGCGATGGTGGTGCAGATCGCAGATCTCGAAGTGGTGGTGACCCGCAACGAGACCGAGGCGCTGATTCTCGAGAGCAATCTCATCAAGGAGCTGCGGCCGCGCTACAACGTGGTGCTGCGCGATGACAAAAGCTATCCGTATATCTACGTGACGCTGGAGCACGAGTTCCCGCGCATCGGTTTTCATCGCGGGGCGCGCAACGGGGCAGGGCGCTACTTCGGGCCGTATCCCGGCGCCGGCGCCGTGCGCTCCACGCTCAATCTTTTGCAAAAGCTGTTCGCAGTGCGCCAGTGCGAAGACAGCTTTTTCTCCAACCGCGCGCGGCCTTGTCTGCAATATCAAATCAAGCGCTGCACCGGTCCCTGCGTGGGCATGGTGAGCAAGGACGACTATCGCCGCGATATCGATAGCGCGCTGCTGTTTTTAGCGGGCCGTAGCCAGGAAGTGGTGGAGACGCTGGTGGCGCGCATGCAGGACGCGGCTGAGAAAATGGAATACGAGCGCGCCGGCCAACTGCGCGATCAAATCGCCAAGCTGCAACGCGTGCAGGCCGAGCAGCACATCACCTCCGAAGCGGGTGACTTCGACATCGTGGTGTGTCGCAAGCGCGATGACATTGGCTGCGTGCAGGTGTTTTTCGTGCGCGGCGGGCGCCATCTGGGCAACAAGACTTTTTTCCCGGCGCACACCCGCGAATCAACCACCGGCGAAATCATCGACGCTTTTCTCCCGCAGTTTTATCTGGCCGGGCATACCGAGCGCGATATTCCGCCCGACATCATTCTGGCCGAGACCCCTGAAGAGCCGGAATGGCTGGTGGAAGCTTTAACCGAGCGGCGCGGCGCGGTGGTGCGCTTGCGACTGAATGTGCGCGGCGAGCGCGCGCGCTGGCTCGAGATGGCCCAGCAGAATGCCGATCAGGCGCTGGCCGAGCGCATCGCCACCGACGACAACCAGCAACGGCGTCTCGAGGCGCTGCGCGAGGCGCTGGACCTGCCGGAGCCGCCGGCCCGCATCGAGTGCTTCGACATCAGCCACACGCGCGGCGAAGCCACGGTGGCGTCCTGCGTGGTGTTTGGGCCGCTGGGTGCAATGAAGTCGGACTACCGCCGTTTCAATATCGAAGGCATCACGCCGGGCGACGATTACGCCGCCATGCATCAGGCGCTGTCGCGGCGCTATTCACGGCTCAAGAAGGAAGAGGCCGTGATGCCCGATCTGCTGCTTATCGACGGCGGCGCCGGGCAGGTGGCCCAGGCCGTGGCGGTGCTCGCCGAGTTGCAGATTGAAGGCATCATGGTGGTGGGCGTGGCCAAGGGCACCACCCGCAAGCCGGGGCTGGAGAACCTCATCGTCAACGATGGGCAGGACGAAAAAGTGCTGCCGCGTGATTCCGCCGCCCTGCATCTTATTCAGCAGGTGCGCGATGAGGCGCATCGGTTTGCAATTACGGCCCACCGGCAGGCTCGCAGTCGCAACCGCAATCGCTCACCGCTGGAGGCCATTCCGGGCATCGGCGCCAAGCGCCGCCAGCGCATGATGCAGCACTTCGGCGGTCTGCAAGGTTTAGCCCGCGCCAGCATTGATGACTTGCAAAGAGTCCCCGGCATCAGCAAACAATTGGCCGAAGCCATCCACGACGCCCTGCGAGAGCGCTGAATGAATATCCCCAATACCCTCACGATGCTCCGAATCGCGCTCATCCCGCTGTTTGTGATTCTTTTCTGGCTGCCGTTTACCTGGACCGATTTCGCCGCCGCGACAGTATTCCTGCTCGCCGCCATCACCGATTGGCTGGACGGCTACCTCGCGCGCAAGCTCGACCAAACCTCACGTCTCGGCGCGTTTCTGGACCCGGTGGCAGACAAACTCATCGTGGCCGTCGCCCTCGTCCTGCTGTTGCAGCGAGATCCCACCGTTGCGCTCGCCTTGCCCACCATGGTGATTATCGGGCGCGAGATCACCGTCTCCGCCTTGCGCGAATGGATGGCCGAACTCGGCGCGCGGGCAAAGGTTGCGGTGTCGCGGTTGGGGAAGGTCAAAACCACGTTTCAGATGGTGGCGCTGTTATTGATGATCGCCCGCGAACCGATCCTCGGACTGCCCGTTTATAGCCTCGGCGTAGTGGCCTTGTATGTCGCCGCCGCCCTCACCCTGTGGTCGATGGTGCTGTATCTGCAAGCCGCGTGGCCGGCATTCTCAGACGAGTAGGATTTTTGCCTTGACAGATGATCTCGCGCCGCTAGAATTGCCCCTCTCCGCGCGGGAATAGCTCAGTTGGTAGAGCACAACCTTGCCAAGGTTGGGGTCGCGAGTTCGAGTCTCGTTTCCCGCTCCAAAGAACGCCGAAGCCCCGACACACCTGTCGGGGCTTTTCGTTTCTGCCTCTTACGGACCACGTAACAGGCATCGTCCCTCCAAGGCTGGGTGGCAGAGTGGTCATGCAGCGGCCTGCAAAGCCGTGGACGCCGGTTCGATTCCGACCCCAGCCTCCATCAACCCTTCCGAGGGTGTCCAAAGAAATCTTCTGAACGTGGAAAATCGCTGAAATTCAGCGGTTTGAGCCAAAATCACGTCTGCGCTCGTCTCAGGAGTTCCCGGAAAATCCTGACCCGAGTGGGGCAACGATCGCGCCCGCGACAAACTCAGTGCCTCGCGATGTCCCCCCACCCGGTAAGCAGGCAATGCTCGCGCTCATGGCTATCCGTTCCGCCGTAAATCAGGATCGGCTTAAGCGTTGGCGTACCGCCGGTGAATTTCTGCCATTTCCTGACACCTTCTGTCCAATCCGTCGCAAAGGTGCTGCCGGACTTGATCTCAACGGCCTGCAAACCGGTGGCGGTCTCAAAAACCAGGTCGATCTCGTGGCCGGCACTATCCCGCCAGAAATACAGATCGGCAGGCTGGCCGGCGTTCAAGCGCTGTTTGATCAGTTCTGAAATCACCCAAGTCTCAAACAATGCCCCTCGGGCGGCGTGGGTGGCCAGAGACAATTCGTCACGGATCCCCAACAACCAGGCCATCAAGCCCACATCAAGAAAATACAGTTTGGGCGACTTCACCAGTCGTTTGCCGAAATTCTGGAAATAGGGCGGCAGACGCGTGATCAGATAACTGGCTTCGAGTACCGATAACCACTCGCGCGCGGTCACCGCCGAGATGCCGCAATCGGCGCCCAATGCCGCCAGATTGAGTAGTTGCCCGGAGCGGGCCGCACACATCCGCACGAAGCGCTGGAATTGCGACAAATTTCGCACCGCGATCATCTGTCGGACATCCCGCTCCAGATAGGTCGCGACGTAGTTGGCAAACCAATCGTTTGCCGCCAGCCCGCGTTGATAAATCGCCGGGTAACCGCCATTCAGCAATAGCTTGTCAAGCGTGGTGGACAGGCCGGCGTGCTGGATTTCACTCAGCGACAAAGGCAATAGTTCGACCCGTCCAACGCGCCCGGCCAGCGACTGGCTCATGCTGGCCAGCAGGTCGAATTGGGCTGATCCCGTCAGCACAAATTGACCCATCACCGGACGTTCATCGACCAGACCCTCTAACCATGACAACAATTCGGGGCAGCGCTGCACCTCGTCCAGAACGGCGCCTTCCGGAAAGCGCGCCAGAAAGCGCTTCGGGTCCTGCGTGGCAAATTCCCGTTCGTCCGGGTTTTCGAGGGAAACGTAGGGCTTCTCTGGAAAACTGGCTCTGGCCAGCGTCGTTTTGCCGGACTGGCGAGGTCCGGTAAGGGCAACGACAGGAAATCCTCGGGCCAGACGGTCCAGCGCAGCGCGGGCTTGCCGTGGATACATGGATGCCTCGTTTTCTTGCAAATCGAAAGTATTAGATCCGATTTGCAATATTGGCAGAATTATCCACGCTTGTTCAGAAAATTGAGGTCCGGGACAGGACTGGCTTCCTGGTCACCTGCCCGACACACCGGTTCGACGACCTGCTGAGGTCTCCCGCGCGCGGTTCGGCCGGTCGGCCTCGCCTTCCATACGGGCCTTTTCGTCCAAGGCCATGTGGTCACGAAGTTTTACGGTCACCTCCATCTGGCAGCGGACCCAGCACGGCGGCACACCGGGGCCGTGTCAGTTCCGCGGCGGCGTAAGAAGAATGCCAACCCCGCTCACCTTGAAAAACATCCCCGACGAACTTGATGAGTGCCTGGAGGCCGCCTCTGAAACGCACCGGCGTAGCCTCAATGCCGAGGCCATCGTCTGCCATGAGACCGTGCTGCTGCCGACCCCGGTGCCGCCAGGCGAACGTCTGGTGCGCGCCCGAACGGTACGCGCGGGACTGCCTCAGGGCAGGTTCCCTGCTGAGGACATTGCGGACAGCAAACGCGATGGGCGCCCGTGATCTTTGTCGACCCCAACGTACTTGCGCACCTGCCGAGGGCCTTGAGCGATGCCGCCGACGCATCGTTGCAGCGCGAACGTGAGCGGGCCGCGCCCATCCTGTGGCGTGGCGAGTTCAGAAAATTCGTGCTGGGTACACGCCACGCGGGGACATGTCGTTTGAGCAGACAACGAGTCGTCAGAGCGAAACGGCGAGTTTGCTCCCAGAGAACCAGTTCGAGATCGCATAAAGGGCCGCGCTTGAGGCTGCTTGCGACAGTGACTGCTCCGCATGTGACTGCGAATTCATTGCCTTGGCCCTTAAACTCGATACCAACCTGATCACGATGGATAAAAGCGCCTAGGTGCATTCCCTGAACACACAGTTGTGCTTGTGGAATGACCGCTTGAACTGCTGATTTTTGATGAGTAGGCCAAGTGTTCACCCGAGATGAGAACTACGCGCCTTGATCATCAGAAGTCACGGGCAGGAGTTTGGCTCAACCACTGTCGCCACCGCGCTATATTCGGCGGCAACTCAGGATCTTCGCCGTCATGACATCGACCCCAGACGTATTCCAACAGGGGTAACTTTGGGGGTAACAGGCTTTTTTCCGAACTCAAAAAAATAAATTAAACAAAAACTTGGCGATTACGTTCGGCTGAGACCCCACTCCAATACCTTTCCAAGGACAGCCAAGGCGTTCCGAAATAGCCCGCGTTCGCGCGGCGCGCTCGCGAATCTGCTGTCCAAAGATGTCCGTGGAAAGCCCCGCTCAAAATGGGGTGACTTTCCAGCGTCACGCCGAGTGTTGGTAACGAGTTACCGTGGCAAGCCGATTTCTCTGGTCCGTAAGCGAGTGGGTCGTTCGACGTGTTGGATAATGTGTCGACGAAGCCGAAAGTACAGCAGCTGCGGGCCCTGTGCGCGCTAGAGCCGTTTCAGA
>CAMCQE010000041.1 GCA_945876945.1 Klebsiella pneumoniae
GGGAAGATGAACCCGGCGTTGCCCTGTATCTCGTACTTGGTGGCTCAGTGGAAGCCTTCGCCATCGATGAAGATGGAAAGTTGGTGGTGCTCGGGCGAATGTCGAAAGGACAGTACTTCGGTGAACAGTCTCTGCTTGCTGATGGCGCAGGCACCCACAACGTCAGCGTCCGCGCCGAAACCAGGGTCACGCTGGTCAAGGTCAGCAAGCGATACTTTGTGTCCATCGTCAATCACGATGAAAAACTATTACAGGCGCTGAAAGCCGTGGGCGAAGCGCAGCGAAAGAGAAAAATAGACGCAGTCGGACAAAACCATCGATGGTAGATGGCGCGCCCTGTGAAGGGCACCGTCCGTAATACGTTCAGGGCGGGAGCAATTTGAAAGCACTTGAATTGAAAGGTCTGGGCAAGACCTATGCGACCGGACGGGTTGCCTTGGGCGGTATTGATCTCAGCGTAGAAGACGGCGATTTCTTCGCGCTACTCGGACCCAACGGTGCGGGCAAATCAACCACCATCGGCATCATCACTTCGCTGGTCCGCAAATCGACCGGCACGGTGAAGGTCTACGGCATAGACATCGACGAAGACTTCGAGGCTGCCAAAGCGCAACTCGGCGTGGTGCCGCAAGAGTTCAACTTCTCGATGTTCGAGTCGGTGCTGGAGATCGTGCTGAATCAGGCGGGCTTCTATGGACTCCCGCGCCAGCACGCGCTGGTGCATGCCGAGGAATGTCTGCGGCAGGTTGAGCTCTGGGACAATCGCCATGAGCGCTCGCGCAACCTCTCGGGCGGCATGAAGCGGCGCCTCATGATTGCTCGTGCGCTGGTACATCAACCGCGCCTGCTCATCCTCGACGAGCCCACGGCGGGGGTGGACATTGAAGTCCGCCGCCTGATGTGGGATTTCCTGAGCGAACTCAACCGACGCGGCACTACGGTGATTCTCACCACGCACTATCTCGAAGAGGCAGAGCGTCTGTGTCGCAATATCGCGATCATCGACCACGGCCAGATCGTGGAGAACACCACCATGAAGGAACTGCTCGCCAAGCTGCGGGCGGAAACCTTCGTGCTGGATCTCAAAACACCGCTGCAAGCGGCACCCAGCCATCCGGGTTTTCCGCTCTCGCTGGTCGACAGCACCACGCTGGAAGCCGTGGTCGAACGCGGGCATCCATTGAATGAGCTGTTTGCTTTCCTCGGGTCGCAGGGCATTGAGGTCTTGAGCATGCGTAACAAGTCCAACCGTCTTGAAGAACTCTTCATGAATCTGGTGAACGACCACAACCGGGATGGCAAAGCCCATGTCTGAGTTAGCCGCGATGAGCCTCACGCAGCGCTATGCGGTGTCCTTCGGCACCATTGTGTACAAGGAAGTGTCGCGCTTTATGCGCATCTGGCTGCAGACGATTCTGCCGCCGGCGATCACCATGGCGCTTTATTTTGTGATCTTCGGTCACCTCATCGGGCCGCGGATTGGTCAAATGGATGGCTTTAGCTACATGCAGTACATCGCCCCGGGGCTGATCATGATGTCGGTGATTACCAACGCCTACGCCAACGTGGTGTCGTCACTGTTTGGCGCGAAGTTTCAACGTCATATCGAAGAAATTCTGGTCGCCCCCATCCCGGAGATTCTCATTCTGCTGGGCTTTGTTACCGGTGGGGTGGTGCGAGGCGTGCTGGTGGGATTGGTCGTGACGGCGACCGCGCTCTGCTTCACAGAACTGCACGTTAATTCCTGGGGCATCACGCTGGCAGTGGTGGTTCTGACCGCAACGCTGTTTTCTTTGGCGGGCTTAATCAACGCGCTTTATGCCAGGAAATTCGACGACATCTCTATCGTCCCGACCTTCATCCTGACACCGCTGACTTATCTGGGCGGCGTGTTCTATTCCATCGACATGCTGCCCGCCGTCTGGCAAAACCTGTCGCTGGGGAACCCGATTCTCTACATGGTGAACGCTTTCCGCTACGGCATGCTGGGCGTCAGCGACATCAGTATCGGGGTGGCGTTCACCGTCATTGGCCTGTTTTGTGTGGTGCTTTTTTTAATCAGCCTGCAGCTGCTGCGAAGCGGCGTGGGCCTGCGAACCTGAGCGCTCACGGCGCGCGCGACGACACCTTGCACTGCTCGTAGCGGGCGAGCACGCGGCGATACACCTTGCCCACACCGCCGGCCCCAACCGGCCGGCCATCGAGCGTGCCGACAGGCGCCAATTCGCGACCAGAACTGCTTAACCAGATTTCCTCGGCTGAGCGCAACATCTGCTCGGTAATGGGCGCTTCGCGAACCGCGTCATTAGTGTCTGCCAGCACCTCAACGAGCAGATCGCGCGTCACCCCGGGCAACAGCAAATGGGAGTGCGGCGGCGTATACAGCAGCCCGCCATGCACCACGAACACATTGCTGGACGCGCCTTCGGTCACGCGCCCATCCCGCAACAGAATGGCCTCGTGTGCGCCAGCCTCAACCGCGAACTGGCGAAGCAGCACGTTGCCCAGCAGGGAAATGCTTTTGATGTCGCAACGCTGCCAGCGAAAATCTTCGTGCGTCACGGCGCTGACCGCTTGCGCCAGATTCTGGCGCGCCAGCGGACTGCTCATCACCAACACGGTAGGCGCGAGATTAGGGGGCGGCGCGTGCACCCTTGGCGCAACGCCGCGGGTGATTTGGACGTATAAGGTCTGGTCTTCGCCCTCGTTCATGCTGAGCAAGCGCGCGAAAATTTCGGCCCAATCCGCCGCCGCCAGCACGGGTCGCATGCCGATAGCACCGAGGCTGCGGTCGAGTCTGCACAAGTGAGCGTCCAGCCTGAACGGCGTGCGACCAAAGGCGGGGATAACTTCATACACCCCGTCGCCAAAAATGAAGCCGCGGTCGAGCACCGGGATTTGCGCTTCAGCCAGCGGCAGAAAGCTGCCGTTCAGATAGCAGAGCGACATCAGGTTCCACTACGGTTCATTGCATCATCAGGCGGGCGCGGTCGATCAACTGCTCGATAAACGAGCCTTCATCAACGGCCTCTTGAGCCAGCAGAGGAATAGTGGCGAGCAGCTTGCCGTCGAGCTCAAGGCGGGCTTCGGCAATCTGCTGGCCAAGCTTCACTGGCGCTTCAAGCCGGGTTGGCAGATCGACGGTCGCTTTAATTCTGGCGAATTGGCCGCGCGGGAAAGTAATCGCGCCAGCGCCTGCGGCCGGCCCGATCTTTACGCTGCCCTGCGCCCCTCGCCACACCTGCGCTGTCGCTACCGTCGCGTTCGCTTCGTACAAACGCCGGGTCTCGTAGTAGCGATAGCCGTAATTCAGTAGCGCCTGGCTGGCCTTGGTGCGCGCGCCGTTGGAGGCGGCCCCCATGACGACCGAAATGAGGCGCATGCCATCGCGCTTCGCCGACCCAACCAGACAGTAACCGGCTGATTCGGTGTGCCCGGTCTTGATGCCATCGACCGAAGGGTCCTTCCCCAGCAAACCGTTGCGGTTCTGCTGGTGAATACCGTTATAGGTGTACTCGGGCTGCGAGAAGATTTTGTAGATTTCGGGAAAATCGCGAATCAGGGCGCGGCCCAACACCGAGAGATCGTGCGCCGTGGTGTAGTGCTCAGGAGCGGGCAGGCCAGTGCTGTTAACGAAGTGCGTGTCCTTCATGCCCAGTCGCTCGGCGTGCTGATTCATGACGGTCGCGAAAGTCTCCTCAGTGCCGGACACATGTTCCGCCAAGGCGACGCTGGCGTCATTGCCAGACTGAATGATGTCGCCATGCAGGAGCAGGTCGATGGACACCGGCTTGTTCACGTCCAGAAACATGCGTGAGCCTTCCTGCTTCCACGCATACTCGCTGACGATAGTCGTGTCCTCCATTTTGATGTGGCCTTTATGAATGGCATCCGCGACGGCGTAGACCGTCATGATTTTGGTCAGGCTCGCGGGCTCCGCCCGCATGGCAGAGTCCTTTTCTGCCAGCACCTGACCAGTCTCGAAATCGACCAGAATAAAAGCCTTCAGACCGAGTTCCGGCGGTGCCGGGATTGCGGGCGCGTCAGCCGCCCCAGCCACGCCGGAAAATAGAGAGAAGGCGCACGCCAAAACCAAACTTTTGAATTTCACAGTTCCTGCCCAGCCACTTCGGTCAGGCCACAAGGCCGACTTTATTGATTAACAAATTGATATTCCGAAATACCGGCCTTGGCCAGCGCTTGAACCGCAGCATCGGCGCGGTCGACATCCGCGAGCGGGCCAATCTGCACCCGGAACACGGTGCGACCATTCGACTTGGCCTGCACCACGCGAACGGGCTCCTCGGTGGCAGCATCAGCCTTCACTCGCAGTCTTTCGGCATTTGCCTGCTCGCCGAAAGCGCCCACCTGCAGGTACATTTTGCTGGCCTCGGCAGTGTCGATGACAGCGCCGCCCGAGAGTTCAGCATCCGGTCGATCGATCGCCTGAACTTCGACAAACGCGGTGCCCTTGGACACGACATCAAGTTTCAAGGCCGCCGCGTAAGAGAGGTCGATGACCCGATTGTCCTTGAACGGCCCGCGATCGTTGACTCGTAACACGACGTGGCGCCCGTTCTCCAGATTGGTCACCTTGACCCAGGTTGGGAGCGGTAGCAGTTTGTGCGCGGCGGTCATCTGATACATGTCGTAGACCTCGCGGGTTGAGGTCAGCTTGCCGTGGAAATCAGGGCCGTACCACGAGGCAATGCCGCGTTCCACGAAGCCATTGCCGCTCTTCATGACGCGGTAGGTTTTACCCAGCACTTTGTAGGTCTCGGGATTCCCGTAGCGGCTATAGCCTGCGGCAGGCGCGCTGGGCGCGCCGCCTGCGGCTGCGGGTGGCACGGCCACCGGCGCGGGCTTACGCGGAACGAAAAGGCTGCACCCCGCCAGCGTCAGCAAGCTGGCGGAGAGACACAGAACAACGAGGCGGCCTCTGATTGATCGCACACTCACGGTTGCTTGGCAGCCGCCGCAGGCCGCCGCTTGTTCACCATGGCATCTGCCAGTTGCGCCACCGCCAGCGCGTATTTAGGGCTGCGGTTATAGCGCGTGATCGCATAAAAATTTTTGAAGCCCAACCAGTATTCGGCCCCCTCCTTGGACTCATAGGCGATCAGTACGGCTGGTAGTTCAGGGTCGACCGGATCGAAAGTACGAACGCCGGCGGCCATGAACTGGGCCGCGGTGCGCTTGAGTTCAAGCTTGTCACTGGCCAGCGCCGCATTCGCCGTGCCCGGCATCACCGGCATCACGATGGCTTGACGAGCGACCCAGCCATGCTTTTTGAGGTAGTTCGCGACGCTACCGATCGCGTCATCTGTATTGCGCCAAATATCCCGATGCCCGTCGTGGTCAAAATCCACAGCAAAGTTCCGGAAGCTGCTGGGCATGAACTGGGGCAGACCCATCGCGCCGGCGTAAGAGCCAGTTGGCGTTAGGGCATCGAGATTTTCATCCCTTGCGAGCAGGAAAAAATTCTCTAGCTCGGCGCGAAAAAAAGTGGCACGCGGTGGGTAGTGAAATGCCAGCGTCCCCAGGGCTTCAATCACTCTGAAGTTACCGGTATTGCGCCCATAGAAGGTTTCGACCCCGATAATCGCGACAATAATCGAGGCCGGCACACCATATTCCTGCTCTGCCCGGGCGAGCACCGCGGCATGGTCGGTCCAGAAGCGCACACCGGCGTCGATGCGTTCTGCCGTCATGAAGATCGGACGGTAGACGTACCAGGGTTTATGTTCTGCGGGTTTGGCGATGGTGGTGAGGATGGTATCGCGCCGTTGCGCTTGGGCCAGCGTCGCGGTCAGCGACTCCGCGTTAAAGCCATAACGCGCACTCATTTGCTGACTGAAGGCAGCGATAGCAGCAGGATCCAGGCCTTCGGCGGAGGCGGGAAGCGCGCATTGCAGGAACACAGATACCAGCACTGCTACAGCGCCGCGGAATGTTTTAGGTCTCACGGTGAATCGTTTCCTGCCCTGCGCGGATGCTCAGGATTCTACAATGAAGCGTCGATGGGTTTGAATCGACATCAAGATGCCCATGCCGGTCAGCAAGGTGACCAGCGACGTGCCGCCAAAACTGACTAGCGGCAAGGGCACGCCGACGACCGGCAGTTGCCCCGTGACCATGCCCATATTGACGAAGATATAGATAAAAAAAGTAAACGTAATACTGGCCGCCATCATCCGCCCGAAGCGATCCTGCGCGTTAAGCGCGATGCTCAAGCCGCGCATCAGCACCAACAGATAGGCCGCCAGCAATACCATCACGCCGATAAGTCCAAACTCTTCGCAGTACACCGCGAAAATGAAATCGGTGGCGCGCTCGGGCAGAAATTCGAGGTGCGACTGCGTGCCGTTCAACCAGCCCTTGCCAGACCACCCGCCAGAACCTACGGCGATGGTCGACTGAATAATGTGATAGCCGGTCCCTAGCGGATCAATGGTCGGGTCTAGCAGCGTGCGCACTCGCTGACGCTGGTACTCGTGCATGCTGATCCAGCCCAGCGGCGCCATCAACGCGGCAGCCAATGCTGAAAAAAAGATCCATCGCCAGTGGATGCCACAAAAGAACAGCACCAGCAATCCCGCGGACATGACAAGAATGGCGGTGCCCAAGTCAGGCTGCTCCATGATGAGCGCACCGGGCACGGCGACCAGCAGCAGGGCGATCGCAATGAGCGAGAATCGTGGCGGAAGAATTTTATCGCTCAAAAACCAGGCCACCGTGAGCGGTGTCGCCAGTTTCATAATCTCTGAAGGCTGGAAGCGCAGGGGGCCGAGGTCAAGCCAACGATTGGCGCCGCGGCCAGTCCCGATAAGTTCGGTAAGGACCAACAAGATAACCCCCAGCACGTAAAATCCGGGCGCCCACCGCGCAAGACGCTGGGGACTGATCTGCGCGACGCCGAGCATTAACGTGAAACCCAGTACCATCCGGGCTCCCTGACGCAGTACCGTGTCGAGCGTTTCGCCAGAGGCGCTATACAGCGTAACCAACCCGATAGCACAAATCATGACCAGTCCGCCGACCAGAGGCGGATCGATATGCAACTGCGATAGCAGGGGGCGCTGCCTATCCAGACGCATCGTCGGATCCCGGCAAAGCGAAATAAAAGTCGAACAACTCGCGCGCAATCGGGGCCGCCGTATGCGCCCCCGACTCGCCATTCTCCACGATGATGCCTAGCGCCAGCTTGGGCGCCTCTATGGGCGCGAAAGACAGAAAGAGCGCGTGATCGCGTAGCTGTTTGGTGATGTCCTTGACGTTGATGCGTTTGTCCTGGGCAATGCCAAACAACTGGGCCGTGCCCGTCTTCCCGGCATATTGATAGGACGCACCCTGGCCTGAAGCGCGCGCGGTGCCACGTTCGCCTTGTACCACTTCGTGCATGCCCTCAATGGCGGCGTTCCATGACTCTTCGCGCTTGATGGGCACCGGCGGCCCTTCCACTGGCTTGAATGCTACGCGCTGCCCGCTAATGGATTCCTCAAAGCTTTCTACCAGATGCGGCGCGATGACGCGGCCGCGGTTAGCCAGCACGGTGGCGGTATGGGCGAGTTGCACCGGGCTTGCCAACATAAATCCCTGGCCAATGCCACTCAGGAGTGTTTCTCCCGGAAACCACGGCAGCTTTCGGGCTCGACGCTTCCATTCGCGCGAAGGGACCAATCCGGCCAGTTCGCCCGGGAGATCTATGCCCGTTACCGTACCGAAACCAAAGCTGACTAGCAGATCGTGCATGCGGTCGATCCCCATGTCGCGCGCCAAGGAGTAGTAGTAGACGTCGCAGGACTCTGCGATTGAGCTAATCATATCAATGGTGCCGTGGCCTGCTTTCTGCCAGCAGCGATACTTGTGTTGGGAGCCGGGCAACTGAAAGAAGCTGGGACAAAAAGTAGAGGTATGGCGGTCGCGCAGGCCCATCTCAAGTCCGCCCGCTGCCATCATGGGCTTCACCGTGGACCCTGGCGGATAAAGCCCTTGTAGGGCGCGATTGAATAGCGGGCGTTCGGGCGCGTTGCGAAGCTGGTCGTAGAGTCCAACGCTGATGCCATTCACAAAGGGGTTGGGATCGAACGACGGATTGCTGACAAACGCGACGACGTTACCGCTGGCGGGTTCTATCGCCACAATGGCGCCCTTTTGCCCTTCCAGCGCTTTGACCGCCGCACGTTGTAGCCGTGTGTCAATCGCCAGGTGAAGCGTCTGGCCAGCCGTGGGGGGCGTGCTTTCGATCACGCGCAGGACGCGTCCCTGCGCGTTGACCTCCACCTGTTGATAGCCCACTTTTCCATGCAGTTCGGTCTCGTAGGCACGCTCGATACCTTCTTTACCGATGTGGCTGGTGCCGCTGTATTCGCTCGCATCAAGGCGCCGCAGTTCGTCCTGATTGATCCGCGAGACATAGCCAATGACCGCGCCGGTCTCAGCCCCGAGCGGGTAGTAGCGGGTAAGCCGGCCTGCAATGGCGAAGCCCGGAAACCGGTAGCGGTTGGCCGAGAAAACCGCGACCTCCTCTTCCGATAGATTGGCCTTCAAGGTGATGGTGTCGAACCGGCGATGCTGCTTTCGTTCAGTCGCAAAGCGGGCTAATTGCTCCGGGCTCAAGGAAACATAGGGCTGAATCGCCGCGAGCGCGCGGTCCAGACCCTGAGTCTGTTCAGGCACCACTTCCAAATTGAAAGACGCTTGATTTTCGGCAAGGAGAACGCCGTCGCGACTGTAGATAAGACCCCGCGTCGGCGGGATTGGCACCACCTTCAGGCGGTTCTCCCGCGACAGCGTCGTGTAGTGGTCGTGGTTGAGGAGTTGCAGAAAAGCGAGGCGGCCCAGTAACACCGCAATCAGCAGCAACATGCCAATGGCTGCCACCGCGATTCGATTCTGAAAGGAGACCGACTCACGCGAAGGCTCCTTCAATTTCCGGCCGCGTTTGATCATCTCGTAGAGGTCACCGCTTTACGTCGGAAATCGCGCAGTACGACATAGACCCACGGCCAAATGCAGGCGCTGGTAATGGCGCCCAGAAGATAATCGAGACCGTAATGTCTGGAGCCGAGCAAGTTGTAGATAAGCGCTGTCCCGCCGAGATAGACGAACACCATGGAACCCACCACCAACGACTGTTGCACCAGAGGAAAGACTCGAATGCGCTGGTGGTAGAGCACCGCCAGATAACCAACGGTCGCCAGTCCCAAAGCATGCTGTCCCAGAATCGACCCCTGCAGAACATCGAGTAGCAAGCCCACACCCCAGGCCACAAAGACCCCGACACGCTCCGGCATCGCGAGGCACCAATAAACCATGGTGACCACCACCCACTCAGGACGCCACACCTCCATCCAGTCGGGGAGCGGGACAGCAGTCAGAATGAATGCCACCAAAAGGCTTAGACCGCTTGCGCCAAACCAGTTGAGACGGGAAATCACGGGGTATCCGGTGTCTCAGTCGCGCGGCGCTGCGGCCACACCAGCAGCACTTCACGCGAGTGTCCAATCTGTGCGCTGGGTTTTACTTTGATATGGGCGAACGGGTCGCCGGGTTCAGTCGACACTTCCGTGACTTCGCCCACTGGGTAGCCCGCCGGAAAGCGTTTGTCGAGCCCGGAGCTGACAACCAGATCACCTACCTTCACGTCGGCATTGGTGGGGACAAAACTCAGCAGGAGTTGCTCGGCCTGCCCCGTCCCAACCGCGATGGCACGTAAGCCGGTGCGATTGAGCTCCACCGCAATGGCATGGCGTTCGTCAGATACAAGGAGCACGGTACTGGTATAGGGCGTGACCTGAACCACTTGCCCGAGAACGCCGCGCGCGTCGGCAATCGGTTGCCCAACATAGATGTGATTGCGACTGCCTTTATCGATCACCAACTGGTGTTGAGCCGGGTTGCTATCAACGGTCAGAATATCGGCGACGGCGATTTCGTCGGTCCGCGCAGCGCTCGAGTCCAGCAGTTGACGCAGGCGCTCATTTTCGCGCGCCAGAGACTCCATGCGTAGCGCCTTCGCCTGAAGCAGCAAATTTTCGGCGTGCAAGTGCTCGTTTTCGGTGAGCAACGATCGATGTGTCGCGAGAATGCGGGCGGTGCCGTCAACCATTTGCACGGGCAAGCTCGCTGCGTACTGCAAGGGATAGACCACCATCGCGAGCCCAGCTCGCAGGGCGGCGAGATGTTGATGGGCGTGGTCAATCGAAATCAGCAGAAATGACACAATCACGCAGGCGACAAAGCGCGCGGTAGGCGCGGTAGCGTCTGTAAACAGCGGCTTGATCGCTCGCTCCTTATCTCGCTGGAAGCGCGGTCAGCGCTATTCAAGCGCGAGAATTTCGGGCCCGTGCTCCTCGATCATTTCCAGCACCCGGCCACCCCCGCGCGCCACGCAGGTCAGCGGGTCTTCAGCAACCAGCACCGGCAATCCGGTTTCTTCAATCAGCAAACGGTCGAGGTCTCTCAGCAAGGCCCCACCACCGGTGAGCACCATGCCGCGTTCGGCAACGTCGGAGCCGAGTTCTGGCGGCGTTTTTTCGAGAGCGGTCTTTACGGCCTGAACGATTCCCTGCAGAGGTTCCTGCAGGGCCTCAAGAATTTCGTTGCTGTTGAGCGTAAAACTGCGCGGCAAACCTTCGGCCAGATTGCGGCCTTTGATTTCGATTTCGCGGACTTCGTTACTCGGGTAGGCGCAACCAATTTCATGCTTGATTCGCTCCGCGGTGGCGTCGCCAATAAGGCTGCCGTAGTTGCGGCGCACGTAGTTCACGATAGCGTCGTCAAAGCGATCGCCGCCGATGCGGACAGAGTCTGAATAGACGATGCCGTTAAGAGAGATCACCGCAACTTCCGTGGTTCCACCACCGATATCAAGCACCATGGAACCGCTGGCATCGCTGACCGGCATGCCGGCGCCGATCGCGGCCGACATCGGTTCTTCAATCAGATACACCTCGCGAGCGCCGGCACCTTCCGCAGACTCGCGGATCGCGCGCCGTTCAACTTGAGTTGAGCCACACGGCACGCACACGAGTACGCGAGGACTAGGCTTGAACATGGAATTGCCGTGCACTTTTCGAATGAAATGCTGGAGCATTTTTTCGGTGACGGTGAAGTCGGCGATGACGCCGTCTTTCAAGGGTCTGATGGCTTCGATATGGCCCGGCGTACGCCCCAACATGCGCTTTGCTTCGATGCCGACCGCGGCGATTTGTTTGGACCCGGAATCTTTGCCGCGACGAATCGCGACGACGGAAGGTTCATTCAGAACGATACCTTTGCCACGGACATAAATGAGCGTGTTGGCCGTGCCCAAGTCGATGGACAGGTCATTGGAAAACATGCCTCTGAGCATTTTGAACATTCTGTGCGCCCCTCGGACGGGAAAGAACTACGACGACGCTTGGCGTAGCGCGTTCGGGCTGGATTGGAAGACCGACAGACCTGAAAGGGTCGTGATAGACTGCGTTGACGCTTCGCGCGCTTTGCGGTCCCGGCTCTCGCCATGACGAGCCCGAGTGAGCTGCGCGACGCGTCAATAAAATCGACTTGTAATCTAACAGCCGACCGCTGGTTCGGCAAGCTGACAAGAGTTCGGTTTTGCCTTCACTTTCAATAGATAACGAGTTCGGTGCATGAGCCTCAGCACGACCGATTTACTGCGCGTCGCGCGCCTTGCGCGGCTACAGATCGCAGACCACGAAGCGGAGACCTATGCCGCGCAACTTTCGGGAATCCTCGCGCATTTCAGCCTCATCGGCGAGGTCAATACAGACTCGGTACGTCCGCTGGCGCACGCCATAGACACAATCGGACGTCTCCGCGAAGACGCCGTTTCAGAGGCTGTAGACCGCGACCAGCTGCAAGCCGGCGCGCCGCTGGTGGAGAATGGTTATTACCTGGTGCCACGGGTGATTGAATGACGAATTCCGTGATCCCGCAAACGCTCGCCGCACAGTCGGCCGCGCTGGCCGAAGGCCAATTCAGCAGCGTTGAGTTAACCCAGCATTATCTTGAGCGAATCAACCGCCTTGATGGCCAGTTCAACAGCTTCATCACCGTTTGTCCGGACTTTGCGCTCGCGCAAGCCGCAGAAGCGGATCGTCGCCGCGCAGCGGGCGAAAACAGTCCGCTGCTTGGCATTCCCTACGCCAACAAAGACATTTTCTGCACGAAGGGAATTAACACGACCTGTGCGTCGCGGATGCTGGCTCAGTGGCAGGCGCCCTATGACGCCACCGTGGTTGAACGTCTGCATGCAGCCGGCATGGTAATGCTCGGCAAGACCAATATGGACGAGTTCGCCATGGGCTCGTCGAATGAAACAAGCTGGTTCGGGCCGGCGCGTAACCCTTGGGACACCAATCGCGTCCCTGGCGGCTCTTCGGGCGGCTCGGCGGCCGCGGTTTCCGCCCGTCTCGCCCCTGTCGCAACGGGCACCGACACCGGGGGCTCGATTCGCCAGCCTGCCGCGCTTTGTGGCGTTACCGGGCTCAAACCCACCTACGGTCGCGTCTCGCGATGGGGAATGATTGCGTTTGCGTCTAGCCTTGATCAGGGCGGACCGATGGCGCTGACGGCCGAGGATTTGGCCCTCATGCTCAACGCAATGGCGGGTGCTGACCGACGAGACGCCACTTCGATCGAGCGGGCTCCCGAGAATTTCATGGCCGACCTCAGCAAGCCGCTGTCGGGATTGAAGGTCGGGGTGCCCAGCGAGTTCATGGACGCGGGCCTGTCCCCGGCGATTCGTGCTTGCGTCGATGCAGCGACCACCACGCTGCAGCAGCTCGGGGCGTCAATTAAGGAAGTGTCCCTGCCGCACGCGGGTGTGGCTGTGCCCGCGTATTACGTGGTGGCGAGCGCTGAGGCGTCCTCCAATCTTTCACGCTACGACGGCGTTCGGTTCGGGCATCGTTGTGAGAATCCGGTCGATCTGGCGGACCTCTATTCGCGTAGCCGCGCAGAAGGATTCGGCGAGGAGGTCAAGCGCCGCATCCTGGTAGGCACGTACGTACTCTCGGCAGGCTATTACGAGGCCTGGTATCGCAAAGCCCAGCAGTTGCGGCGACTTATTCAACAAGATTTCGTGGCGGCCTTCAGCGGTGTTGATGTGCTACTGGGCCCGACTACGCCCAACACGGCTTTCGCGTTGGGCGAGAACGTGGCCGACCCGCTGACGATGTATCTGTCGGACATCTATACCACCGGCGTGAATCTTGCCGGACTGCCGGGCCTCTCCATGCCGGGAGGCTTTGTAGATGGGCTTCCGGTGGGACTGCAGCTGATCGGCAATTATTTTGACGAGCGGCGGATCCTGCAGGTCGCCCATCAGTTTCAACAACACACCGACTGGCATTCCCGAATGCCGGTCGCCGCGGAATAAACGCATGCGCTGGGAAACGGTTATCGGGCTGGAAATTCACGTTCAGCTTGCGGCGGGGAGCAAGATTTTTTCGGGCGCACCGACTCGGTATGGCGCCGAGCAGAATACACAGGCGTGCACAGTGGATTTGGGCCTGCCGGGCGTGCTGCCCGTGCTGAACGCACGGGTGGTCGATATGGCTATCACCCTCGGCTTAGCGCTCGACGCCAAGATCGCGCCCGCATCGATCTTCGCGCGTAAAAATTATTTTTATCCAGACCTGCCAAAGGGCTACCAGATTAGCCAATACGAGGAGCCCATCGTCGCGGACGGTCGGATAGAGATTAGCCTGCCGAGCGGAGAGACGAAAACCATAGGCATCACGCGCGCTCATCTGGAAGAGGATGCCGGCAAGTCAATGCACGATGCGTTTCCGGGATATACCGCCATCGATCTCAACCGTGCGGGCACACCGCTGTTGGAAGTCGTCACTGAGCCGGACATGCGGTCACCAGAGGAAGCCGTCGCCTATATGCGCGCAATGCATGCGCTGGTGCGCTACCTCGGGATCTGCGACGGCAACATGCAGGAAGGGTCTTTTCGCTGCGACGCTAACGTCTCGGTTCGGCCCTTGGGTAGCGATACGTTCGGCACGCGCGCCGAAATCAAGAACATCAACTCCTTCCGGTTTGTTGAGCGGGCCATCGAGTTTGAGGTGGAACGCCAGATTGATTTGATCGAGAGCGGCGGCAAAGTGGTGCAGGAAACTCGCCTGTACGATCCAGACAAGCATGAAACGAGGAGCATGCGTAGCAAGGAGGACGCACACGATTATCGTTACTTTCCTGACCCGGATTTGCTGCCAATCCTTGTCAGCCAGTCCCACATCGACACGATTCGACGCGCGCTTCCGGAGCTGCCGTGGGCCCGGCGCGACCGCTACGTCACAGAATTCGCGTTGACGATAGACGATGCGCGAACGTTGGCGGCGGACCGCTCGCTCGCAGAGTACTTCGAAGCGCTGGTTCAGGCCTCGGGCGACCCGCGACAATCCGCTAATTGGATCAATGGAGAACTTGCCGCCAATCTCAATCGGCACGGCTTAGGCATCGAAGCCTGCCCAATCACGCCTGAGCGTCTAGGCGCACTCATCAAGCGGATTATCGACGGCACTCTCTCCGGCAACCTCGCCAAACAGCTCTTTGAGGCCTTGTGGAATCTCGAGGGAGAGGTGGACGCGTTAATTGACCAGAAGGGTCTGCGCCAACTCAACGACAGTGACGCCGTTCGAGCTTTGATTGCACAGGTGATTCAAGAAAGCCCGGCACAAGTCGCCCAGTACCGCTCAGGCAAAGACAAAGTCTTTGGCTATTTTGTGGGGCAGGTGATGAAGCGCTCACAGGGGAAAGCCAACCCGCTACAGCTCAACGAGCTGTTGAAGGAGATGCTTTCTTAAAGCTTCGAAATCAGACAGCGGGCCTGAATTCAGGCCCGCGGTTTAAGGCAGGGCCTTACTCGTCCGCGCCAGCAGTAGCGGCAGGGCGGTCGAGCAATTCGATAAATGCCATCGGTGCGCAGTCTCCAGGTCGGAAGCCGCACTTAAGGATCCGCGTGTATCCACCGGGTCTGGTCTGAAACCGCGGCCCGAGCAGGTTGAACAGCTTTGTCACCGCTTCGCGGTCGCGCAGCCGGGTAAACGCCAGTCGACGGTTCGCCACCGAGTCGACCTTTGCCAAGGTAATCAGTGGCTCGGCCTCTCGGCGAAGTTCCTTAGCCTTAGGCAGTGTGGTGCGAATGATCTCATGGTGGATCAAGGACGCCGCCATGTTCTTGAACATCGCTTTTCGATGTGAGCTAGTGCGGCTCAGGTGCCGCCCGGCGTTTTGGTGCCTCATCTTCTTCTACCTCTGTTCCGGCCTGTTAGTTCGACAGGCGCTCATGCTCGTAAAGGCCCTTCGGCGGCCAGTTTTCCAGGCGCATTCCGAGCGAGAGTCCACGCGCGGCCAGCACATCTTTAATTTCGGTTAGCGATTTCTTGCCGAGATTAGGCGTCTTGAGGAGTTCCACCTCAGTCCGCTGAATCAGATCGCCGATGTAGTAAATACTCTCGGCCTTGAGGCAGTTGGCGGACCGAACCGTTAGCTCCAGATCGTCAATCGAGCGAGTGAGGATGGGGTCAACAACCACGCCGCCAGTAACGGCTGGCTGAGCGACCTGCCCCCCCTCCAGATCAACGAACACGGAGAGCTGATTCCGCAAAATCGTCGCCGCCTCGCGAACGGCAAACTCCGGATCGATCGTCCCGTTAGTCTCGATGGTGATAATCAGCTTGTCGAGGTTGGTCTGCTGCTCGACGCGCGCACTCTGCACCTCGTAGGCGACCCGGCGAACCGGGCTGAAAGAAGCATCGAGCTTCAACTTGCCAATCGAGCTGTCAGTCGTCTCGTCCGGAGTCTCTCGCGCCAAAGCGGGCTGATAGCCCCGACTCCGGGCAATTTTCAGCGTCATGTTGAGCTCGCCGTTAACGCCAAGTCCTGCAATGTGATAGTGCGGATCAACTATCTCAACGTCGTGGTCGACCAGGATATCTCCCGCAACCGCAGCCCCGGGCCCTTTTTTATTCAGGGTCAGGGTGGCTTCGTCGCGGGTATGCATCCTGATTGCCAAGCCCTTCAGATTCAAAAGAATGTCGGTGACATCTTCCTGCACGCCCTCAATGGTCGTGTACTCGTGGAGGACATTCTCAATCTCAATTTCGACCACTGCTGCTCCTGTCATAGAGGACAGCAGGACGCGGCGCAAGGCGTTACCGAGCGTGTGACCGAAGCCTCGATTAAGAGGTTCAATCGTAATTTTTGCCGCGTTGAGGCCCAGGGATTGGACATCAACGATTTTCGGCTTCAACAATTCGCTAACCGCTGCGAGCATGAATATTTCCTTCAGCTACCCTGTTACTTCGAGTACAACTCAACTACGAGGGATTCGTTGATCTCGGCGGGGAGATCGCCACGTTCTGGCACAGATTTGAAAATGCCCTGCATCTTCTTAACGTCTACATCCAGCCACTCCGGGAAGCCCATTTGTTCGGCAACCGTCAGCGCGTCAACGATACGTGTCTGTGACTTGGCCCGCTCCCGAATGGCGACTATGTCGCTGGGACCTACCTGGTAAGACGGAATGTTGACCACGTGTCCGTTGACCATCACTGCACGGTGGCTCACCAGCTGACGAGCTTCAGCGCGAGTGGTGCCAAATCCCATCCGGTAGACGACGTTATCCAAGCGGCATTCGAGCAATTGGAGAAGGTTCTCACCGGTAGCGCCCTTCCGGCGCGCGGCGGTCGCGTAGTAGTTCCGGAACTGCCGTTCTAGCAAACCGTAGATATAGCGAAGCTTCTGCTTTTCCAGCAGCTGCGTTGCATAGTCCGACTGCCGGCGATTCTTCTTATCCCCGTGCTGCCCCGGCGGCTTGTCCAGTTTACATTTTGATTCGAGTGAACGCGCGCGGCCCTTTAACGACAGGTCCGTGCCGAGTCTGCGACTCAGCTTGCACTTTGGTCCGAGATATCTCGCCATTCCATTAATCCTTGATGCTTAGACGCGGCGCTTCTTCGGCGGCCGGCACCCGTTGTGCGGGATGGGGGTAACGTCAGTGATGTTCGTAATCTTGAATCCCGCCGAGTTAAGCGCCCGCACTGCGGACTCGCGTCCCGGCCCGGGGCCTTTCACGAACACATCAAGCGTTTGCGTACCGAATTCGTCGATCACGCGTGACAGCTTCTCTGCGGCCACCTGGGCAGCGAAAGGCGTACTTTTGCGCGAGCCCCGGAACCCGCTACCGCCGGCTGTAGCCCAAGCGAGCGTGTTTCCCTGCCGGTCGGTGATCGTGATGATCGTGTTGTTGAAGGAGGCGTGGATATGCGCCACGCCCTCAACCACGTTCTTTTTAGTTCGCTTACGGGCCTTTGCCGCAGCGCCTTGCTGTGTCGCCATTACGCTTTACCCTGACCGATCATTTCTTGACTACCCCTCGACGTGGACCCTTGCGCGTGCGCGCGTTCGTACGGGTGCGTTGCCCTCTCACAGGGAGACCACGGCGGTGCCTGAGACCACGGTAGCTGCCCAAATCCATCAAGCGTTTGATGCTCATGGATACTTCCCGACGAAGATCGCCTTCAACCGTATACCGGCCGACTTCAGCGCGGAGCGCTTCCATCTGCTCTTCGGTCAAGTCCTTGATTTTCGCGTCTGGCGCAACCTTGGCAGCGTCGCAAATCATGCGGGCGCGGGTTGATCCAATACCGTAAATATGGGTGAGGGCGATCACCGAATGTTTTCTGTCTGGGATGTTAACTCCCGCTACACGCGCCATTGATTTATGACCTCGTTAAACTGGTTCTTAACCCTGGCGCTGCTTGTGCCGGGGATCCTTACAAATGATCCGGACCGTGCCTTTGCGCCGAATCACGCGGCAGTTGCGGCATAGCGGTTTGATGGATGCTCGTACTTTCATGGCTCTATCCTCGTTCTGGATCTCAACGGCGGCCGTAGCCCTTGAGATTCGCTTTGCGCAGCAGGCCTGCGTATTGATGCGTGGTCAGATGGGCCTGAACCTGCGCAATGAAATCCATAATTACGACGACGATAATCAGCAGTGAGGTCCCGCCGAAGTAAAACGGCACGCTGAACTCCAGGATGAGGAACTCAGGCAGCAGACAGACTAACGCGATATACACGGCACCGGCGGCCGTGAGACGTGTCAGAACACTATCGACATATCGCGCAGTCTGCTCGCCAGGCCTGATGCCGGGAACCAAAGCACCCTGCTTCTTAAGATTGTCGGCGGTCTCGCGAGGGTTGAAGACTATGGCGGTGTAGAAGAAAGCGAAGAACACTATCGCTACTGCGTAAAGCATGACGTAGATCGGCTGCCCCGGCGACAGAGTGCTAGCGATGTCACGCAGCCACACCATTCCCTCCGAGTTCCCGAACCAGCCCGCGACGGTACTCGGGAACAGGATGATGCTAGAGGCGAAAATGGGCGGAATCACGCCCGACATGTTGAGCTTTAGCGGAATATAACTACTGGGGGCCGAAAAGCTTTGGGGCCCGCGCTGCTGCTTCGCATAGTTGACCGTGATCCGGCGCTGGCCTCGCTCGACGAACACGACGAAGCCAGTGACCACAATTACCATGGCTAATAGCGCGAAGATCAAGAACAGATGCATCTCACCGGTGCGCGCCAATTCTATGGTCCCGCCTATCGCTTGGGGCAAACCAGCCGCGATGCCAGCAAAAATCAACATTGAAATCCCGTTCCCGACGCCGCGTTCGGTGATCTGCTCTCCGAGCCACATCAGGAAGAGAGTGCCGGCCACCAGAGTGGTCACACAGGTGATCTTGAAAGCGATACCCGGATGTAACACCAAGCTCATACCCGCCGCTGTCTGCTGCTCCAGCATTACTGCAATGCCGAAGGCCTGAAACGTGGCGAGACCCACGGTCGCATACCGAGTGTACTGATTGATGATCCGACGCCCCGTTTCCCCTTCTTTCTTTAACTGCACCAGCCTGGGATGCACGAACGTGAGCAGTTGGAGAATGATGGACGCAGAGATATAGGGCATCACACCCAGCGCGATAACCGAGAACCTCTCAAGGGCGCCCCCGGAGAACATGTTAAACATGTCCAGAATAGTCCCACGCTGCTGGTCGAACATTGTTGCTAACGCAACGGGATTTATTCCTGGCACCGGGATGTGGGAGCAAATGCGAAATACCACCAGCGCGCCCAGCAAGAACCACAACCGAGAGTACAACTCGGTGAGGTGCGCACCAGACTGAACCGGGGGTTTTTTTGATGCCGTTGCCACAGGATTACGCTTCGACGCGCCCTCCGGCGGTCTCAATGGCAATTTGCGCGCCCTTCGTTACCTTGACCCCTTTCACAACCAACGCACGGCTGATCGTGCCCTTGGCAATTATCTTGACCTCAACGGTAGCGTTGTTAATCAGGCCCGCGGCCCGCAACGACAGCAAATCAACGGTTTCCCCCTCGAATTGGTTGAGCTCTTCAAGGCGTATCTCATCCCGGCCGAGCGCGGCGTGCGATGTGAACCCGAATTTTGGCAAACGGCGCTGGAGCGGCATCTGACCGCCTTCGAACCCAACCTTGTGGTAGCCGCCGGCACGGGCATGCTGGCCCTTGTGGCCTCGACCCGCTGTCTTGCCCAAGCCAGACCCAATCCCACGGCCCAGACGTTTGCGAGGCTTCTTCGAGCCAGGTGCTGGTTTGATGTCATTCAGGCGCATTTTCAGGCCTCTTCAATTTCTAATAGGTAGTGAATCTGATTGACCATGCCGCGGTTGGCAGGCGTGTCTGCCACCTCAACGGTGTGGTGCATCCGGCGAAGCCCTAGGCCTCTAACACACGCCCGGTGGCTCTCCAGCCTGCCCGACACGCTCTTGACCAGTGTGACTCTCAGTGTTTTGACGTCTGTCATGGCTTAGCCTCGAATCTCTTCGACGGTCTTACCGCGCTTGGAAGCGACGTAGTCCGGCGCCGACATGCCCTGCAAGCCCTTGATCGTGGCTCGAACTACATTGATCGGGTTCGAAGAGCCAATGCACTTGGCGAGGACGTTGTGTACCCCAAGCACTTCAAACACCGCGCGCATCGGACCTCCGGCGATGATGCCGGTACCCTGCGAGGCAGGCTGCATGTAGACCTTAGCCGCACCGTGCTCACCTGTTAGCGGATACTGCAATGTGTCGCCGTTTAACGCGATGCTGCTCATGTTTCTGCGGGCGTTTTCCAGCGCCTTTTGAATGGCGGCCGGAACCTCTCGAGCTTTGCCACGCCCCATGCCGACCCGGCCCGCGCCGTCGCCAACGACCGTGAGGGCGGCGAATCCGAAGATACGACCACCTTTCACGACCTTCGCTACCCGGTTTACGGCTACGAGTTTTTCCTGAAAGCCTTCCGGGCTATCGCCCATGCCGTCGTTTGCGCTCATAAATTCACCAGAATCCGGAGTTAGAACTTGAGGCCGCTTTCGCGGGCCGCGTCAGCCAGCGCTTTTACGCGGCCGTGATACCTGAATCCGGCGCGGTCAAACGCTACCGATTCGATGCCCGCTGCTAGTGCGCGTTCCGCGACCAGCTTTCCGACGGCAGCAGCCGCCTGGACATTGCCACCATGGTCCAAACTGTCGCGCATCTCTTTTTCCAAGGACGAAGCGCAGGCCAAGACCTGACTCCCATCTGCGGTAAAGACCTGCGCGTAGATGTGACGTGGCGTCCGATGGATACTCAAGCGCGTCGCGCCCAGTTCCTTGATGTGACGGCGGGCCGATTTGGCTCGACGTTGACGAGATTCCTTTTTGTTCATGGCATATCGCTCAGGTCTTCTTCGCCTCTTTGCGCAGGATCTTCTCACCTGCGTACTTCACACCCTTGCCCTTATAGGGTTCGGGGCGGCGGTAGGCGCGGATATTCGCCGCTACCTGACCGACTTTTTGCTTGTCCACGCCCTTAACCAGGATTTCGGTTTGAGTTGGCGTTTCAATCGTGATTCCGTCGGGTACTGGAAAATCGACCGGGTGCGAGAACCCGAGCGTGAGACTCAAAATCGGGCCCTTCGCCTGTGCGCGATACCCCACCCCGACGATTTCAAGTTTCTGCTCGAAGCCTTTTGCAACTCCTTCCACCATATTGGAGAGCAGTGCGCGAGCGGTTCCAGCCTGTGCTCGGGAGCCTGACGCTTCGCTGCGAGGAATAACGCTCAAAACATCGCCGTCGATCGCGATGCCAACTTCGCTGTGCAGTACGTGCGAGAGCGTTCCCTTCGGACCATTGACGTTGACGGACTGCCCGTTGACGTCGACTTTCACGCCGGAGGGCAGATTGATCGGTTTTTTTGCTACGCGTGACATGGCTTGCTCTCTAGTAAACCGAGCAGAGTACTTCGCCGCCAATGCCTTGAGCACGAGCGTCGCGGTCGGTCATGAGGCCCTTCGACGTGGACACGATCGCAATACCGAGCCCTCCGACAATTTTGGGCAGTTTATCAGTCGTCTTGTAAACCCGAAGGCCTGGGCGACTGACGCGTTCAATCTTTTCGATTACCGGTCGGCCTTGGTAATACTTAAGCTCAATAACGATATTCGGGTGAGTATCGGACTCGTCGAGCCGGTAATCCGAGATATAACCCTCGTCTTTCAGAACCTTTGCAATCGCCGCTTTCTGCTTGGAAGCGGGGACCAGCGTCTCCCGCTTCGCCCGCGCCTGCGCATTGCGGATGCGGACAAACATGTCGGCGATTGGATCTTGCATGCTCATGGTCGGTCTAACCTTTTACTTTTCTTCGGCTCGGAGCCAATTACCAACTGGACTTCACGAGCCCGGGGATGTGGCCTTCCATCGCCAGACGGCGGAGCTCGTTACGCCCCAGTCCGAATTTCCGATAGTAGCCATGCGCGCGACCCGTGAGCCGGCAACGGTTACGAATTCTGGAAGGACTAGAATCGCGCGGCAGTTTCTGAAGCTTGATTCGCGCCGCGTCACGCTCTTCAGGCGATCGCTTCATGTCTGTGATCGTTTCCTTGAGTACCGCGCGCTTGGCTGCGAACTGCTTCGACAGTGCAATGCGCTTGTGCTCGCGGTTAATCATTGAAGTCTTAGCCATTGGCTTGTCCTCTCAGCGGGAATTGGAAGGCCAACAGCAACGCGCGGCCCTCGTCGTCAGTCTTCGCCGTGGTCGAGATGCAAATGTCCATACCGCGAATCGCATCGACTTTGTCGTACTCGATTTCGGGAAAGATGATCTGCTCTTTAACCCCAAGCGTGTAGTTGCCTTGACCGTCGAACGCACGACCGTTCACCCCACGGAAGTCACGGATTCGTGGCATCGCAACGTTGATCAGGCGGTCAAGAAACTCATACATGCGATCGCGACGCAATGTCACCTTGGCGCCCACGGCCCAACCTTCTCTCAGCTTGAAAGCCGCGATCGACTTGCGCGCTTTGGTCACCACCGGCTTCTGGCCGGAGATATCCGCGAGTTCTTTTACCGCGTTCTCCAAAATTTTCTTGTCGCCAAGCGCCTTACCAAGCCCCATGTTGATGGTCACTTTGGTGATACGCGGCACTTCCATGACGGAGCCGTACTTAAACTGCTCCATTAGCTGTGCGACGACCTTCTCCCGGTAGAATTCCTGCAATCTGGCCATGGTCTCGATTCTCGTGTCGCTCAGACGTCAACGACTTCGTTGTTTGATTTAAAGACTCGCACCTTTCGCCCATCCTCAAGCGTCTTGACGGAAACCCGGTCGGGCTTAGACGTGTTGGGGTTGAACAGCGCAACGTTTGAGCGATGAACTGGAGCTTCCTTCTCAACGATGGAACCAGGCGCACCGGTCGTCGGATTAGGCTTGGTGTGGCGCTTCACCATATTCACGCCCTCGACGAGGACCTTTTCGGAGGTAGGCATAACCTGCAGGATTTTCCCGCGCTTGCCCTTGTCCTTGCCGGTGAGGATGTAGACCTCATCGCCTTTGCGAATTTTCATCATGACATTGATATCCTGGCTTACAGCACTTCGGGCGCAAGCGAGACGATGCGCATGAAGCGTTCACCGCGCAGTTCACGTGTCACCGGTCCGAAGATGCGAGTCCCAATCGGCTGTAATTGTTTGTCGAGCAACACCGCCGCATTACCGTCGAATCGGATGACCGAACCGTCAGGACGACGAACGCCCTTGCGTGTTCGAACCACCACAGCATTGAAGACATCGCCCTTCTTCACCTTGCCACGCGGAATGGCGTCTTTGATGCTGACTTTAATCACATCACCGACATGGGCGTAACGACGGTGCGAGCCGCCAAGCACTTTGATGCACATGAGGCGGCGGGCGCCACTGTTGTCCGCCGCGTCGAGCATCGTTTGCATTTGAATCATGAGTTTCTACTCCGCTGGCCGCTGGTTGGTTTTAGACGACGTTAGCGCGAGTGATCACGCGCTGCAGACGCCAAGCTTTCCGCTTGGACAACGGCCGACATTCTTCAATAGCGACGACGTCGCCTTCCGCGCAATCTCCGTTCTCATCGTGAGCCAGCAGCTTTGTGGACTTACGCAGATACTTTTTGTAGATCGGGTGCTCTACCTGGCGTTCGATCAGCACAGCAATGGTTTTGTCCATCTTCGTGCTCACCACTTGGCCGGTGAGAGTCCGCTTGGTTTTGGTCGCAGTCTCCATCAGGCGCTCCGGGTCTTCTCGGTCAAAATAGTTTTAATCCGGGCGATGTCCCGGCGGGCGGTCCGCAGTGCGTCCGGACGCACTTCCGCGCCTGAACCGCGCTGCATCCGTGCGTTGAATTGCTCCCGGCGTTTTTCCAGTACGAGCGCGTTTAACTCGTCTGGCGTCTTTTCGCGTAAGTCTTTCGCTTTCATCACATCACCTTCCGTGAGGCAAAGGTCGTCCGCACCGGCAACTTGGCGCCGGCTAGACGAAACGCTTCGCGGGCAACGCTCTCGTCTACGCCTTCCATCTCATACAACACCATGCCGGGCTTGATTCGGCACACCCAAAACTCCACGCCGCCCTTACCGCTACCCATACGCACTTCGAGCGGCTTCTTACTAATGGGCTTATCCGGGAATACGCGAATCCAAACTCGCGCGCCGCGCTTAACCGTGCGCGTTATGCACCGGCGTGCGGCCTCAATCTGGCGCGCTGTGAGGGCGCCTCGCGAGGTAGCCTTCAGGCCGAACTCGCCGAACGACACGTCGCTCCCGCGCTGCGCAAGGCCGGTATTACGGCCCTTGTGCTGTTTCCTGTATTTCGTGTTCTTAGGTTGTAGCATCTCGCTTACTCCCTTATCCCGCTACGGCGTCAGTAGCGGCATCGGCCTTGCCGAGGTCGGCGCGACTGAGCACTTCGCCTTTGAAAATCCAGACCTTGACGCCGATCACGCCGTAGGTCGTATGTGCTTCTGCAAAACCGTAGTCGATATCGGCGCGCAGGGTGTGAAGGGGCACGCGGCCCTCGCGGTACCATTCGGTTCTCGCGATTTCAGCGCCGTTCAGACGCCCAGCGACGTTAATCTTGATACCCAACGCGCCCAGACGCATCGCATTGGACACCGCCCGACGCATCGCCCGGCGGAACATAATGCGTCGCTCCAGCTGCTGCGCGACCGATTCAGCGACCAGATAGGAATCCAGCTCAGGCTTGCGAATTTCCTCGACGCTGATGTGCGCAGGGATTTTCATCAGCGCGGACACCTGCTTTCGCAGAGACTCAATGTCCTCGCCCTTCTTACCGATAACGATGCCGGGCCGAGCAGTATGAATGATTATGCGCGCGTTGTGTGCAGGTCGTTCGATTTGGATGCGACTCACCGACGCGTGTGCGAGCTTCTTCTTGAGGAACTGCCGCACCGCGATGTCTGAATTCAGGTAATCCGCATAGCGACGGTTGTCTGCATACCAAGTAGACGTCCAATCTTTGATGACGCCCAGGCGTATGCCGTATGGATGTACTTTCTGGCCCATGAATTAACGTCCCGCCTCTTCGACCACCACGGTAACGTGGCTGGTGCGCTTGAAAATCTGGTTGGCACGGCCGCGGGCTCGCGGCATGAAACGCTTCATGATAGGACCCTCGTCTACCATGATTGTCTTCACCTTCAGCTCGTCGACGTCGGCGCCATCGTTATGCTCGGCATTGGCGATTGCGGACTCGAGAACTTTTTTAATCAGAGTCGCGGCTTTTTTATTGCTAAAAGTCAGCAGATTGATAGCCTTGTCAACCGGTAGTCCGCGAATCTGGTCGGCAACAAGTCTCGCCTTTTGTGGCGTAATGCGCGCTTGTCGCAACTTAGCTGTAGTAGCCATTGTGGATAGTTCCTTCCGGTTACTTAGTCTTTTTATCAGCCTGATGGCCGCGGAAGGTCCGCGTCGGGGAGAACTCGCCCAACTTGTGGCCGATCATGTTCTCCGAGACGAAAACCGGCATGTGCTGGCGACCGTTATAAACGGCAATCGTCAGGCCGATCATCTCCGGCGTCACCATCGAGCGACGCGACCAGGTCTTGATCGGGCGCTTGTCACTGTTGGCCCGCGCCGTCTCCACCTTTTTAACGAGGTGATGATCAATGAACGGACCTTTTTTAATCGAACGAGGCATGCCGCTACTCCACTATTACCGCTTGTCGCGGCGACGCACGATCATTCCATCGGTGCGCTTGTTGGTTCGTGTCTTATATCCCTTGGTGGGCTGCCCCCAAGGACTGACTGGATGACGCCCACCGGAAGTACGGCCTTCGCCACCACCATGAGGATGGTCGACAGGGTTCATCGCAACGCCGCGCACCGTGGGCCGAATCCCGCGCCAACGTTTGGCACCCGCTTTGCCCAACTGCCGGAGCGAGTGCTCAGTGTTGCCCACCTCGCCAATCACTGCACGACAGTCAATGGCGACCCTGCGCATTTCACCCGAGCGAAGACGGAGCGTTGCGTAGGCCCCCTCGCGCGCAACGAACTGGATGCCAGCCCCGGCGCTGCGCCCGATCTGCGCACCCTTACCGGGCTTCAGTTCGACGCAATGAACCACGGCGCCCACTGGGATATTCCGCAACGGCAGGCAGTTCCCGGCCTGAATGGGACTGTCTACACCAGAACGCACGGTTTGCCCGACGGCCAAGCCTTTCGGCGCAATGATGTAGCGCCGCTCACCGTCAGCGTATAGCAGCAAGGCAATATGAGCCGACCGGTTCGGGTCGTACTCCAAGCGTTCAACCTTCGCCGGAATGCCGTCTTTACGGCGGACAAAGTCAACAATGCGGTAATGATGCTTGTGCCCACCACCGCGGTGCCGCACGGTAATTCGACCCGCATTATTCCGGCCACCGTTCTCGGAGCGCCGTTCCAGCAACGCTTGAAATGGTCGGCCCTTATGCAATTCGGGCGTCACGACCTTCACCACGCCACGGCGACCCGGGGACGTTGGTTTTGCTTTAATAATCGCCATGGTCAGTTACTTCCAGTTAGGCGGCGCCGAGCAGGGGTAACGTAAACCCCGGCTTCAGCGTCACGTAGGCTTTTTTCCAGGCCGAGTGGCTACCGGGGCGGCCACGGAAATTTGTGCTGTCGGCGCGGACGTTCAGCACGCGAACAGATTTGACTTCGACGCTGAAGAGTTTTTCAACGGCGGTGCGAATTTCTGGCTTTGTGGCGTCGTTTGCGACCTTGAAAACATACTGGCTCTCAGCCGACAACCGCACGGCCTTTTCAGACATCTGGGGAGCCACAAGAATCTGCAACATTCTTTCTTCGTTCATGACAGGCGCTCCTGCAGGCTCTGAATGGCCGCTTGCGAGATCAGCACTTTGTCGAACGAGATCAACAATGCTGGATCAATCGTCTCCACTTCCGAGAGCCCCACCTGACGGAGGTTTCTCACGGACAAATAAAGCTGCTCCGATACGTCATTCGAAATCAGCAACGTCGACCCGGCCCCGTGGGTGGCCAGTCGCAACGCCAACGCCTTGGTTTTCACGACGTCGACAAGGATATCGTCCACTACCTTCATTCGGTCTTGGCGAATCAATTCCGACAAGATGGAGCGGATCGCCCCGCGGTACATTTTGCGGTTGACCTTTTGCTCGTAGTTGCGCGGACGCGCCGCGAACGCCCGACCGCCAGTTCTCCACAGTGGCCCACGAGTGGTGCCTGCTCGCGCCTGACCAGAGCCCTTTTGTTTCCAAGGCTTGCGCCCGCCGCCTCGCACTTCGGCGCGCGTCTTCTGGGCCTTCGTGCCCGCACGGGCCGCCGCGAAATAGGCGGTGACCACCTGATGAACCAAGCCCTCTCGATAAGGCTGGCCAAAAACGGTTTCATCAACCGCTACAGAGCCGGTGACACCGCCACCGTCAAATGAGTGTAGTTGGAGATCCATGGTGAGTACCTTCAATTCTTCGCTTTGACGCTGGGCTTGATAAGGACGTCGCCGCCACGCGCGCCAGGGAGGGCTCCCTTGATCAATAGCAGGTTGCGGTCGTTATCCACCCTCACCACCTGCAGGCGCTGTATGGTGCGTTGCTTGTCGCCCATGTGGCCAGACATGCGCTTGCCCTTGATTACTCGACCTGGCGTCTGACGCTGACCGATAGAGCCCGGGGCGCGGTGCGACAGGGAGTTACCGTGGGTCGCATCACCCATCGAAAAATTGTGCCGCTTGATCGTGCCCGCGAAGCCTTTACCGATTGTGACCCCGGTGACATCAACGAAGGTACCCTGTTCGAACAGGTCCACCCGCACTTCGCCGCCCGCCTGAAGATCTTCGCCTTCGCTATCCGCAAGGCGGAACTCCCACAGCCCGCGACCGACCTCGACAGAGATCTTTGCGAACTCCCCGCCTTCAGGCTTTGAGATGCGATTACGATGCTTCCCGCCGGTGGTGACCTGTACGGCTCGATAACCGTCGCTTTCCGGCGTTTTTACGCGCATGACGCGATTGGGTTCAACTTCCACGACGGTCACAGGGATGGCAGCGCCTTCTTCTGTATACACGCGTGTCATGCCCAACTTGCGTCCAATTAGTCCGAGTGCCATGGCGTTTGCTCTTAGTTCAGCTTGATTTGGACGTCCACGCCAGCGGCGAGGTCGAGTTTCATCAGCGCGTCAACGGTTTTATCAGTCGGGTTAACGATGTCCAGAAGCCGCTTGTGGGTCCGGATTTCGTACTGGTCCCGCGCATCCTTGTCCACGTGCGGCGAAACCAACACCGTGAATTTCTCGGTCTTCGATGGAAGCGGAATCGGGCCACGGATCTGCGCGCCGGTGCGCTTGGCGGTTTCTACGATTTCCCGTGTCGACTGATCGATCAATCGATGATCGAAAGCTTTGAGACGGATCCTGATGACCTGCTGATTCATATAACTACCTACATCCTGCCGACACTAGGCCGGTGGGTGAATGCTTGAGCGCCCAGAGGCGCGTCCGATAACTCTTGGCTCGGGTTTTTAACTATTAAGCGATGATTTTGGCGACTACGCCGGCACCGACGGTACGACCACCTTCGCGAATCGCGAAGCGCAAGCCTTCTTCCATCGCAATCGGATTGATCAACTGCACCGTCACCTTGATGTTGTCGCCAGGCATCACCATCTCAACGCCGCTCGGCAACTCAACTGCGCCCGTCAC
>CAMCQE010000042.1 GCA_945876945.1 Klebsiella pneumoniae
GTCGTGCAGCGTGATCTCGGCGACGCTGGCGTCGAAGCTGCCGTGCTGAAAGGTCGCCACCACGATCAGCCAGATGCGCACGATGCGCGCCGGCGGCGGACCAATCGCGGCGGCCACATCGGCGTAGACCGGCCGGGATTCTGCGACCCACTGCCCGAACTCGC
Source organism: Klebsiella pneumoniae (assembly GCA_945876945.1). Lineage (GTDB taxonomy): Bacteria > Pseudomonadota > Gammaproteobacteria. The sequence goes on from CAMCQE010000042.1 coordinate 165, forward strand.
TCGCGCCGCTGCGCACCACAAAATGCGTTTCACGCGCCGACCAGGCTTTGATCGGACAGGCAAAGTGATGACCCAGCGGCAGGCTGCTGCTCCAGATCCAGGTGAGGTCGCGACCGTCTTCAAACTCGGCAGCGACCGACACATAGTCGTGGGTATAGGGCGTGTCTTCGGGCACTTCACTCGGATGCTGATCGACCCGCCACCGCCAGGAAAGGCGAGTGTCCGGCGTTAAGGGGAAGTCGACCTCGCGCACGATGATCCCTTGTTCGTCGGCGCCGGTGAGGTGAATGCAGGGCTGTTCCTTGTCGGTCTCAGCTTGGCGGTAAATCTCGGCCTGACCCGCTTCCACGAGATAGGACCAGCCCGGCGGCGGGGTCTGCGGGTGCTCAAGGTGTTTGAGTTCAGCGCTCAGCGCCGCGTGATCCGCGCCGGCGGCGAGCAGGGCCGCGAGTCCTCCGCTGGCGGTGCCGCGCCAGACTAAAAGACTGACCTCAAGCGCGCCTTCAAGCCGCGCGTAGGCCGCCAGATCGCTCGCCAGATCCCCGCGATCGTTCTGCCACATCCCCATATAGATGCCGAGTTCGAGTTCGCCACTTTGATCGGCAATGAAGCTGTCGGTGTCTTGCCGCAGATTGACGATGGCGCCGCCCGGCGCGACGCGTGCCCACAGGTGAAATCGCGGCCCGCCGTGCAGATCGGGATGGCGTCGCGACCATTGAATATGGCCGCTGGCGAACACGCTGTAGTGCTGACCCGCCTCGAGCTTGAGACCGGTGCCCTGCCATGGCGGGGTGTTGCCGGCGAGTTGACGATGCTGATGGGCTGTCACCTGCGCGTGAAAGGCCTCGGTGTCCTGCAAGGCAGTGATGACGGTGGCGATGCTTGATTCGGAATGAGCGGACATGGCGGCTTGCTCGATTTAGCGAGGATCTTCGGCGTAGGATACCGGCCACTTTCCCCATAGCCCAACGGAGCATGCCGATGATCGATTACCGCCCGCTCGAAGAAATCATCAGCGCCAATGGTCTGCGCATTGTGTTGGTCAAAGGCTATCCGAGCCCCTGGGGGCAGGCGGCCAAGGCGATGTTCGAGTACAAGGGCCTCGATTTCCTCGTCGCCCCGCAAGAAGCGGGTGGCACCAACGACGCGCTGGTGGCCTGGTCGGGTGAGAACAGCGGCCCGGTGGTGGCCTGGAACGACGAGAAACCCATCTCCCGCTGGCTCGATATTCTGATGCTCATCGAGCGTCTCGCGCCCTCGCCGTCGCTCATCCCCGCAGACGCTGCCGAGCGCGCGCTCATGATTGGTCTGTCCAACGAACTCTGCGGTGAACTGGGCTTGGGCTGGAATCGTCGTCTGCAAATGTTTGCGCCGGCGATGGATAGCGGCAGCCCGCCGGAAGGCGTGGCGCGTATGGGCAATAAATACGGTTACCGGGTCGAAGATGTGGTGGCAGCCAACGCGCGTCTGGTCGCCCAGTTGCGCGCGCTGGCGGCGCAGTTGCGCACGCAGGTGGGTCAAGGGCGACCGTTCTTTATCGGAAATCAACTCTCGGCGCTCGACTTCTACTGGGTGGCGTTCATGAACCTCATCCAGTTGCCGCCGCAGGCAGAATGCGAGGTGCCGGATTATCTCCGCCAGATGATCAACAGCTGCGATGCGGCCGTCCTGGCCGCCCTCGATCCGCTGCTGCTGTCGCATCGCGACCGCGTTTTCAAGTCCTGTTTCAAGAGCCCGTGGGAACTGTGAGCTAGCGCGCCGCCCCGGTTTTTTTTATCAATTTCAGGAGTGCCGTCGATGGCTGTTCGTGCAGGTTTTGGTATTGCCAGTTTCCCCTTCGACAAACCCAAAAGCTGGTTCGAGTGGGTGCAATTGCTCGAACGTTACAAGGTAGATTCGGTGTGGCAGACGGACCGTCTGGTGTCGGTCGACCCCTACCTCGAAGCGGTGAGCGTGATGGCGACCCTGGCCGGCTGCACCGAGCGCATCAAGTTCGGCATGAACGCCATCGTCGCCCCGCTGCGCGACCCGCTGGTGCTGGCCAAGCAGTGCGCCACGATTGATTACCTTTCCAACGGACGCCTCCTGCCCATGTTTGGCGTGGGCTACCCCAACGCCGTTGAATGGAAGTCGACCAATCGCGACGCAAGCGATCGCGGCGCGCGCTCCACCGAAATTTTCCAGCTCCTGAACATGCTCTGGACGCAGGAGTCGGTGACCTTTGAAGGCAAGTTCTTTCAGTACCGCAACGTGAGCGTGACGCCGCGCCCCATCCAAAACCCGCTGCCGCTGTGGATCGGTGGCAATGCTGATGCCGCGCTTAAACGGACTGCCAAACTGGGCACCGGCTGGATCGGCGGCATCACCACGGTCGAGCAAGTCGCGCACGCCATCAATCTCATTCGCACCGAATCGACCGCGCTCGGCCGCACCATCGACGATGACCACTACGGCACTTCGCTCGCGTTCCGCATCGGTACGCTGGACGACCCGGTCGTCAGCCAGTTCCCGCTGGTGCGCCGCGCGGGCATTGGCGACGAAATCGACCTGAGGCCTTTGCTCGCCATCGGCAGCGTGCAGCAGATCATCGATCGCATCGAAGCCTATAAGGCGGTGGGTGCGTCCAAGTTCGTGTTGTTGCCGATCGCGATGGGCGACGCGGATGTGTTCGACCAAACCCGCCGCGCCTGTGAAGAAATTCTGCCGGCCATTCAAACCTGAGCGAGACTCCCATGAGCGTGCTGCTGAAATCTCTGGAAGAGGGCGTGTTGACGCTCACCTTCAATCGCCCGGAAGTGCTCAACGCCTACAACCGCGATCTGCATAACGCGCTGCTGGCAGCGTTTGACGAAGCCGACGCCAACGACGACGTGCGCGCAGTGATTCTCACCGGCACCGGGCGCGCGTTCTGTGCGGGCGCCGATCTCAGCAAGGGCGGTAGCACGTTCAATCATCGCGAGCACTCGCGTGAAGAACATCGGGACGGTGGCGGCGAACTCACGCTGCGCTTGTTCGAGATGAAAAAACCGGTGATTGCGGCGATTAACGGCCCGGCGACCGGCGTGGGCCTCACCATGACTCTGGCTTGCGATGTGCGGCTGGCGGTGCCGGGCGCCAAGTTTGGTTTTGTGTTCGCCCAGCGCGGGATTGCGCCGGACGCCTGCAGTTCCTGGTTTGCGCCGCGCATCGTCGGCATCGAGCAGGCGCTGAAATGGTTTTTGAGCGGCGAGATTTTTCGCAGCGAAGAAGCGCTCAGCACTGGCCTCGTCAGTGAGTTGATCGCCCCCGAAGACCTGCTGCCGCGGGCGCGCGCCATCGCCAAATTGTTCAGCGCCAAAACGAGCGCCGTGTCGGTGGCGATTGCCCGGCGTTTACTGTGGCAGATGCTCGGCGCGGAACATCCGCGCGTGGCCTTCAAGGCGGAGTCGCAGGCCCTGTGGTACGTGGGCGGCGCGGCAGATGCGGCGGAAGGCGTGAAGTCTTTTCTGGAGAAGCGCCCGCCGCAGTTCAGCATGAAAGTCTCGACCGACTTTCCGGACTGGATGTAGTCGCGCCAGCGGCGCGCGCTTATGGAGTGCACCGAGACTTTTCGCGCGCAAGTCCGCGCGCGTCTCGCCGGGTTCCAGCCTGTTCAGGCGCCGCCCGGCGCGGGACGCGCCGCTGCTGTGGCGGTGACGGTCACCGACGCGGCGTATGGCCCCGACCTGTCCGGCATGCCGCAGTTTGATGTCTGGCAATCCAGCGCCGCCCTGATTCTTACCCGACGCTCTCTGCAACTCCGCTCCCACGCCGGCCAGTGGGCCTTGCCGGGTGGTCGGGTGGAAGCGGGCGAACGTCCCGAGGACACGGCGCTGCGCGAAATGCGCGAAGAAATTGGACTCGCGCTTGGTGAATCTGAGGTGTTGGGGCGGTTGGACGATTTCGTCACCCGGTCCGGCTTTGTGATGAGCCCGGTGGTGGTCTGGGCCGGTCCGCAAACCAGCTTCGCGCACGACCCCGCCGAGGTCGAATCCGTCCATCGCATTCCCGCCCATGAATTCTTGCGCGAAGACGCGCCGCTGCTGGAGCCCGGCGAAGACCCGGCTCGTCCGGTGTTGCGTATGCCGGTGGGAGATTCGTGGATCGCGGCACCCACCGCTGCCATCTTGCTGCAGTTCCGTGAGGTCTGTTTGCTCGGGCAACACACCCGCGTGGCGCATTTCGATCAGCCGGCGTTTGCCTGGCGGTAAGGGGGGGCGCCCTCAGGCGCCGGGCGTTATTTGGGCAGACGCTCGAGCAATGTCTGCCGGATAGCGTTGGCGATGAGCCGCTGCCCATCACGCGTAGGGTGTAACTCATCGCGATACAAATCCTCCGGCCGCGCACCGCCCGCTAGAGCGTTCGCAAACCAGGGCCCAAGCTGAATCACCTGAATCTGCGCGCTGCGTCCTTCCGTCTCCAGCAGCGTATTCCCTTCTTCAAGCGTGTTCGAGACAACTTCGGCGCGCGTCCAGTGCAGAAACAGCAGCACGTGGCGAGATTTCGAACTTGCGAGCAAACCCAGCTTTTTCAGATCTCCCAGCGCCCATTGCCGCGCTGATTGGCTGATTGGCTGATTGGCTGATTGGCTGATTGGGCTGCGGCGAGCGCCGGCACATAACGCGGCAGATAGCGGGTAACAGCTGCAACAAGCGCGAACATTGGACGGGTTACCGGATGCGTGTCCGGATTCAGGGGGGCGAAGCTTGGTGCATCGTCAGCGTCGTGACTGGACAGCACGATGACCACCGCGTCTGCATCGAAAAAACCGAAATTTTCAACGTAAGCGAGCATGTTCGGCGGACCCCAGCTTCCCGCAGAGGCATTCCCAACGGTCACCGGTCGTCCCCACGCTTGGCTTAAATCCGCTGCCAGCAGATGGGATGCCAACTCTGAGTCGTCGTTCAGGTTGCCGCCGTTGATGATCGAATCGCCCAGCATCAGGATGCGGAACTCCCGGGGCGTTACTTTGCTGCGTGGAAACTCCTGGCTACGCATGCTCCATGCGTTGATGTGCACGTGGTTGTGGAAGCGCCACACATCTTGCGAGGGCTGAAACAGATATTCGATTTGAGGGTGAGCGACGGAAAGGGGCGGTGTGCCGAGGCCAAGCACGAAGCGGGTGAACAGTTCGCCTGTCGCGAGCAGGGTTAATGAAACGCCCACAACGGCCATAGCCAATTTCTGAATTTTCATCCTGCATCCCTGCAGCATCCAATGAACACCTATCCGTGTGTTCGATGGTCGCGATGAGCGGCGGCTTAGGCAACCAGAGAAGCAAGGCTAAAAGCCGGGTATTTGGCCAAAAAGCGAGATGGCGGGTAACGCCTGCAGCCGGAGGGGTTCTCTCGAGGCTTAAAGCCCAAGATTAAATTTGAACTCGGCCCAGTTGATATCCGGGATCGGATTGAACGGCGGATAGAAGCGGCCGTGGCGGGAATACAGCCCGTAAACCGCTGCAAACGGCTCCATGTAGAACTTCGGCATATCAGCGTTGCGGGCGTCCCAGCGCGGCAAAGGGGCACCGGACTGCGCCTGAATTCGTGCGAGGGGAATGGGTTCGCCGTCGGCGGTAAGGGAGATCCAGCGGCGGTTGGAATCTACGAGTAGCCAACCGCGCGCGGTGCGCACTTCGGTCACGGCATGCGATGAGACCTGAGGGGTGAGCAGTGCGGCGACCAGACTGTGTTCGCGCAGGGAATACAGCGAGACATGGCGCGCCTCAAAGCCGGCGGCGCGATAGAGTTTCTCGAGCACCCGGCTGCGGTCGTAGCACAGGCCGTGGCGGGCGGCATACAGGTCTTTAGGTTCGCGCGACTGGTCGAGCGGCAGGGCTTTATCCACCGGGGCCAGTTGGAGCACGGCGTGTTGGGCGGCGAGGATGAAGTCGGTCTCCTGCTGCGAGGAGGGCTGGGCAGGTAAGGGGGAGAGGCCGGTCTCGCCCATGATCTTTTGCAGGTAGTCGCGGTCATCAACGCTGACCGCGGTTTCAACTTCGGCCGAGAGCGCCAGCCACAGGCCCAGAGACGCAACCAGCGCGAGCATTACGCGCCATCCGTGGCGGAACCTTGATGGACGAGGCGACGACACTACGCCTAAAGACCCAGCCCTTCTGGCAGGCCCAGTTTCAGATTCATGCACTGCACGGCGGCGCCGCTTGCCCCTTTGCCGAGGTTGTCGAGCCTGGCGAGCAACAGGGCCTGCGTGTCGTTGGCAAACACAAAGAGGTCGCAACGGTTGGTGTCGTTGCAGGCCTGCACGTCGAAAAAGCCTTCGGTGAGCACATCGGGATCCGACAAAGGCATCACGCGAATAAACGGCTCCCCGGCGTAACGCGCCGCCAGCGCCTCGTGCACGCTCGCACCGGTGGTGCCGGCGGGCAGCGCCAGCGGAATGCTCACCGCGAGCCCTTTGTAGAAGTGGGCAACCGCCGGCATGAAGATCGGGACCTGCTTCAAACCAGACTGTACGCGCATCTCCGGCAGATGCTTGTGCGCGAGGCCGAGGGCATAGGGGCGCGGCGACGCCAAAAGGGGATCGCCGCCAGCGGCGTACTGTTCAATCATTTTCTTGCCGCCACCGGAGTAACCGGTGAGGGAGGTGGCAGAGAGCATCTGCCCGGGGGGGATCAGGCCGGCATCGACCAGCGGCCGCGCCAGCAGAATGAAGGCAGTGGCATGGCAGCCAGGATTGGCAATGCGGGTGCTCGCGCGTAAGAGGCCGCGTTGCTCAGGGCAGAGCTCGGGCAGACCGTAGACCCAGTTCGGCGCGATCCGATGCGCGGTGCTGGCGTCGATCAGACAGGTCCGTGGATTGCTGACCAGCGCCGCCGCGTCGATGGCGGCGGCATCCGGCAAACACAGAAAGGCCACATCGGCTGCATTCAGCAGGCGCGCCCGTTCGCTCGTTTCCTTGCGCAGTTCGGGATCAATGCGCAGCAGTTCAAGATCATCGCGTCCCGCCAGAATGTCGTGAATGCGCAAGCCCGTCGTGCCTTCTTGTCCATCAACATAAACTCGATGCTTCATCTACTTGGCCTGTGACGTTTACTGGGATGGGGCCGGAGGATAGGTTAAACCCTGTGACAGGGGCTACTGCTCCGCGTGAAAATCTGGGGGGCGGCTTCTAACCCCCAGCGTTGGCTTAGCGTAGACCGGAGTCGCTGAGCTTAATCGCGATCGTGCCAGCGTTAATGTCCCGACCTTAGGCGCGCCCGCTGACTGGTAACAAGGCGCCGTGAATGTCGCACGCGGCGTCGGAGGCGAGAAATAGCATCACGCCCGCGAGCGAGTCAGGGCTCACCCAGCGACTGAAATCTGCGTCGGGCATATCCGCGCGATTACGCGGCGTATCGAGGATGCTGGGCAGCACGGCATTAACGTTAATCTGCTCTGCGCGGAGTTCTTTGGAGAGGCTCTCGGTCAGCCGCATGACGGTGCTTTTGGCCGCGCAGTAGGCGCTCATCTGGGCTTGGCCTTCACGCGCCGAGAGCGCGCCGACGTTGACGATGGCGCCGCCGCCGCGCTGGCGTAGCGCTGGCAGCGCAGCGCGCACGGCATTGCGCATCGTCTCAACGTTAATGCGGAACATGGCGTCCCAGTTGTCGCCCGCATCCCACGCCGATTCACCCATGGTGAAACCGCCGGCCACATTGAGGAGCGCATCAAACGCGCCTAGCGCGGCGAACGCCGTAGCCGTTTCGGCGGCCTGGGTCAGGTCGACGATGACCCGCGTTTCCGCCCCGGCCGCCAGCGTGGCGGGAAACGCTACATCTACCGCGATCACCGCAGCGCCGCTCGCCAACGCCGCCGTGACGACGGCCTGCCCAAGGGCGCCGCCGGCGCCAGTGACCACGATCTTGCGGGGGGATGAAGCAGAGGGGTGCGACATTGAACGGGCTCCTACGGCGTTACGCGTGGTAAATCGTGAGAAATTTATGGGTTGGACAGACGCTCTGCCTTCAGCACGGTGAAGCCTTCGCCCACCAGTTCACGCTCGGGCGGGCTAAAGCCAGCGGCTTCGAACAGGCGCAGTTGCTCGCTACGGGTGGGAATGACATTGCCCCAGTGGAGTTCTTCGAAACCGGTCTGCACGGCGAAACGGAACGCGGGGTCCCGCAGTTCGGCGACCGTCTCGGGATAGGTTTCGTCCACGACCACCAGCCAGCCTTGCGGCAAGGTGACCCGACCGCAGGCGGCGACCACCTCCGCGCGCCAGTCCTGACGAATCTCATGCAGCACTTCTACCATCACGACGGCTGCGAAAGGCCCGGCGCTGGCGGCATCATCAATGCTGCCTTCGATAATCGTGATGCGCTCGGCGAGGCCCGCCTTGGCGATCGCCTCGCGCGCGATCCGCACGCCGGTGGGGTCGATATCCACCCCCACGAGTCGGGCGGCCGGAAACACTTTCGCCAGCATGATGAGTTGGCGTGCCGCGCCAGGGCCCACTTCCAGCAGCGCGCCACCGGCGTCCAGCGTGCTTTTTACGAACGGAATCTCGGGCAGCAATTTGCGTGCTGCCAGCAATTGCAGGCCCAGCGTGGCCTCGGAGATATGGCTGGAGAACGTATCGTCGCGGCCTTGAAACGGCTTGTGGTCGCCGCTGCGGAACGCTTCACGCAGCGCACGGAAATCGTCTGTGGCGTAGTCGGTGCCCAACTGCACGTAGCCGCCGGTGTATCGCGGGTGGCCGGGGGAGGCGAGCACCACATCCATGAAGGGGGCTAGCGAGAACTTGTCGTCGTCGGTCGCGTCCAGAATCTCGAAGGAGCAAGCGGTGTTGCACCAGATCCCGACGTGATGGGCTTGAAGCTGCAGCCGCTCAGCGATAGCGCCGGCGGTGCTGCCCGGGTTGGCGGCGAGGTCTTTGAAGAGCCCGAGCTTGATGCCGAGGTCGATCAGCCAGCTGGCATTAAAGCCGCGTCGCCAGGCAAAAACCTTGGCCGCCTGAGCTTCGACGGTGAAAGCGGGAGCGGTGTCATTACTCATGATGAGGTTGCCGATGGCTCGCGAAGGCGAGGCGATCGAGGATGGCTAACAGCAGCGCTGAAATCACGAAGGTCATATGAACGAGCACCTACCAGAAAATTTTTTCGTTGGGGAGGCCCTCGATTTTGACGAAGACCGGGAGCAGGTGAATCGATGAAATGGCCACAATGGAGGTGGCCACTTTGAGCTTGACCGTGCTGGCATCGAGTTTGCCCAGCCAGTCCATTTTCTCGGTGCCCTCATCGGTATCAATTTGTGAGACGAAGTTTTGATAACCGCTAAACATCACCATCAGGATGAGGCTCGCGACCAGCGTCAAGTCGATCAGCGCGAGCACGGTAACTACAAGGTCAGCCTCAGCAATATCGAAGAGGTGCGTGGCAACGTGCCAGAGTTCCTGAAAAAACTTGATGCCCAAGGCCAGTACGGCCAAGGACAGCCCGCAATAGACCGGGGCAAGTAGCCACCGGGAGGCGAAGAGGGTTTTCTCGAAATAACGCTCAATTCGACGCATGACAGTGCTCTGGCAACGATAAAACGAAAGATCTTGATGCCGCGCTAGCGCGGCAGGGGGAAGGGCCAGTAGCGGCAGGTCGCGGACAGCGCCGCGACCTGCGACAGAGGGGACGACGCTTAGCGGGGTGGGCGACCGCCACCGCCGCCGCCGCCGCCGCCGCCGGGACGGCGGAATCCGCCACCACCGCCGCCGCCCGGACCGCCTTCACGCGGCTTGGCCGGATTAACGCGCAGCGGACGGCCATTCATCGGCGAACCGTCGAGCGCTTTAACGGCTTCTTCGCCGTCGTGGTCGTCGGGCATTTCAACGAAGCCGAAACCCTTGGAGCGATTGGTCTCGCGATCGATCACGACCTTGGCGGAGCTTACTTCGCCAAAGCGTTCAAAGATCGCCCGCAGGTCTTCTTCGGTAGTGGAATAGGGCAGATTGCCAACGTAGATATTCATGTAAAGCCAGTTCCTCAACGTGCCATTAGTTGCTCGATTTTCAATCAGCACTCTCACAATGGCACAGGCGGTGAGAGCAGATCGTGTAGCGCGGTGAACAACCCAAACTGCGTTGCTCGCCCCGGCGCCGCCCCCCAGGATCGGCCCTCGCTACCGGAGTCTTATGGCTTTGAATGTAGCAATTGAATTTAAATCTAACAACGCCGAAATGGCGTCCGTTCGAAATTGATCGAGAGTTTATTGGCCGCCAATGGCCATCAGCGGGCTAAGACGGCATACAAGGAGGCTTGGTGTCAGGTAAATCCTACACAAGGCCGCGCATTACTCGCCGGCTGGGACTAGACGCGACCTCGCGGCTTGGGGCCGCGCCCGTGTTGGCGAGGGCCCGCCGATTTGGCCGGCGGACGCGTCTCGCGAGTTGTCTGCGCGCGAGGAGGGAGCCCCGTGTGCTGGGTCAGAAAAGTTTGATGACGGCGGCCTTCGGGCGTTTGCCCGGTGCCGGCGGGTTGCCAGCTCGGGATCAGTTGTTCCGCGCCGGCACCGATCAAATCTTCGCGTCCCATTCGCTTCAGCGCGGCGCGCAGCATCGGCCAGTTATTGGCGTCGTGGTAGCGCAGAAACGCCTTATGCAGACGGCGCACGCGCAGGCCCCGCGGAATATGCACTTCCTCGGTATTGCGGCCCACCCGCTTGAGCGGGTTTTTTCCGGAGTGATACATCGCGGTGGCGGTCGCCATGGGTGAGGGCAGGAAAGCCTGCACCTGATCCGCCCGATAGCCGTTGCGCTTTAGCCAGAGTGCGAGCTCCAGCATGTCCTCATCGGTGGTGCCCGGATGGGCGGCGATGAAGTACGGAATGAGGTACTGCTCTTTGCCCGCGGCGCGCGAGTACTTATCGAACAGCTGGCGGAAGCGGTAGTAGGTGCCGACGCCCGGCTTCATCATTTTCGACAGCGGGCCTTCGCCGATCGCTTCGGGCGCGATCTTCAGATACCCGCCGACGTGATGCGTGGCGAGTTCTTTCACATACTCGGGCGACTCGATGGCGAGGTCGTAGCGCACGCCGGAGGCAATCAGGATTTTCTTCACGCCCGGCAGTTCCCGCGCGCGGCGATAGAGCTTGATGAGCGGCGTGTGGTTGGTATCCAGATTGGGACACACACCAGGGAACACGCAGGACGGCTTGCGGCAGGCGGATTCAATTTCCGGACTCTTGCAGGCCAGGCGATACATATTTGCCGTTGGCCCGCCCAGATCCGAAATCACGCCGGTGAAGCCGGGCACGCGGTCGCGGATGGTTTCAATCTCGCGGATCACCGAGTCTTCCGACCGGCTCTGAATGATGCGGCCCTCGTGTTCTGTGATGGAGCAGAAAGTACAGCCGCCGAAGCAGCCGCGCTGGATCGCGATCGAAAACCGGATCATCTCGTAAGCCGGCAATTTGGCCGCGCCATATACCGGATGCGGCACGCGCTGGTAGTTCAGTTCGTAAACGCGATCGAGTTCTGCGGTGCTGAGCGGAATCGGCGGTGGGTTGAGCCATACGTCGAGACCGCCGTGCTGCTGCACAAGGGCGCGCGCGTTGCCGGGGTTGGCCTCCAGATGAAGAATCCGTGAAGCGTGGGCGTAGAGAATCGGATCATCACGGACCGCGTCGTAGGCCGGCAGCCGGATGACCGAGCGCGCACGGTCGGCGTTTCTCACCGCCCGCGCGGCGCGCACGGAAAGCAGCGGAATATGGGTCACGCCGGGCGCCGCCTGTGGCACTGGTTGGCCGACTTTATCCGGCTCCATGGCGTAAGGGTCGACCGGCGGATTGAGTTCGCCCGGCGTGTCGATGGTGGTGGAGTCGATTTCAATCCAGTCGTCCGTGGACGTGCGTCGAACAAAGGCCGTGCCGCGAATATCGTCGATTTCGGTGATGGCCTCGCCTCCTGCCAAGCGATGCGCAATCTCGACGATTTGACGTTCGCCATTACCAAACACCAGCAGGTCGGCGCGGGCATCCAGCAGAATCGAGCGGCGAACTTTTTCCGACCAGTAATCGTAGTGCGCGATGCGGCGCAGGCTGGCTTCGATACCGCCCACCACGATGGGTGTTTGCGCGAAGGCCTCACGCACGCGCTGCGCGTAAACAATCACCGAGCGATCGGGGCGTTTGCCGGCAAGGCCGCCAGCGGTATAGGCGTCGTCGCTGCGCAGGCGGCGGTCCGAGGTGTAGCGGTTCACCATCGAATCCATGTTGCCGGCAGTGATTCCGAAGAAAAGTCGCGGTTCGCCGAGCGCGGCGAAGGGCTCTGCGCTTTGCCAGTCGGGCTGGGCAATGATGCCAACCCGAAAGCCCTGAGCTTCCAGCATGCGGCCGACGATCGCCATGCCAAAGCTGGGGTGGTCAACGTAGGCGTCACCGGTCACGATGATGACGTCGCAAGCATCCCAGCCCAGATCGGTCATTTCGTCGCGCGACATGGGCAGAAATGGCGCCAGACCCAGACGGGCCGCCCAATGTTTGCGATAGCTGAAAAGATTACGAGCCGACTGCATGGGCGGGGACTCTAGCAAAAAGCGGGAAGGAATAATGCGGCGGCGCCATAAAGAAAGGCACCAATGGGGTGATCGCGACGCCGAGGGCGCCCGACAGGGAATTCAGATGAGCGCTTTAAGAGGGCACCGGAGGCGTTAACCTCCGGTGCGAGTCCGAATTCGGTTGCCGAACTCAGTAGGCTGGCCGACGCGGCGGACGAGCCGGACGGTCTTCACGAGGCTTGGCCTCGTTCACCCGCATGTTGCGGCCCTTGAGGGGCTTTTCATTCAGGTTCTTGATGGCCTCGTTACCTTCGGCGTTATTCGGCATCTCAACGAAACCGAAACCCTTCGACTGGCCCGAGAACTTGTCCTTAATCACGGACGCGTTGGCTACCGTGCCGAAAGCGCTGAACGCTTGGGAAAGGTCAGCGTCGGTGACGCCGTAAGCCAAATTACCTACATAAATATTCATCATCTGCTCTCTGATTGACGTGCGTCGTCAAGCCTACGTCGAAGGGAAACCGACGGCACAAATTTCCCTTCGCCGATGTACCGCCAAGCGGTACAAATCATGGAATTCGATAAGCAGATGTCGCGCGGAGCGTTGAACCGTGAGGGGCGAAAGCGGAAGGGCGAACGGTCGGTCAAGCTGGCATCGTCTAGCTGGTAGTCGGTCGCATAATAACTGAACTTGACAATCGCGCCACTTATTTTTTCCGGCCAATTTGCGGGAAATCAAAATTGATTCTGCGGGCCAAAAAATTCGCAATGCAGCATTGTTCGGGCTGAGGATTCGCGCCTCAGCCCGTCACGTAGCGATAGCGGAAAGCGTTGCCGTGTCGGAGGAAGTGACCGACCGAAGGGCTGGGGAAATGCGACGCCAGCACTAGCGTGCCGGCATCGGCGTGACGTTCCAGAAATGCGCGTCGCGTGCGCTGGGCAAGTTCAGGAATTTCGTCGTAGAGAAAATTCCACTCGGGGTGATGGCATTGCAGCGGGCTGTGAATCAGATCGCCGGTGACCACGCCATGGTGATCGGCCGACTGCAAGTGCACCGCCACGTGGCCGGGCGTGTGCCCCGGTGTGGATTCAAAATACAGGTGGTCATTGAGCACAAAATCCGCCGCCACCAGTTCGCCACAGCCTGCTTCCATGACGGGCAAGACATTTTCGGCAAACACCGGATCGCCCTCTTCACGCGCCCGGCGCTCGGCGTAGGCGTATTCGTCTTTCGCGAATAAATAGCGCGCATTAGGGAATGTGGGCACCCAGCGACCGTCAACGAGTCGGGTATTCCAGCCGCAATGATCGAGATGAAGATGGGTGCAGAACACGAAGTCCACGTCTTCCGGTTGCACCCCGGCAGCCGCGAGTTGCGCCAGCCACTGTTGGTCATCACGCCCGGCCCAGCGTTTGAAACCGGCCATGGATTTGTGATTGCCGATGCAGGTATCGACCAGTGCGACATGGTGCGGGGTGCGAATGAGATAGGTCTGAATGGGCAGAATGAGCCGCCCGCTGTCGGGACACATGCCGTTGGGGAGCAGCCATTCAAGATGCGGGGCGACCGCTTCCGGGGTGGCCTCGGCAAACATTTTTTCCGGCGTGAGAAAGGGCTCGTTGAGTTCAACGATGCGGGTGATTTCGATTTGTCCCACTCGATGCCGGTCAATCATATTGCTGTGCTCCCTGCCGCGGTGTGCGGAGATCAGGCATTCGCCCCGTGGCATTTTTTAAATTTTGTGCCGCTGCCGCAGGGACATGGATCGTTGCGGCCCACGTCGCGCATCGGATTGCGCGCGGGCGTTTCGGCGTGATGGTGGTGATGGTCGTGATCGTGATTGCAGTTGGGGCCGTGGACGTGGCCGCCTTCCGCAGGTTTCTGGTTACTCATGAGATGACTCCGTCAGTTCAGGCCCGCGTGCTGCGGGCAAATTCGGCAAGTTCGGTGTTGAAGCGCTGGGGGCTTTCGATGAACGGCCCGTGTCCTACGCCTTCGAACCACGAGGCTTTGGCCACCGGACAATGGTCCAGCAGCAGTTGCCCCATGGCGGGCAGGGTGATTTCATCGGCCAGCCCATGGCTCATCAACACCGGCTTGGTGAGCTTGGCGAGCTCCGGCGTGATGTCGCCCGGTGCGGCCAGCAAACCAGCGCGCACATGTGGGGGCACCGCGATATTGAAGGCCAGCACGGTTTCCCAGTCGTCGCGCGAAATCGGCGCGGTGAAGCAGGCGCGCAGAAACAGGCGGATCCCTTCGATGTTGGCGCCGAGGTCGTCGCTGCTCACCTTGGGTACCACCTCGGCGAATAGGGCGCCCAGCAGGGTGCCAATGTGCTCAACGGCCACGCGCACGCCTGCGCCCACGAAGTTAATGCCCCCGAGCGCCGCTTCGCCGTAGTGGCGCAGATAAAGCCCGGAGACCAGTCCTCCATAGGACCAGCCGGCCAGCACCGGCTGCTCGAGTCCCAGCGTGTTGATGACCGCGGCCAGATCGTCAGCCCAGTAACGGGAGTTGGTGTAGTGCGCCTCGCCCACCGGTTTGGCTGAGTCACCGTGGCCGCGTAAATCCGGCGCGATGATGCGGAATTCGTCGGCCAACGCGCTTTCGTACTGTTTCACCCAGCACAGATGGCTTTGGGTCCAGCCGTGGATGAGCACCAGCGGAATACCGGCAGGGTTACCGAACTCGCGCACCGCGAGCGCGACACCTTCTGCGCCTTCAATCGTGTGACGGATCGCCATGCTTACACTCCTTGCACGTCGGAACTTCAGGGATAGTTAAAAATCTCGTGTTCTTCGGTCATGAACACCCGCGACTGGCTGAAGTCGATGAACTTCGCTTCATCCTCTTTCAGTCGGCGATGGGCTTCCTGACCTTCCGCCGTGCCCATGCCGGCTTCGAGCGCAGCGGCATCGTCCCACCACACTTCCGTGATGCCGTCGTAGGCCGGCGCCAGATCGCGGGAGGCCGCAAAGGCGGCGTTCAACGCGGGCAGCACGGTGTGACTTTGAATGTATTTGCGGGCGCCAATGGCTTGCGCGAATCCGCGCACCAGCGGCCCGTGGTTTTCCAGCCAGTAACGATGAAATTCGGCGGCCGGAACGTCGGCGCGCTTCCGCAGGCAATACACGAGTTTGATCATGAGAGGGCTCCTTGATGAGGCGAGAAGCGGGGCGTTACCACAACGCCCCGCGCAACCAGACGGAAAGATCCGGGGCCAGGCCTAGACCGCGATCGCCAACAGTGCCTTCAGGTGTTCATCCACCTGGGCCAGGAAGTTGGGGTCGATGCCGGTCACGACCAGATGGCCGCAGGGTGATTTCAGCAGACGGAATTCGCTGCCCTTGATCATCTTCTGCTCGGCCTTGCAGTCGCGCGGCGGGAAGAACATGTCTTCGTCGATCGGCATCACAAAGGTTTTGGCGGTGATGCGACCCAGCGCCTTTTTGAGATCGCCGCCGGTGTGACGGCTGACGTCGCCGCGCTGCCACTTCCAGGCCTGCGTCAGCAGGGAGTTGGGATCCATCGCCGTGAAATAGAAGTCGAGGAAGTTGACCATCATGTCGTCGACGGAGGAGAAGCCTAAGCCGCGCCACACTTCCTGCTTGTAGAACTCGGTGCTGAAGCCCATCACACCCCACAGACGGCCGTGGCGTTGCAGGCCTTCGCGCACGTCTTCGTTCGACTTGTAGTAGCCCTTATTCCAGCCCGGATCGCTGGTAATCGCGTCCATCAGGGTCTGGGTGTAGAGGAAATCGTGGTCGGTGTTTTTGGCCGTGCCGCAGATGGCGGCGGCGCGTTTCACCATTGGCGGATAGCGCACGGCCCATTCGTAAGTCTGCTGGGCGCCCATCGAGCCGCCCACCACCAGCGCAAGTTCGGCAATGCCGAAGTGCTCGGTCACCAGCTGGTGTTGCGCGCGAACGTCGTCGCCAATGCGCACTTTGGGAAACGCGCCCATACCGCCAGGGGCGGGGGTGTTGTGCGGCGAACTCGACAGCCCGTTGCCGATCTGGTTAACACAGATGATGAAGTACTTGTCCGGATCCAGCGCCCGACCGGCGCCGATGTAGGCCTGCTCAAAAATTTTGCTCGTGCCCGAGAACCACGAGGGGATGAGAATGGCGTTGTCTTTTTTCTTGTTCAGCTTGCCGTGCGTGGCGTAAGCCAGCTGGCAGCCGCGGAGGGTGCCGCCGTCTTCCAGCGTGAAGTTGCCCAGATCGTAGGTTTGGAAAGGGCCGTGGTTGGCCTGGCTGTAGAACTCGTTGGTAATCACGCTGGTCTCCCCTGTAATGGATTTATTTTTTGTGATCGGGCACCGCCATCATGGTGGTGGTCATCTGGGCGACGGGTTTTTCGACGCCGTTTTGGACGGCGAAGATATCCGCCGAACAGAAATGAAGCGTACGGCCCGAGCGCAGCACTTCGCCCCGGCCGACAAGATACTCACCAAAAGCCGGCGCAAGGAAGCTGATTTTGTATTCGACGGTCACCACTTCCAGGCCGGGCTCCAGCAGCGAGAGAGCGGCGTAACCGGCCGCGCTGTCCGCCAGCGCGCCCACAATGCCACCATGAAAATTGCCCAGTTGCTGGAGGAAGTCCGGCTGGGTGGCGATGTGGATCTCGCAGTAACCCGGCTCAATGCTGACCATCTTGCCGCCGAACAGGCGGCTCATCGCGGGCTGGCTGGCGCAGCTTTCCTGACAGCGGCGGGCAAAGTCGGGGTCGCGTGGGGTGTGGGAACGTCGGGTCATGGCAAGTTCCGGGGCCGACCGCAGTCTGCCCTCATTGGTTTCTGAACCGAGGCGCTCTGGAGGGCGCCTCGCGGCGATTATTCAGCGGGTAATGACGACCTTGCCGTAGACCTCGCGACTTTCAATGATCCGCAAGCCTTCATGCGTCTGGTCGAAGGGCAGGGTGCGATAAATCACGGGGTCGATCTGGCGTCTGGCGAGCATGTCGTAGAAGCGGAATTGCGCCTCTTCCGGCAGGCGCGAGCCGCGGTCGAGGTATTGCCCCCACGCGAGCCCGACCACCGCCATGTTCTTCAGCAGGATGCGATTGGTTTCGATGCTGGGGATGCGGCCGGCGGCAAAGCCGATGATCACAATCCGCCCGTCCCAGGCCACGCAGCGTTTGACCTTGTCGAAGAAGTCGCCGCCCACGGGGTCGTAAATGACGTTGGCGCCTTCGCCGCCGGTGATGTCCTTCACCCGCTCGATGAGGTCTTCGTCTTTGTAGTTCACCAGATGGTCGGCGCCATTCAGGCGGCAGACCTCCAGCTTGGCCGCGTCGCCGGCGCAGGCGATAACCGTCGCGCCCATCAATTTGCCCAACTGGATAGCCGCCAGACCGACACCGCCGGCCGCGCCCAGCACCAGCAGGGTTTCGCCGGCTTGTAGATGCGCCCGGTGGTGCAGGCCGAAATACGAAGTGCCGTAGGTCACGGACAGCGCGGCGGCCTGCTCGTCGGTCACATGTTCGGGCACCGTCCAGGCCGAGTTGTTGTGCACAAGGAAACAGTCCGCCAGCGTGCCGCCGCCGTGGCAGAAGCCCACCGCGCGGTCGCCCACCTTGAACTTGCTGCCGGGTCCCACGGCTTCCACCACGCCCACGCCTTCCACACCCGGCACCGCCGGCAGCGGCGCCTTGTGCTGATACATGCCCTGCACGATCAGCAAGTCCGGGAAATTGAGCGACACCGCGCGCGTGCGCACCAGCGCTTCGCCGAAGCCAGGCGTTGGGGTGGGGCGTTCCACCCAGTGCAGGTTTTCGCTGTAGTGGCCGTAATGGTCGAACTGCCAGGCGTGCATGCGAACTCCTTACGCGGGCGAGCGCTTAGATGAGGACCGTGCTGGCGGGCTCGGCAATGACTTCGTTTTCGATGAAGCCAAGGTTGCCGATCTGGATTTTGACCCGGTCGCCAACGTGCAGGAATTTCTTGGGATCGAAACCAATGCCTACGCCGCTCGGCGTGCCGGTCAGCACCAAATCACCCGGTTCCAGCGTGAACGCGGCGCTCAGCGTCGCAATTTGCTCATAGCAATCGAACACCAGATGACGGGTGTTGGAATCCTGCCGCAGTTCGCCGTTCACCCAGGTCTTGAGATCCATCGTATGCGGATCGCCGGCTTCATCCGGTGTCACCAGATAAGGGCCGAAGGGCGCGTGGGTGTCGAAGGACTTGCCGATGGTGAAGGTCTGCGCCTTCATCTGCCAGTCGCGCACCGAGACGTCGTTGCACACGCAGAAGCCGGCGATAACTTCATGCGCCCGCTCGCGCGGCACGTGCCGGCAGCGCTTGCCGATGATGAAACCCAGCTCGCCTTCGTAGTCGAGCTTGTCCGAGACCTTCGGCATGTGAATCGGCGCGTAGGGCCCGTTGGCGGCGGTGTTCTGTTTGTTGAAGAACATCGGAAAGGTCGGCGTGGCGAGCTTGGTTTCCTCGATATGGTCTTTGTAGTTGAGACCAATCGCGAGAATCTTGGACGGCCGGGGCACCGGCGCCAGCAGCGTGACCGCCGACAGCGCGATGGCCGGGCCACCGGCGGTGCGCGCCTTGTGCAGGGCGTCCGGGCCGGCAGCGAGCAGCGCCGTCATCTCCATCGGCAGGCCGCTGGTCGAGAGGTCGATCAGGGTGTCGCCTTCGACGCGACCAATGCGGGTCGCGCCGTCATTCTGGGTATAGCTTGCGAGTTTCATTTGTAGTGCAGGATCCGGTATTTGTCGAAGCTCATGGTGCGTTGCGGCGGGACCACCACGGTGGTCATCGGGTCGCGGATGATGGCCGGGCCCTGCACCACGTTGCCGGCTTTGAGCCCCGCCATCTCGTAGACATTGAAGGTAGTCCACTGATTGGCGTGATAGACCTCGCGCGAACCCACGTAGGCCTCCGCATCCGGCTCTGCGGGGGAAAGCGGGTACTCGGCCAGCACCGGCTGCGGTTTCGGCGCGATGGCTTCCAGATGCACGGCGGTCAGCGAGTAGCCGGCGTCCGGGAAGCGGGCGCCGTCCGGATAGACCTTGGTGTACATCACTTCAAACGCGTCGATCAGGCGCTGCAGATCGGCCGGGCCGTTCATCTCGCCGCTTTCCAGCGCGGTATCGAAGCTTTCCAGCTGACCGATGTAGCGCGCGGCCACGCCGTAGCGGAAGGTCACTTTGTCCGGATCCACGCCTTCGTTTTTCATTTCGACGCGCGCGTCGGCTTCAAGACCGGCCCAGGCGCTGCGGATTTGCTGGGCAATGGCGGTGCGGTCGTCGTCGCTCATGTTGTTCGGGATCAGCGTACGCAGGCCGCGGCTGTAGCGGTGCATGTATTCCGCGCAGGCCGCGCCAAACGCGGAGAAGCCCGCCGCCCAGGGCATGGTGATGACGTCGGCGAACTCGATGCCTTCGGCGTAACCGTACATGTGCACCGGGCCGGCGCCGCCGTAGTAGAGCAGGGTGAAGTCGTGGGTGTCGTAGCCCTTGGCCGCCACCATCGTGCGCAGCAGGTCGTTCATTTGCGTGTTGACGATGTCGAGCACGCCAGCGCCGGCCTCGTACACGCTCAAGCCCAGCGGCTTCGCCACGGCTTCGTCCAGCGCGGCCATGGCTTTCTCGCGGTCGAGTTTCACCTGACCACCCAGGAAATAGTCCGGGTCCACATAGCCCATCACGACGTTGATGTCGGTGACCGTCAGGCGGTCGAAGTTAAGGCACACGCCCACCTTCGCCCCGGCGCTGTCCGGGCCCACGTGCAGGCGCTTGTAATCGTCTACCCACACCACCGAGCCGGCGCCGCTGCCCACCGAATCGAGTTCCACCATCTGCAGCGCCAGGCGGTGCCCGGCGATGTCCGCGCTCTTGGTGATGGCGAGGCGGTTTTCCACAATCAGCCCCACGTCGAAGCTGGTGCCGCCCATGTCGGCGGTCACGATATTGGGAATCCCCAGCTTTTCGCCGATGAACTGCGCCCCAATGAGCCCGCCGATGGGGCCGGAAATCATGGTTTCGTAGAGGCGCTCGTATTCCATGTTCACCGCGCCGCCGTAGGAAAGCAGGGTGAGCAGACGGCCCTGATAGCCAAAGGCCTTGGCCTGGGTTTCGACCGACATCAACGAATCGCGCACCAGCTCGGCGGCGAAGCACTGGAAGAGCAGGCTCTTCAGGCGGTTATTTTCTTTCGAGACCGGCGCGACGTCGGCGGAGCACACCACCGGCAGGCTCACGCCGCGTTCCTTCAATACGCGTTCGGCGATGGCCTTGGCTTCGTGCTCATGGCGGGCGTCCACAAACGAGAAGAGGAACAGGATGCCGATGACCTCGCAGCCGCGATCGATCATCTCATTGACGGCCTTTACCACCTGCTTTTCGTTGACGGGAATGAGTTCCGCGCCCGGCGCCAGATGGATGTTGCCCTGATAGCAACCGCCGCCCAGACGCTCGCTGATCCCGAACACGTTCTTGGGATGCACCAGCGGTCGGGTGTGTTTGTGCAGCTGCTGGTGCAGGGTTTCGTTCTGGCTCTGGCCCAGATAAGACAGCCCGCCTTCCATCACGGTGATGTCTTCAAAGCCGCGGGTCACCATCAGGCCCACTTTGCGGCCGTTGCCGGTGAGCACGGTGTTCAGCATGCCGGTGCCGCAGTAGATGTCGGCGCCGCAGCGGGCGTGCACTTCTTCAGCGGTCAGGCCGAGGTTATTGGCGGCGTCGGTGACGGATTCGCGGTAGCTGCGCGGCTCGTCTTCGCGGCGGCTGATGGATTTGCCCACCGTGAAGCTGCCGTCGGGTTTCACCAGGATGGCGTCGGTCATGGTGCCGCCGGCATCAAAAGCAAGAATGAATTGGCGATCGTCGCTCGCCGTCACGTGGGAATCGGACATGGTCGTTTCCTGAAAAATAGAGTGTTCGCTTGTCGAATACGGAGCAGCCCGGCCAGCGCCATGTGGCGCTGCCGGGCGCGTTGGCCGGCCTTAGCCGGCCGCGCTTGCCGCCCAGCGTTGGGTCAGATCTGCGGTGCGATCCGCGTACCAGTCGCCGGCCTCGTCCGGTAGCGGCTGGCCCAGATAGTCCCGGTAGAACTTATCCAGATCCGGCAGCATTTCGAACACCACCGGGTAGCCCGGCGCCACCACTTCCACCGAATGCTGAGCGGCGCAGTCCGGGCAGAAGAACTCGCGCACTTCCTGCCAGCCCGGTTCCGGGCAGGCCGGCGCCGGGTCGTAGACTTCGCGCATTTCGGCCAGCGTGCGGCGCACGCGGACCTTGCAGCCCAGCTTCCAGTTCTGGCGGTAGTCGCCGAACTCGTGGCCGCAGTCGCACTTCACCACGCGCTGGTTGGCGGCATTGCGCACCACGTAGAGCTTGTCGCCCAAACGCAGCAGGATTTGGTCCTGCCAGCTCACGCGGGCTTGCAGCACCGCGCAGTAGTTCATGAAGCGATCCTGATCTTTGCGCGGCAAACGCTGCAGCCGCGTGGCGTTGTCGTCGTCGATCGTGCCTTCGACCAGTTGCGAGATAAGTTCTTTGCTGATGCTTGCTTCGCTGGCCATGACTTACTCCTTGCTGAAGTTGAATTCAGCGGGCACCTGCCAGAAGCGACGGAACTCGCCGTCGAATTTGGCAAAGCTCAGGCTTTGCGAATACATCTCGTGCACTTCCGGCACGAAATCCTTGGCCAGCACCTTGTTGCGTTCCTGCTGCCACCAGTCGGCGGCGGGCATGGATTCGTCGAGACGGGCTTTACGCAGCACAGCGCGCTTGGCCGTGGTGGCGGCGGCGTCGAGCGTCCAGTCGCCGTCGGCATTCTGGCTCGCGACCACGCCGTGCATATTGCTGACGAAGTCATAGTCCGGCGCCACGCCGTCGTTCAGATCCGCAATCACCAGCGCCGGGTTGCGGTCCAGCGGGTCGCCCCAGCCGCCGGAGGAGCCGGCTGCGTCCACGAAGAGGTCGTGGTCGTGCAGCGCGAGTTCCGGGCAGTCGGTCTTCCAGATTTCGAGGTTCTCTACCGTCAGCTGGCCGCTGTCCACCTGCGCCAGCAGTTCGCGCGCATCGCGCGGGGTTTCGCCTTCTTTAATGAGTTCCGGCAGGTTGGTGCCGCGGGCGGAAATCATGAAAGAGCCGGGGCCCGGATAGGCGCCGCTCATGCCAAGACCGACCGAGGTGGTGCAGGACAGGCCGCCGTTGGGGCGGGTGAGCGCCACGTGCTTGCCGGGTTCCACACACCAGTGCACGGACGAGTTGCCCGGGCCGCCGCGATATTTGCCGTAGCCGAAGTAGCCCGGCAGCAGTTTGCGGCCGAGATAGAACAGCGGCGGCACGCAGGCTTCAAATTCTTCGGCGTCGCCAATGGTCGCAATCTGCGACCACGCGGCCCACACCAGCGGTTCGCCGTCCTTGTAGCACCAGGCGCCACGACCCGTGCCGCCCAGCCATTCAAAGTTGGTGAAGCCGTAGCTGGTGCCGTCGGCGGTGGTGCCGGCGCCCTGGAAAGCGCCCCAGTTGCCGTCGATGGTGAAGGCTTCTTCCATGTAGCCGCGCGAGAAGGTGGCGCGTGACACGGCGTTGAAGCCGATGCTGTTCAGCGCCACGGTTTGCGCCCACAGGTTGGCGTTGCTGGTGAATTCGTAGTCCGGGTTGTAGATGCTGCCCACCGCATAGTGGCGCTGCACGGCAAGTTCGATGCCGGCGGTCACTTTGGTGTTGTGGGCGAAGGAGTTGATCATGCCGAGGAAGACGGCGGCGTCGGCGCCGCCCGGTGTCGCGTTGTAGGAGTGATAGCCCCAGCGCGAGCTGCCTTCGGTGTCCAGCATCAGCCCTTTTTCGTTGGGCTCCACGCTGGCCCGCACGTGAATGAGGGTGTTCTTGTTGGCGTGCGACCACACGTTCTGCAGACCTTCGTACTTCACGAGGCGGAAGGCGCAGCCGTTGTAGGTGCCGGGCACCATCAGCGCGCGCATGTTGTCCACGATCATGCGGCGGGATTCTTCGATGACTTCGCGAATCGCGCGCTTGTAGTACTCGGCGCCGAACTCTGCCAGCAGGTCGTGGGTGGCGTTGTTGATCATCGCGCAGCCGGCGAGGCGCATTTTGTCGTCGAGGATGTTCATGGTGGAGGCGCGGGTGCGGCGCTCCCAGATGGCTTTCCACCAGGATTCCTGACGCAGCTTGCGGCCTGTGCGCATCGGCGGGCAGACCAGGCCGTCCATGAAGGTGTCGACCGAGAAGGTGGCCCAGGAACCGGCCACCGGCGCGCCGTTTTCCATCAGGTGGTTAATGCCCACCGCCCAGCCCAGGACTTCGCCTTCGTGGCAGATGGCCGTGAAGGTGTAGAAATCGCCCGGATGCGGCACGCCGCCGGTTTTGCCGTCGGACACCGCGTAGACGTCGCCGTCTTCAATGCCGTCGTTCACGTCGTAGTCGTTGTCGGCCATATAACGAATGGCGACCGGGAAGATGGCGGTGTGCGAGAGGAAGCCCATCGACACCGCGAGGGTGTCGCCTTCGGGCGTCGTGATGCCCCACAGGCATTCGCCCATTTCGCGGGAGCCGGGGCTCGCGGCCACAAAGCGGGCGGATTCGCGGGCTGCCAGCACCGCGGCGTGCAGCTTGTTATAGAAACGTTCGTATTTAATGGGGTCGGCGTCGCGGAGCGAGAGATCCGAGATGCCGTAGTAGTGGCCGGTTTCCTGGGTGAGGCGGTCGCGCTCACTCACCTGTTGACGAAGCGTCGGGCCGGTATTCACCGGACGACTCGGAACGACGTGCTTGCGCTCGTTTACGACGGCCATCTTGGGTTCTCCCATTCTGCAAAGGAGCGTGCCCGGGAAATGCCGGGCACGCGAAAAATATCTGTACTTGTGCGCCGGATGGTACGGTTCGCGCGAAAGCAGCGTCAAGGCAAACGAGGGCAAAACTGGACGTGCGTTAAGTGGGCCTTCCGGATTTGTCGGAGCGCCCGTTGCTGAGTCCGGCACCGGTCTTGTCGCGGCTTGTTCGCCCTCGGGCCTCTGCCTAGAATCGATGCGTCCCTTACAACAACGAGAGAGCGCATCACCGTGAAAATTGCATACATGCCGGATACGCATTTCGGCCCCTACGACCAGACCACGCCGCCGACCGGGCCCGAAGTGGCCGACGCGATGGACCACTGCCTGGCGGAATCGGAAATTGCCGAGCGCGTGGGTTTCGACGGCCTGTGGGTGCCGGAACGTCACCAGCGGCCGGAGACCTGGTGGCCGAACACGATTACCCAGATGGCGGCGATCGCGGCGCGCACCAAGAAAGTGGACATCGCCTGCACCGTCATTCAGCCCACCTTCCATCACCCGGTGCATCTGGCGGAGCAGCTGGCGCAGATCGACTGCCTGTCGCGCGGCCGCCTGACCTTCGGCGCTGGCGTGGGCTATCACGAAGACTACTTCCGCTGCTTCGGCGTGCCCTATGCCAAACGCGGCAAGCGCTTTGAAGAAGTGATGGACATCATTGAAGCCTGCTGGACGCAGGAAACCGTGAACTACAACGGTGAGTTTTTCAATTTTGAGGGCGTGAAGATGACGCCCAAACCCTATCAGCAACCCCGCCCGCCGGTGTGGATTGGCGCCTTCGCCGACAAGGCGCTGGAGCGCGCGCTGCGCTGGGACGGCTGGTGCCTGTGGTTCCCGCCGGATGTCAAAACCCTGAAGCCGCAGGTGGAAGCCATGCGCGAGAAGGCCGACAAACTCGGCAAGAAGAACTGGCAGTTCACGATGGGCTTTGAAGGCTGGATTGGCGACGAGCCGGACTTGCGCGAGAAGCACGGCCATCGCTGGATCCGCGAATGGAGCTTCTACGCCGAGAAAGGGCTGGACCCGGACGCCACACCCGCCAACATGCTCGAGGCGGTGGAGAACATGTTCCTCTGCATCGGTAATCGCCAGAAGTGGCTGGACCGTCTGGGCGAGATTAAGGAACACATCAACCCCGACTGGATTTGCATCCGCACCCGCAACCCGGTGAACGAAGGGCACTACTACCCGTCCCGCACCGAGTCGCTGGAAGTGGTGGAGCGCTTTGGCGAAATCCTGAACGAGGCGCGTTAGGCCCCGGCCGGTCAGCCGACCGGCTTCGGCCAACCGTAAAAGCCCCCGCCATTTCGGGGGCTTTTTTATGCGGTCATTGGGGCAGGGCGGCGGTGCAAACGCCCGCTTTTTCGACTCGACAGGGCGCGTCCATCCCAGTACAAGGAAGGAAACACCGTGCCTGAGACTTGCGCTGGCGACCTCACCGCCACGCGACTCGCAGTGCGCTGCTAACCGGGGCAGAGGGGGAGCGATGGATCGTTTTGACCGCATCTACAAAGTGCATAAACAACTCACCGGCGCGCGGGTGCCGGTGGCCATGGACTGGTTTATCGAACACCTCGAGTGCTCCAAAGCCTCGGTAAAACGCACCTTCGCGGAGATGCGCGCGCGCGGGGCACCCATCGACTACGACCGCGATCGCGGCGGCTATCGCTACCACTACCAACCCGGCGAGCCGCTGTTCGACCTGCCTGGTCTGTGGTTCGATGCCGACGAAAGCTTTGCCCTTTTGCTCTGCCACGAACTGCTGTCCAACCTGCAGCCCGGCTTGCTGGTGGCGGAAATCGAGCCGTTTCGCAAACGCATCGAAAAAATTCTCGCCGGCAAGTTCGGGGGGAGGGGCGAACTCGCGAAGCGGATGCGCATTCTGGGCTTGTCGCGACGGGTGCCAGAGCCTGAGTTGTTCGGCCCGATTGGCGCGGCGCTCACCGACCGCCGGCAGTTGCAGGTCACCTATGCAGGTCGCGGCTCCGGGGAAACCACCGAGCGCGTGGTCTCCCCGCAGCGCCTCGTGCGCTATCGCGACAACTGGTATCTGGACGTGTGGGATCACGCCAAGACGGCGTTGCGAATGTTTGCCGTGGACCGTATTCGTGCGGCATCCCTGTTAGCTGCGAAGGCCCACGATGTGCCCGAGGATGAACTCGAAAAGCATCTGGCCGCCGGCTTCGGGATCTTTTCCGGCACGGTGGTCGACACCGCCGATCTCGTGTTCTCCGCCGAGCGTGCGCGCTGGGTAGCGGACGAGGATTGGCACCCGGCGCAGGTCTCGGATTGGCTGCCAGACGGGCGCTACCGGCTGAAGGTGCCTTACAGCGACCCGCGTGAGCTGAGCATGGAAATCCTCAAACACGGGCCAGAGTGCGAAGTGCTGGCACCGCGTGCGCTGCGGGAGTTGGTGCACACGCAGCTGCTGGCGGCGACCCGCCACTACGAAACGCTGCCCTGAGTAACGCCCGGGCTCAGCGCTTGAGCCCAATCTGCGCGCACACTGGCGGCTCCGGGTTTACCCGCTTCAGAAGGACCGCCCATGAATCCCACCGCTGCCACCTATGCGGCGCTCGACGCCGCGTTCGAGTATTTCAATCACAGCTTGTTTGATGCGGCTTTGCCGCCGTGCCTCATCACGCTGCGCTCATCGCGTCGCAGCTATGGCCATCTGCACAGCCGCCGCTTCGTTAACGTGGCCGGCGAGCAAGCCGATGAGCTGGCCCTTAATCCGGGCTATTTCGCGCTGCAGTCCATCGAAGAAGTGATGTCGACCATCGTTCACGAGATGGTCCACCACTGGCAGCACCATCTGGGCAAGCCTTCGCGATCAACGCCCCACAACGCCGAGTGGGCCAACAAGATGGAGGCTATCGGGCTGATGCCGTCGTCTACCGGGCAGCCGGGCGGCAAGCGGACCGGGCATCGGGTGGCGGACTACATCCTCCCCGGCGGCGCCTTTATCAAAGCCTGTGAGGGGATGCCGCGCGAGCGGATTGCGCTGCCCTGGCTGGATCGCCATTTGCCCATCGCGCCGGCGGAAATGGCCCAGATGCGCACGCGTTTGCGCGACACCGGGGTGGCGGTGGTGGGGGAGTCCATGCCCGTCGATGAAGCTACCGCGAACGGCGTGGAATTGAAGCTCGCGCCGCGCGCGCCCCGCACCCCGTCGCGTCGGGTCAAGCATGAGTGCCCGGGATGTAGGGCACGCGCCTGGGC
>CAMCQE010000043.1 GCA_945876945.1 Klebsiella pneumoniae
GGCCGCGTGCAAGCGCGGCCCGTTTTTTTTTGCTGATCGAACAGACTCTGGAGAGCAGGCCTGGCGGCGAGCCGAAGCGCTTCGAGCCATAGGGCAGGGGCGTCGGCAGGCCAGGCGCTCAAGCGCGCGGCGCTGGAATTACAGAGGGTAGATGACGCAGGCGCGGCCGTACCCCGGCGCTAAGCCGGTAAGCCGTGGTTGCGTGCGCGAGGGAGAGAGGAAGAGACGAGGCGAGACCCGCAGGTATCGCCTCGCAAGCGGCGGTTTAGAGCACCGAACAGACGGCGTCGACGACGTAGTCCATATTGGATTGGCTGACGCCGGCCACATTGATGCGGCTCGAGTCCACCATGTAGATGCTGTACTCGGCCTTCAGGCGCTGCACCTGCTCCTTGGACAAGCCAAGGAAAGAGAACATGCCGAGCTGCTGCGGGATGAAGTCAAAGCGGTTGCTGTTGAGCTTGGTGCGGAATTTATCCGCCAGCTGAGTGCGCAGGCCATTGATGCGGTCGCGCATGAATCCGAGCTCGGCGGTCCAGGCGGCAGTGGCGGCTGGGTCGCGCAGAATACGTCCCACCAGCGCCGCACCGTAGTTCGGCGGCATGGAGTACACGCCGCGCGCCACGTTCTGGGCTTGGCCGAACACCACATCCGCCTGCTCAGGCGTTTCCAGCATTAAGGACAGCGCACCAACGCGTTCGCGATAGACCCCGAAGTTTTTCGAGCACGAACTGGCGACGATGAGTTCTGGCACCGCAGACGCCAGTTTGCGCACGCCGTAGGCGTCTTCGTCGAGACCGACGCCGAGACCCAGATAGGCCAGATCGACGAACGGCGTAAAGCCGCGACGCAGCGTGATGTCCGTGACCTGATCCCATTCGGCGGGCGAGAGGTCGACACCGCAGGGGTTGTGACAGCAGCCGTGCAAGAGCACCAGATCGCCGGCCGGAATTTTCTCCAGCGCCTCGAACATGGCGTCGGCTTTTAGCGCTTGGCTGGCGCCGTCGTAGTAGGGATAAATCTTGATTTCCAGACCTGCGTCGCCGAGGAGCGGCACGTGGTTGGCCCAGGTGGGATCAGAGACCCAGATGGCAGCGCCGGCCTTGGCGCGATTGAGCAATTCGGCGGCGATGCGGAGCGCGCCGCAACCGCCAGGCGCCTGCAAGGTGCGCAGGCGGCGAGCCGTGCGCGCGGTATGGTCGGCGCCAAAGATAAGTTGCTCGATACCGGTATCGAAATCCGGATCGCCGGCCGGGCCGACGTAGGTTTTAGTGGTTTCTTCTGCGCGGTGCGCGGCGTCTGCCTGCTTCACGCATTCAAGAATGGGGGTATGACCCTGCTCGTCTTTGTACACCCCAACGCCAAGGTCAACCTTGCGCGGGTTGGTGTCCTGACGGTAAGCGGCCAGCAGGCCGAGGATGGGATCTGGGTTAAGCGCTTTGAGAGTCTCGAACATGCGGGCTTCAATCTCCGGCCGTCAGTGCGCCCGATGCGCACCGTTTGGAAGCGGGGAATGATAGCCGGCGCGCCAGATCAAGGCTATGCGTGAACTACCTTCGATAGCACTGCAGTCGCGCCGAGGCGTAGCGGAGCGCGTCGAGGTCGGTCGTGACCTGCCTTTGGCGGGCATGTTCGGTATAGGACTGCAGGGCTGAGAAGGGCAGAAAGGCGAAGCCCCAGGTGGTGACGGTGCCAACGGCGAAAGCGGTTTGGTTGCGCGCGTCGTTAAGGAATTCGGGATGGCGATCGAGCTGCTGGTGCATCAGGCTGAGCTTGCGCGCGTAGAGTTCGGCGCAGGTGAGCTCCGGTGACACCGGCTTGGCCTCGGCGTTTGAGGGACCGAGCAACACGAGTTTGGCATCGTCTGCGCGGTCTTTGGTAAACGCCACGGTGCTGGCCTGCAGGGCGGCGGCATCCGGCAAGGCCTGGCTGGTCAGAGAGCAGCTGAGCAACAGCAGTGTGAGGAAGTGGCGCATCACGAATAGCCCGTGTTGTTGACGTTGAGCGCGTAGCGGCATCTGAAGGAAGAGGCTTGAAGGGCGAGCGGCTACGTCGCGCATCCTGGGCCCGTTCATGCTTGACCAAGGCTCGACCTACACAGGCCGGGCGGCCGCTTTCCGGGAGCCTGGAAGCGCAAGTTGCGCCGCCAATCCGGTGGGCCTGCGCCAAGCGGGCGTATGAGCGCTCGATATTGAGGATATTCATGAGTACTGTATATAAAAACAGTACTGATGATTTCAGCCATGTCCTCTCCCGCTTACGCCGAACTGCACTGCCTGAGCAATTTCAGTTTTCTGGAGGGTGCCTCTCATCCCGAAGAACTGGTGCGTCAGGCTGCCGCGCTGGGCTATTCCGCGCTGGCCGTCACCGATGAATGCTCTTTGGCGGGTGTGGTTCGGGCCCATGTCGCGGCGCGGGCAGTGGGGCTGAAGCTCATCATCGGCTCGCGGTTTACGCTGGTCGACGGTTTACGTTTGCTGTTGTTGGCCCCGGATTCGGCAGCCTATGCCCAACTCTCGCGCCTCATTTCGCGGGCGCGCCGGCAGTGCGAAAAAGGCCAATACCGCCTCACGCGGGAGGAACTGCTGGCCCGTAGTGCCGGGCTGTTGGTGTTGTGGTGCCCCGTCGAACTGCCAGCGGAGGGCGAGGCACGCTGGCTTATCGAGCAGTTTGGCGAGCGCATCTGGCTCACCGTAGGGCGCTTCCACGAAGGCGACGACCGCGCCCGCTTTGAACACTGCCGCGCGCTGGCTGAGCGTACAGGTCTGCCGCTGGTGGCGACCGGGGAGGTGCATTTCCATCTGCCCGCCCGCCGCGCGCTGGCCGATGTGCTGCAGGCGATCCGTCTGCGCCGTCCGCTGGCCAGCACCGGTTTTGCTTTGCCCGCCAACAGCGAGCGCCATCTGCGACCGCGCGAGCAATTAGGGCGCCTCTATTCGCCCGCGCTGCTGGCCGAAACGCTGCGCATTGCCGAGCGCTGCGTGTTTGGGCTGGAGCAACTCCGTTACGCCTATCCCCGCGAACTGGTGCCGGCCGGGATGACTCTGACCACGCAATTGCGCGCGCTCACCGAGCGCGGCATTCAAAGGCGCTGGCCGCAGGGTGTTTCAGCCAAGGTGCTGGCACAGGTCGAACACGAACTCCAGCTCATTGCAGAGCTTGGCTACGAGGCTTTCTTTTTGACGGTCGATGATCTGGTCCGTTTTGCCCGGTCGCGCGGCATTCTGTGTCAGGGCCGCGGGTCGGCGGCCAATTCGGCCGTCTGCTACTGCCTCGGCATTACCGAGGTGGATCCTTCGCGCATGGAAATGCTGTTCGAGCGTTTCATTTCCAGGGAACGCGGCGAGCCACCGGATATCGACGTCGACTTTGAACACGAGCGGCGCGAGGAGGTCATTCAATACCTTTATCGCAAATATGGGCGTGAGCGGGCGGCGCTGGCGGCCACGGTGATTTGCTATCGGGCCCGCAGCGCGATTCGCGACGTGGGCAAGGCGCTGGGCATGTCGCTCGAACAGGTCGACCGCATCTCGCGCAATCTCTACTGGTGGGATCGTGGTGCGGCCTTGGACGAACGTCTGCGCGAGGTGGGCTTTCAACCGGAGCAACCGCTCATCCAGCGCTTGCTGGGTCTGGTGCAGGAGCTGATTGGCTTCCCGCGCCATCTTTCCCAGCATGTGGGCGGCTTTGTGATTTCCGACGGCCCGCTCAATGAACTCGTGCCGATCGAAAACGCCGCGATGGCCGAGCGCACGATCATCCAGTGGGACAAAGACGACCTCGAAGCGCTGGGCTTGCTCAAGGTGGATTGTCTGGCGCTGGGCATGCTCTCGGCCATCCGCCGTGCGTTGGCGCTGGTCAGCGACTTCCGGGGCCACCCGCTCGGCGTGGCGGATATTCCAGCGGAAGACCCGGCGACCTACGCCATGGTCCAGCGCGCCGACACGGTGGGGGTGTTCCAGATTGAATCCCGCGCCCAGATGGCGATGCTGCCGCGCCTGCGTCCCGCCTGCTATTACGACCTTGTCATACAGGTCGCCATTATTCGTCCGGGGCCGATTCAGGGCGAGATGGTGCACCCGTATCTGCGCCGTAGAAACGGCGAGGAAGCGGTGTCTTATCCCAACGCCGAGATTCGCGGCGTGCTCGAACGCACGTTGGGCGTACCGCTGTTTCAGGAGCAGGTGATCAAACTCGCAATGGTCGCCGCGGGTTTCTCGCCCGGCGAGGCCGACCAGTTGCGGCGCTCGATGGCGGCCTGGAAGCGCAACGGTGGGCTCGATCACTACCGTGAGAAACTCATTGCCGGGATGCAGGCGCGGGGTTACGACCCGCAGTTCGCCGAGCGCCTGTTCAATCAGATTAAAGGCTTTGGCGAATACGGCTTCCCGGAGTCCCACGCGGCGAGCTTTGCGCTATTGGCCTATGTCTCGGCCTGGCTGAAATGTCACGAGCCGGCGGCCTTTGTGGCCGCGCTGCTCAACAGCCAGCCGATGGGCTTTTATGCGCCGTCGCAGCTCCTGCAGGACGCCCGCCGCCACGGCGTAGAAGTGCGGCCGGTGGCGGTCAATGCCAGCGTCGCTGAATGCACGCTCGAAGCAGGCGAGACCCCCGATGAACCGGTGGTGAGGCTGGGGTTCTGTATGGTGAAAGGGCTCGCCGCAAGCACCATCGAGCGTCTGCTCGCCGCCCGCGCCGCTGGGCCTTTTCCGGACGTTACCGCGCTCGCTCACCGGGCAGGGCTCGACCGACGAGAACTCCGCTTGCTGGCCGAAGCCGGCGCCTTGTCCGATCTGGCCGGCCATCGCCATCGGGCGCACTGGGCCGCGCTGGGACGCGAGGCGCCGTTGCCCCTGCTGCCCGAGGTCCGCGTGCAGGAAGGGGCGCCACTGCTGCGGCGTCCGACCGACGGTGAAGACCTGCTGGCCGATTACGGACGCCTCGGCTTTTCGCTTGAGCACCACCCGCTGGAACTCCTGCGCCCGCAGCTGCTGCGGCTCAAGCGCACGACGGCCTTTGAAGTTCAGCAGGCGCGCCACGGTGAGCGCGTGCGCACCGCAGGGCTGGTCACCATGCGCCAGCGACCGGGCACGGCAACCGGCGTGGTGTTCATCACGCTGGAAGATGAAACCGGCGTGCTCAATCTCATCGTGTGGTCGAGTCTGGTGGAGACCCAGCGGCGCGAAGTGCTCGGTGCCCGGCTGCTGGGGGTCAACGGCAAAGTCCAGCGGGACGGCGCCGTCATTCACCTGCTGGCCGAGCAGCTGGAAGATCTCAGCGGTCTGCTGGGGCGGCTCAGCACCGCTTCGCGCGACTTTCACTGAGTCGCATCGGCAAGCGCCCTATACTCCTGCGATGAGCCGCTGGCGTCCGCCTCGTCCCCCTGCCTCGCCCTACATCACGGTGACGGGCTATCGCGCGCTGGAAGCGGAACTCGCCGCACTGTGGGTACGGCGCCACGAGGTCGTGGTGCATCTGGCGGCCGCCGCCGCCGAGGGCGACCGCTCGGAAAACGCCGAGTATCAATATCGCAAGAAAGAACTGCGCGGCATCGACGCTCGTGTGAGCTATCTCCAGCGCCGGCTGCCGCAACTCAAACCGGTGGGCAAGGCGCCGGCCGATCCCGGCAAAGTGTTTTTTGGCGCCAGCGTGGTGCTCGAGGACGAGCAGGGCGGCGAGGTGCATTACCGCATCGTTGGCAGCGACGAAGCCGATGCCGGCAGCGGCCAGATCAGCGTCGATTCCCCGCTCGCGCAGCAGTTAATGGGCAAGCTGCTGGATGACGAGGTGCGCTTGCCCCTGCAGGCGGGGACGGCCGTCACCTACTGGTTAAAGGACATTCAATATCCCGAGGTCGAGAATCCTTGACGCTCCGCAGCTACGGACTGCAAACGCGGTGCAGCCTCTGGCGTTCGCGGCTATGCTGCGCCATCTCGTTCGTTAGAAGGAAATCCCCATGATTGGTCTGGTCGAAGAACTGGTGTTGCTGGCGATCGAAGACGATGGCGCGATTGCCCACACCGCAGGCAGCGTCGGCTTTGGCATGTCATTGATTGGCGCAGCGCTCGTGGAATTGAGCAATCGCGGCCGCATTGATGCCGATCTGGACAGTCTGCGCGTGATGTCGCGCGAACCTACCGACCATCCTGTGCTGGATCGAGTACTTCAACTGTTGGTGATCGAGGAGACGCTCACCGTCGAACAGTGGGTGCTGCGACTGGCTTCTGAAACCCCTGAGCTCGTGCGACTGGCGCTCAAGAGTCTGGTGGGCCGAGGGGTGTTGGAACAAACCGAATCCCGTTTCCTGTGGGTGCTCCGTTCACGTCGCTATCCCGTCATCGATGGGCGCGAGCAGAAAGAAGCCAAACTTCGTATCCTGTCCACGCTGCTCGGCGAAGACCTGCCAACCCCGCACGACACCGTGCTGCTCGGGCTGGCCCGCGCCGGTGGTCTGCTGGAAGCGTTTCTGACGTCTGCCGAAATTGCGCGCCTGGAAGGGCGGATGGAACAAGTTGGCGGCATCGACCTTTTCGTGCGGGGCGTGGAATCCGCGATCCGCGAAGATCAGGTCGAACGAGCGCGCGCCATGATGCTGCCCATGTACTAATTCTTGGATATTACCGGAGGCCCCCTGTGACCGAAGCCGCACTCAAAACCCTGATCGAAATTACCGCCGGCGTAACGCTGGCCGTGCCCGTTGGCCGGCTGGACTTCGAAGCCTCCACCGGCTTCCAGCAAGCCATCGAACAAGCTATCGCCGGTGCCGGGGCATCCGCCGTGGTGGTGGATTGCGCCCAGCTCGAATATGTCTCGAGTGCCGGTCTGCGGGTCTTCCTCATCGGTGCGCGCGCCGCCAAGCAGGCGAACGTCCGGTTTAGCGTGTGCGGGCTGGTAGAAGCCGTCCGCCGCGTATTTGTGGTCAGCGGTTTCGACAAGCTCATTGTTGAACATCCTGATCGCGCGGCGGCGCTGGCAGCCCTCCAATAAGCAGGCTGCTTCGCGTATGAGCGAGCTGCGCGCCGCCAACACCGATCTGCCGACGCTCAATCGCGAGCTCAATCACGCGTGGGAGGCATCGGGCCTGTCGCCCGAGGGCCTGTTCCCGTTTGAACTCGCGCTCGAGGAGGTTTTCGTCAACGCCATTACCCACGGCGCTCAGGCCGGCGAGACCCGGCAGTTTCAAATGGTGTTCAGCCACTCGGGCGCGCGCGCGATGCTGGTGCTGCGTGATGACGCGCCGGCCTTTGATCCGCTGTCGCTCGCGACCCCGAACGTCGAAGCGAGTCTCGAAGATCGCGCGGTGGGTGGTTTGGGCATCCATCTGGTGCGCGAGCTGATGGATGACGTCACCTATCGTCGGGTCGACGGCTATAACGAACTGACCCTCTCCAAGCACATCGACTGAGCCCCGGCCGCTGGCCGCTGTAACGGCCAAACATCGGGGCGGCCAAGTCTCCTATACTTCCAAGCATCAGAGCCGTCCTTATCCTCAAAGGTCGCGGGACGGCGTTGTACTGGCGATGCTCGAAAGCCAATCTCCCGCCAACTAACGAGAGGCGCGCGGAATGAAATTACGGACCAAAACCCTGCTTTGCACCGGCCTGCCGCTGGTGTTGCTCATCGCGCTGGTCGCCTGGCTGCTACTGCGCCAGCTGTATGCCACGCGCATTGAACTCGGCCAGCAGCGTTTGCTCGATCAGGTGGCCAAGGTCGCCACCCGGCTGAGCGCCAAAAATGAATATGCCAACCGCATTGCGCGGGTGATGGCGCTGGCGCAGGAGCAGGGCATGTATGGCGACAGCCAGCGCTCGCTGAGCTTTCTGCGGGGGCTGATCGCCGCTCACCCGGTCTTGAACGGGGTCTACTTCTGTTACGAAGCTAACGCCAAAGTGGCTGAAAAAACCGGGCAGCCGGTGCCGGGGATGAATGCTGACGGTCGCTTTGTGCCCTATTACTTCCGACCCAAAGGCGCGACCGAGGCCACGCTGGTGCCGGCAATGCACATGGACAGCAGTTATTACTATCGCGGCGTGAAAAACGCGCTGGAAGGCAAGCCCGAAGGGCAGGGCGTGGTGCTCGAAGGCGGGGTGAGCGCGCTCTATCAGCCGCCATCAAGCGAGACCTTGAAGGCCGAGCGCGAAATCGTGATCGAGCCTTTCCTTTACGAAGGCTCGGCCAACGTGCCGCAGGTCTCCCCCATCATGATCGACGGTCAGTTTGCGGGCGTGGCCGGGGTCAATCTCACGCTCGACGACATCGACAGCTACATGCTGGGGATGCGCAGCTACAAGACCGAGCAATTTCTGCTGGTGAGCCAGCGCGGGCGCATCCTCTCCGCCACCATGGCGCCCGATTTGCGCTGGAGCGTGATTGAAAAAACCCCCTATGGCCCGCTGCTCAAGGACTTCTACCTTGGCAAGGAAGACCAAACGCTTAGCCTGATCAAAGACCCGGTCACCGGCGATCGGCGATTCCTGATTGGCGCGCGCGTGCCCACCGGCAACTGGACGCTGTGGATGACGGTCTCCGAACAAGAAGTGCTGGCCCCGGTGCAGCTGCAGGAAGCGCTGGCGCAGGTGGCGCTGATCGTGGGCGTTGGTCTGCTGGTGGTGCTGCTGCTGGGTTACCTGTTTTTCCGCGGTCTTGTCGGGCGCGTCGAGCGTGCGGCGGCAGCGGCCTCGGGCGTGGCCGGTGGCGACCTCACGGTCTCCGTCGATTCCAAGGTACAGGACGAATCCGGCGTGTTGCTGCGCGCGATTCGAAAAATGGTGTCCTCGCTGGAGTCGCTGGTGCTCAACCTCAAAGGGTCCAGCGTCGAGCTCATCTCGACTGCCCACGAAGTCTCGGCAGCAGCGCGCTCGCAGAAGGAATTCAACACCCACTTCGGCGCGTCAACCAGCCAGATTGCCGCGTCCATCAATGAAATCTCGGCCACCTCGCGCGAGTTGCTGGAGACGATGAAGGAAGTGAACGAAGCCACCTCGCAATCCGCGGCGGTGGCCGCGCGCGGTCGTCACGACCTCGATCGCATGGAAGAAACCATGCAGCATCTCTCCAGCGCCACCGGTTCCATTTCTTCCAAGCTGGCGGTGATTGCCGACCGGGCGGGCAACATCGGGGCGGTCGTCACCACCATCACCAAAGTGGCCGAGCAAACCAATCTGCTGTCGCTCAATGCGGCGATCGAAGCCGAGAAAGCCGGCGAATACGGCTTGGGTTTTTCGGTCATTGCGCGCGAAATCCGCCGCCTCGCCGACCAGACCGCAGTCGCCACGCTGGATATCGAACGCATCGTCGGCGAAATGCAAAGCTCGGTCTCCAGCGGCGTGATGGAAATGGATCGCTTTGGCGAGCAGGTGCGCAATGGCGTCAGCGAGGCCACGCAGCTGGGCGAGGAGCTGACCGAAATCATTCTCAGCGTCGAAAAACTGAAACCGCGTTTTGATTCCGCCCACAACGGCATGCAGGCGCAGGTGCTGGGTGCGAGCCAAATCAACGAGGCGATGTTGCGCTTGCGGGAGGCGGCGCTGGGTTCGGAAGAATCAGCCGTCAATCTCGATGGCAACGCGCAGCAGCTGCTTCAGGCGGTCGATGCCTTGAAGCTCGCGGTTGGTCGGTTCACCACGGCCTGAGCGCGTCGCTCCCATGCTCCTGATGCTCTTCAATATTGGTGACGATCGCTTTGCGATCGACGCGCGGGAGCTGGTTGAGGTGGTGCCCTCG
Source organism: Klebsiella pneumoniae (assembly GCA_945876945.1). GTDB lineage: Bacteria > Pseudomonadota > Gammaproteobacteria. The sequence continues at coordinate 9,724 of CAMCQE010000043.1, forward strand.
GTACCCTTGCAAACGGTGTACGGCATGCCGCTCGGGGTGGTTGGATTGCTGGGTTATCAGGCCGGGGTGGTGCCGGTCATCGACCTTGGTTTGCTGACCACCGGACAGCCCTGCACGCTGCGCTTGAGCACCCGAATTCTGGTGGTGCACTACCGCCCCGGGCCGGCCGGCGCCCGCATCGGGTTGCGCGTGGACCGCGCCAACGACACCGTCAGGGTCGACCCGGAAGACTTCATCGCCACCGGACTGACGGCGCCCGAGCCGCCGTGTTTCGGGCGCGTGCTGCGTCGCGGCCAGCACACCGTGCAACTGGTGGAGATCGAGCAATTGCTTTCCGAAGGCGTGCGCCAGAGCCTCTTTACCGAGGCACAGCCAACATGAAGCAGATGCTGATGTGCGTGCGGGAACTTTGCGACGCGGCGGGTTTCGACCCCTCGGTGATTGCGGATGTTCATGTCGATGCCGCGCTCCAGCGCCGGCGGCGGGCGCGCGGTGCCAGCACGCTTGCGGATTACGCCGCCCATTTTCTGGACGACGCCGCCGAGCACGCGGAGATTCTGGAGGAGTTGCTGGTGCGCGAGAGCTGGTTCTTTCGCGACCTCGCGCCCTTCGAGTTGCTGATGACGCTGGCGCCGCTCCGCTGGTCGGCCTCGAGCGAGCCGGTCCGTGCCCTCAGCGCCCCCTGCGCCAGCGGCGAAGAGCCGTATTCCATCGCCATTGCGCTGGCCGCCGCCGGCGTAGGCGTGGCGCAGATTCAAGTCGACGCTGTGGATTTGAGTCGGCGTGGTCTGGCAGACGGCGAGGCCGGGCGCTATGCCGCACGGGCGGTCGCGCAGATGCCGCCCGCGTTGCGCGTCGAATGGTTGCCGTTGGAGGCAGACGGCCACTACAGGGTGAAACCGGCGTTGCGGCGGCTGGTGCGGTTTCACCAGACCAATTTGCTCGCCCTCCCGCCGGACATCGGCGCAACCCGCTACGACCTGATTTTCTGCCGCAATGCCCTGATCTACCTGCGCCCGGCAGCCCGCCAACAGGTCCTGAATCAGCTGGAAGCGCTGTTAGCACCGGCGGGCATTCTGGTGGTAGGGCATGCCGAAACGGCCTTGCTTGCTGACCGGGGCCTGAGTTCGCTCGGCCCGCCCGGTGCCTTCGCCTTTCAGCGCGCGCCGGCCGCCGCATCGCCGCCGCGCCCGGCGCCGCCTGCGCGCCGCGCCAGCAGTGCCGTGCCCGCGCTCCGGCGTCCAGCCTCCCGGCCGCGGCCGGTAATCGAAGTTGCGCCGCAAGCTGACGACGACCCCTTGGCCAGCGCCCACAAACTGGCCGATCAGGGCGACTATGCGCAGGCCGCCACGCTGCTGGAGGCCTTGCTCGCCAGACATTTCGACAATATCGACGCCCAGCATCTGCTGGGGCTCATCCGGGCCGCCGAAGGCGCGGTGACAGAAGCCCAACGGTGTTTTCAGCGCGCGCTGTATCTGAACCCCGGCCATCAGCCCAGTCTTGAGCACCTGGCGCTGCTAGCGGCGCGTCGCGGCGATTCGGCGGCGGCCCGCCAACTGCAGCGCCGCGCGGCACGTAAGGACGCCGAGGGATGAGCATGCAAGCCGCGATGGCCGATGGCAGCTGCCGCAACACCATCGGGGTCTGGGGCGACCGCAGTTGCGCCGAATTGCGCGAGCACACGCACTGCCGAAATTGCCCCGTCTACGCCGAGACCGGACGTCGCTTGCTGGATCGCGAGGCAAGCGCCGCGCACATTCAGGATTGGCAGGCGCAACTGGCGCTGCCGCCCACCCCGCTCTCGGCGGCGCACACCTCGGTGGTGGTGTTTCGGGTGGGGGCTGAGTGGCTGGCGTTTCCCACGCGCCTGCTCCGCGAAATCATTGAGCCAACCCCCGTCCATCGGGTGCCTCACCGGCACGACCCGCGCTTTGGCGGGCTTATCAATGTGCGCGGCGAACTGATCCCCTGTATTGAGCTTGGCCGGATGCTCAGCCTTGGGCAGGACACGGTCCAAAACAACAAAGCTTGGGCGCGGATGCTCATCATCGAGCGTCAGGGCCTCGCCTGGGCCTTCCGGGTCGATGACGTTGAAGGCGTGCAGCGCATTGCCGACAGCACGCTACGCCCGCCGCCGGTCACCGTGGGCACAGGATCGCCGTCATTCACCGCGCAGGTATTCAGCCTCGATTTCGACTTTGTCTACCTGCCGGACAGCAGCGCCGACAGCGCCGTTCAGCGGGTTTCGGGGCGCGGCGTGCAACTCGATGCGGTGCGCTCGCTGGTGAGCGAGTCGCGCGGCGCAATCAAGGTGCACAGCGTCAAGCAAGACGTTGGTTTGCTGGATGAGGATCTGCTGTTGCTGGCCATCACGGAGGTCTGCCGATGAGCGGTGACGACGACCTTGGCGATCTGTCCATGCTCGAAATCTTCCGCGAGGAAGCGGAAGGGCAGATTGCGGTGCTGTCGGAGGGCCTCGTGGCGCTGGAGCCCGCGACCGATAAAAAGCCGGTGCTGGACGAACTCATGCGGGCCGCGCATTCCCTGAAAGGCGGGGCGCGGATTCTGGGCCTCGACCCGCTGGTGAAACTGTCCCATGCCGTAGAGGACATTTTTGTCGCGGCCTTGCGCGACGAGCTGGCGCTGGGCCCGGCGGCGGTCGATGTGCTGCTGGGAACGGTCGATGCAATTGCCGCCGTTGCCATGGGCGACGCCGGCGGGCTGGCGGCGCTTGAGACCCAACTGCCAGCGATGCTGGAAAGCCTCGCGACGCTGCGCGCGGGTCAGTTGGCGGTTGAGGCGCAGGCGCCCGTGCCGGCGCCCGCAAGCAGTCTGTCGGTAGCACCCGTCAGCGCGCCGGTAACACCCGCCAGCGCACCAGTAGAACCCCTCAGCGCGCCCGTCGTTGAGACCCCACCCCCCGAGCTCGCCGTGGCCCCGGCGGCGCCGGGGCTGGTTCGCGGGGCGGACAAATCGATCCGCATGACCGCTGACGCGCTCGAGCGCCTGACCGGTCTCAGCGCCGAGACGGTGGTGGAAGCCACCCGCCTCGAACTGCTGCTGGATGACTTTGCCGCGCTGCGCGACGGGCAGCGCGAGCTGTACAAAGCGCTGGGCGCGCTGCAAGGCCAGATCGAAGCCGCCGCCGATCAGCCGGCCTTGCGCCAGGGACTCGCCGACGCCTTTGACTGCCTCGTGCAGAACAATCGTCAGTTCGCCGAGCGCTACGAGCGGCTGGAACATTACGCGCGTCGCTCCACCAGTCTGGCGCAGCGCCTCTCGCGCGAAACCCTGTCCAGCAGGATGTTGCCGTTTGGCTCGATTCTGCGCGGTTATCCGCGCATGGTGCGCGACCTGTCGCGTGAGCTGGGCAAGTCCTGTCGCCTCGACGTTCGCGGCGAGGCGACCAAAATCGATCGCGAAATTCTGGAACGGCTGGACGCACCGCTCAGTCATTTGCTCCGCAATGCGCTAGACCACGGGCTGGAAACGCCGGCCGAGCGCGTGCAACTCGGTAAACCCGCAGAAGGGCGCCTGAGCCTCGAGGCCTACCATCGCTCGGGCAAGCTGCGCGTGGTGTTGAGCGACGACGGGCGGGGCGTCGACCTTGAACGGCTGCGCGCGGGGGTGGTGGCGCGCCAGCTGGAAACGCCGGAACGCGCGGCCGAGCTATCGAATAGCGAACTCTACGAGTTCCTGTTTCTCCCCGGCTTTTCGACCGCCCCGCGAGTGACGGAAATTTCCGGGCGTGGGGTAGGGCTGGATGCCGTGCGCACGATGGTGCAGGAAGCGCGCGGGGCGATCCGGATCCGGAGCGTGCTGGGCAGCGGCACGAGTTTCGATATTGAACTCCCCATCACGCGCTCAGTGGCGCGGGTGCTGTTGGTGACGATTGCCGGCGACACCTACGCCATTCCCATCGCGCGCATCGAACGCATTCTGGAAGTGGACGCCGCCAGCCTGCGCACGGTGGAAGGGCGCCCCTATGTGGAATTCGACGGGCTGGATATCGCACTCGTACCGGCCAGCGAAATCCTTGAGCTTGGCGCCCCGGATTGGCAGGCAAGTGCCTTGCCGGTCGTGGTGATTCGCGACAACGGCCGTGTTTACGGCCTGATGGTCGACGGCTTTGCCGGCGAGCGTGATTTGGTGGTCAGGCCGCTCGACGCGCGCCTCGGTGATTTGCCCGATGTGGCTGCGGTGGCAACCGACGAAGCGGGTGGGGTGGTGCTGATCCTCGATGTCGAAGAACTCGTGCGCAATGTCGACGGCCTGATTACCGGCGGTACCCTGCAGCGCCCGACCCGCCGCGACGCGGCGGAGCAGTCGCTGGCCCGGCAACGGATTCTGGTGGTAGATGACTCGCTCACCGTACGGCAAGCGGAGCGCCAGCTGCTGGAGAATCAGGGCTATCAGGTGGACGTCGCGGTGGACGGCATGGAAGGCTGGAGCGCGGTGCGGCTGCACCCCTATCAGCTGGTGGTGACCGATGTCGACATGCCCCGCATGAACGGCATTGAGCTCGTGCGCAAGATTCGGGCTGAACCGCGCATTCAGGACTTGCCCGTCATTGTGGTGTCCTACAAGGACCGGGGCGAAGACCGGCAGCGTGGGCTCGAAGCCGGCGCCAACTACTATCTTTCGAAAGGCGGCTTCCGCGATACCGCGCTGCTGGACGCCGTGCTTGACCTCATCGGCCCCGCGACGGACGAGGTCTGAGGCGTGCCGGTTAGGGTAGGCATCGTCAACGATCTCAAGCTCGCCGCCGAAGTGCTGCGCAAGGTGGTGGCGGAGGATTCGGGGCTGGAAGTGTTGTGGATTGCCCGCGACGGGCACGAGGCGATCGCCCAGTGTGCCCGCGCCCTGCCCGACATCGTGCTGATGGATTTGGTGATGCCGAACCTGAACGGCGTGGAGGCCACGCGTCGCATCATGCAGGCCACGCCCTGTCCCATTCTGGTGGTGACGGCGACGGTGTCCGGCAATATCGACATGGTTTACGACGCGATGGCCGCCGGCGCGATCGACGTCACCACCACGCCGGTGATTGGCGATCAGCGTGCGCTCGACAGCGGTCAGGTGCTGCGGCGGAAAATCCACACGCTGTGGCATATCGCGCGCGGGGGCGCGCCGCCGGCGGTGGGGGCTAGCGCCGAGGCCGCGCGAGCCGGCAAACCGGATCTGCTCGCGCCGCGTCTGCCACCCGTGCTCGCCATCGGCGCGTCCACCGGCGGGCCGGGCGCGCTGGCCACCATTCTGGGCGGGCTCGAGCAAGATTTCCCCGCCGCGATCGTCCTCGTGCAACACATCGATGCGGAGTTCGTGGCCGGACTGGCCCGCTGGCTGGGCAGCAGCACGCGCCTGCCGGTGGCGCTCGCGCGGCATGGCGAGACGGTGCAGGCGGGCAAGGTGTTGATTGCGGACGCCGGGGCGCATCTGGAACTCGCGCCCCACGGCGTCTTGCTGTCGGTGGCGACGCCACTCGATGCCCTGCATCGGCCTTCGGTGGATGTGTTCTTTGCCAGCGTTGCCCGTCACGCGCCGGCGCGCAGCGCGGGCTTGCTCCTTACCGGCATGGGGCGCGACGGCGCCGCCGGACTATTGTCGATCCGGCAGGCGGGCTTCCAGACGTTTGCGCAGGACGCTGCCAGCGCCGTGGTGAACGGGATGCCCGGCGCCGCGGTCGAACTCGGCGCCGCCTGCGGCGTTATTCCGCTCGCTCAAATCGCCAGCCACTTCACTTCATTCTTCAAGCCATTGGTAACTTCATGACTGACGCCCCCCCTGAACTCTCGGTGCCTGACGAAATCCGCGTGCTGCTGGTCGATGACCAACGCATGGTCGGCGAGGCGGTGCGCCGCATGGTGGCGGGCGAGCCGAATCTCGTGTTTGAGTTTTGTCAGAAGCCTGATGAGGCGATGGCGGCCGCAGAGCGCTTTCGTCCTACCGTCATCCTGCAAGATCTGGTGATGCCGGGCATCGACGGCTTGACCTTGGTGGAGAGCTACCGGGCGAATCCGGTGACCCGCGATGTGCCTACCATTGTGCTGTCGAGTCAGGAAGATCCCGTGGTCAAGGCGGATGCCTTTGCGCGCGGGGCGAATGACTACCTGGTGAAGTTGCCCGATCGCATCGAAGTGCTGGCGCGCTTGCGTCATCACTCGCAGGGCTACACCCATCTCCTGCAGCGTAATGCGGCCTTTGAAGCCTTGGCCGCCAGCCAGAAACGGCTGGCCGGTGAACTGGCAGAGGCCGCCGACTACGTGCGGTCGCAGTTACCCGCGCCGTTGACCGGGCCGCTCACGGTGCGCTGGGATTTTGAATCCTGCTCCTCGGTGGGCGGTGACGCCTTTGGCTATCACTGGCTGGACGACGAGCATTTTGCGGTTTACCTGCTGGATGTTTGCGGACACGGCGTGGGCGCGGCTTTGCTGTCGGTATCGGTGATGAACACCTTGTCCCAGCGCAGTCTGCAGGGGGCAGATTTACGCGCCCCCGATCAGGTGCTGGCGCGCCTGAACACCGTGTTCACGATGACCCGCCACAACGATATGTATTTCACAATTTGGTATGGCGTGTATCACGCCCCCAGTCGACAACTCCGCTACGCCACTGCCGCGCATCCGCCGGCACTGTTGTTTGCCCCGGGCGGCGCGCCCGACGCGCCCGCGCAACTCGGGATCCCGGCGCTGCCCATCGGGGCGATGGAAGACGTTGACTATCAGGCCGGCGAGATGACGGTGCCAGCGGGTAGCCGGCTGTATGTCTACAGCGACGGCGTCTACGAAGTGCAAATGCCAGACGGGCGTGAAATGGCGCTGGAGGATTTCATCTCGCTGGTCGCCGAGCCCCCGGCAGGCATTACCAGCGTGCGTGCGGCGGTATCCCAACTGCAGGGCAAGACCCAGTTCGACGACGACTTCTCGCTGATTGAGCTGGTGTTTGACTGAGCGTTGAGGCGTAGCAGGCGGCCGCGGACGCCGCCACCCCGTGGTCCGGATTACGCCATGCCCGGCAGGGCAATCACATTGAGCAGGCACTGCATGGACCCGCAGCGGCGTGCCCGCCAAACCGATGCCTACCGGGTCCTCAGTACGCTGGCACTGAGGCTGGCCGGGCACGGATTTACGGCGGGCGCAGAGGTCAGGCCGCCCACAGCTCGGGCGCCCAATAGGCCGCGCCGCCTGCCAGTCCGGCCAACACGGCCAGCAGAGCCAATCCCACCAGGGCGCCGGTCAAGATCACCAATCCGTCCTCAAACACCAGTCCCAATCCGATGAGCAGCAAGGCCGCTGCCGGCACCACATTGCCGAAGGGAATGGGCAGAAAAATGATGATTGCCATGGCGGCGACGAAGGGAGCGAGCCAGACCCGGTGACCGGGCTGCATCCACCAGCGCAGCCGGGCCCGCGTGACACGGGAAGCTTTTTCATACCACCAGGCCAAAGTGTTCAAGGCACGACGCGCCATGGGAGGAGACAACTGAAAGCGACCCACCTTGCGCGGCATGATCACGCGCGGGTAATAGCGCCAGATCATCCAGGCCGCCCCCACCATGCCCATGGAAAGCAACATGCCCGTGCCGGGTATCGGCAAGAGGCAAGGCACAGCCAGTATCACCAGCAAGGCCCCCGGCCCGCCTCGGCCATGAAGCCGGAACAGTTGCTGCAGGCTCAGGGGTTGATCCTGCAGCGCTGCCGCTGCGGCCCGCAGGCGATCCGCCTGCGGGTGGTGATCACTCATGCGTGCTCTCCGTTCTTGCTGGTACGCACGCTCAGCCACATGGTAGTGGCCAGAATACCTACCACCACGCTCAGGGACACGCCCACGGGGATCTTGTAGATATCGATGATGTTGTCCGAAGCCGGCGATTTCTCGATGAGGTCGCCGGTCAGGAACTCGAGCGACTTGCTGTTCGCGATCTCGGTCGAACCGCTGGTGTCTTTGACCGCCCACCAGAAGAGGCCGTTGAACAAGCAGCTCAAGGCGATCCAGACGAGGGACCAGTTGAGCGCCTTTTTGACGCCGATGTCATGCGCCTCGTTTTTTGAGAACGACGAAATCGACGAAGCGCGACACCAGAACGATGCCGACGAAGGTGGCCCATAGCCACAGTGGTGCGATTGTTTGCATAGGCAAGACCCAAAAATGGTTGAAACATTCCCTGTAGGTCTTGCGGGAGAGCGCCGGGTGGCGCCTCTGCATGTTCCGGCCGGGGCAATAGAACCACCCGCGACGTCCTGACGAAACATGCAAACCCGGCACCTGCGCGCGGGGTTTGCGATTCCCCTGGCGGTGACCCAAGCGAGGATGAGGCGAGCGAACTTCTCAAGCGTCACAACGGTCGGCGGCGGCACCCGGCGAAAGGCCAAACGCTCGCCCGCCGTCACCGACACGCCTTGGAGAAAGCGCTTTTGGAAGTGGATGTTAAGCATCAGCGCGCTGCCAGCGCCTCTCGTCCCGCGGGCTGCATCGCACGTAGCGATACTGTGAAGAACGGTCTCGCAAGGTAGTCCCTTGGCCGAGTAGGCTTATGGCAAGGGTTGCCAAAAACCCGATCAACCAAAGGGAGCGAAGTCAATGAAGAGATTGCTGACCAGAGTCTGGGCCGGCGCCATGGTGGCGGGCCTGTTTTGCGGGATCGCCCTTGCGGCCGACGCGCCGCCGGCACACCCCCTTGATTCGCTGACAGGGGCGGAAATGTCGCGACTGGTGGCGATCATGAAGGCAGACGGCAAGTTCACCGCCACCACCCGGGTGCATACGGTCGATCTGGTCGAGCCTGCCAAGGATGAGGTGCGCGCCTGGAAGACCGGCAAGCCCTTTGCCCGCCGCGCCTACCTCGAGGTGAGTGACAGCGGCACCGTGCACCAGGCGGAGGTTGATCTCGCCAACGGCAAGGTCCTGTCCTGGACCCCGGTCACGGGTGAGCCTGCTCTCCTCTTTGAGGAATACATGGGCGCCACCGAAAAGGCCCTCGCCGATCCGCGCATGGTTGCGGGCCTTGCAAAGCGCAACCTGAAGCCCGAGCAGGTGTTCTGCCTGCCCCTGACGGCGGGCAATTTCGGCACCCCGGCCGAGGCCGGCAAGCGCCTGATGAACGTGCCCTGCTATGTCCGACCGACCGAATCGAATTTCTATGCCAAGCCGGTGGAAGGGCTGTTTGCCACCATCGATCTCAAGACCTCTGGCGTCGTCACTGTGACCGACACGGGTGCCCTGCCCGTGCCGGGTGATGGCTGGGGCTATACGCCCGGGGAGGTCGCCAAGCGTCTTGGCGCCCTGCGGTCGGAGGCGCGCCCTGCCCGCCTGGAGCAGAAGGGCGGCCCCAATCTGACGCTGGCGAATGGGTTGTTGCAGTGGGATATCTGGCGCTTCCATGTGCGGGCCGACAAGCGCCCAGGCCTGGTGCTCTCCATGGTGGATGTCAATGACGGCAGCGTCTGGCGGTCGGTCGCCTATCAGATGAGCCTGTCGGAAGTGTTCGTGCCCTATATGGACCCGGACAAGGGCTGGTACTGGCGCACCTATATGGACAGCGGCGAATATGGCTTTGGCATCTTCATGACGCCCCTGCGCAACGGCGTGGACTGCCCCGCTTATGCGCGTTTCATGCCGGTGACTATGCCGCAGGATTCGGGCGAGCCCATGGCGATCCCGGACGCCATCTGTATTTTCGAGCGCAACATCGGCGACCCGGCGTGGCGGCACTATGAAGTGTTCGCCCAGTCCCCGGACAAGCCCATACCGGCAGAGGGCCGGCCAGCCACCGAGCTTGTGGTGCGCTCCGCCTCTGTGGTGGGGAACTATGACTATCTGATCGACTATATCTTCCAGCAGGACGGCACCATCCGCATTGCGGTTGGCGCCACTGGCCTTGATGCCATCAAGGGCGCCGCGGCCACCTCGATGAAGGATCCGAAGGCGGCAGCCGAAACCCGTTTCGGCACGCTGATCGCCCCCAATCTGGTGGCGCCATTCCACAGCCACTATTTCAACTTCCGCCTCGATCTGGATGTTGATGGGCCAAGGAATGACTTCATGCGCATGAAGCTGGTGGCCAACAAGACACCCGACGGTCTGCCGCGCACCTCCATGTTTACCGTCAGCCACGACATGCCCATGACGGAGAAAGCCGCCCGCACGCGGATCGACTTCAACGCCCCCTCAATGTGGCACTTTTCCAACCCTGTCGGCGCAGGGCCGCTTGGTCACGACAGGAGTTACATGCTGATGCCGGGCGGCAGCGCCGTCACCTCGCTGCTGGCCAGCGATGATCCGCCGGTGAAGCGTAATCCCTATATCGATTACCAGCTGTGGGTGACGCAGTACGCTGCAGACGAGCGTTACGCCGGTGGCCGACACGCCACGATGAGCGACGGCACGGATACGCTGGCAACGTGGGTGGAGAAAAACCGTCCCCTTGGCAACCGCGACATTGTTGCCTGGTACACCCTGGGCTTTCACCACATCACCCGCACCGAGGATTGGCCGGTGATGCCAACCCATTGGTTCAGCTTCTCGCTGATGCCCTCTAACTTCTTCCCCCACAATCCGTCGCTGACGGTTAGGCCGGACTGAGAGGCACTCGCCCACAGGGTCGTGGCGGCAACCGCCGCTACGACCCGATTGCCGTCGTCGCGGTCGCATTGTTGCGGCGACTATTGGACACACAGGATTCCATGAGATTGCGCACGAGGGGGGGCCTTCCTTATCTCCTCCTGCAGCACGGGCGCCGTCAGGATGAGGAGTTCGTCATTGGTGACACCGCGCAGGCTGGCGCTGCGACGCTGCCCGTCAAGCAGGGCAATCTCGCCGACGATATGGCCCATCCCGCGGGCGGGGCACATCGTTTCGACCCCGCCAACCACATCGTTTGGCCGGCGTCACTGGTGCACGCCGCCGTTGGTTCGGCGCGAACACGCCGTGGTAGCGCGTGAGCTTGACCTGCGGCGTCGACACCAATGCTGCCAGCCTGCCCATAAAGTCCAACGGCTCGAACACGACATCCGTGGTGCCGTCACGGTAAGGAGCCTTGAGGCGCTACGGAGTATTCCCCTGCGCGGTCAACGCCAACCTTTCAATCGAGACCGCCGGGCGCGTGATGTGGCGGCAGTTGAGGCGTATGAGGCGGTGGCGGACGCCACCGCCACGTGGTCCGGATTACGCCATGCCCAGCAGGGCAATCACATTGAGCAGGCCTGCAAACAGTGCCGCGCCAAGAAACACGCAGACCGGCAGCGTTAGCACCCAGGCCAGCAGGATGTTACGCACCGTGGATTTCTGCAGCCCGGAGTTATTCGCCGCCATCGTGCCCGCGATGCCGGACGACAACACGTGCGTGGTGCTAATGGGGAGCCCGTAATGGTCTCCGACAAGGATGGTGCTCATGGCGACCACTTCAGCGGCGCCCCCTTGCGCGTAGGTGAGATGATCCTTGCCAATTTTCTCGCCGACGGTCTTCACGATGCGCTGATAACCCACCATCGTCCCGAGGCCCAGCGCGAGCGCCACCGCGTACATCACCCAGTCAGGAATGAACTGTGTGAGGCGCTCGGCGTGCTTGCCGAAAGCCTGCTGGTGCTGGTGGCGTTCGGGATCGGCATCGAGCTTGCCGGCCTTGTCGAGCTTCGCAACGGTTTTGGCAATAAGGTAAAGCTGGGTGCGCAGACTAATCCGCTCCTCCTTCGACAGTTCCTGAAAATTTTGGATCGGCGACAGACGCGCATGGATAGTCGCCGATACCACGCTGGCGGCGCCCAACACTGCGGGCGTGGCGACGCCTTCGGGCTTGATGAAATCAGCCAATAGCTCCCCGGCCACCGCCGCTGTCGGGCGCGTTTGTGCGCCGGCCGTTTGGGCAAAACCGGTGGCCATGTGCTGCGCGTTGCCCGCCAGTGCCGCGATGCTTTGGCTGTCGGCCGAGAGTTTGAGCGCGTAGCTGCCGGGCAGGATGCCGACCAAAATCAGCATGATGAGCCCCATGCCTTTTTGTCCGTCGTTGGAGCCATGCGCAAAACTCACCCCGGTGCAGGTGAGCACCAACAGGCTTCGAATCCACAGCGGCGGGGGATTCTTGCCTTCGGGTGCGCGGTAGAGTGCAGGGTCCCGAATCAGGGTTTTGGCCGTGATCAGCAGGAGCGCTGCGGCAATAAAACCCGCCAGCGGCGAGAGAATAAGGCCGAGACCGACCTCTTGCGCCTTGGCCCAGTTCACGCCCTCCGTAATCGAGTGCGCGGGGCCCATCAGCGAATTGGCGATGCCAACGCCGATGATGGCACCGATGAGCGTGTGTGAACTTGAGGCCGGCAGGCCGAGCCACCAGGTACCCAAGTTCCACACGATGGCGGAGAGCAGCAGCGCGAACACCATGGCAAAGCCGGCGGCCGAGCCGACGTTCATCACCAGTTCCACCGGCAACAAGGCGACCACGCCAAAGGCCACGGCGCCAGAAGAGGTGAGCACGCCCAGCAAATTCCACAGTCCCGACCACACCACCGCCGGGGTGGCGGGCAGACTGTGCGTGTAGATCACGGTGGCAACCGCATTGGCGGTGTCGTGGAAGCCGTTTACAAATTCAAACCCGAGCGCCAGCAGGAGCGCGAGCGCCAGCAAGGCACAGGTGGTCCACGACAGGTCTGCGAGCAGCGAACCTGAAAATTCCATGGTCTATTCCTCTCAATACACTTCGGGAACGATCATCTCGCTCGGGATTTGGTGCCGGTAGTAGTCCGGGTGATGCACCCGCTGGGGGAGCAGCACGGGCTCATGAGCGACGGCCGCATAGGGCACTTGGGCTAACAGGTGATGCATGCAATTCAGGCGCGCCTTTTTCTTGTCGACGGCTTGCACCACCCACCAGGGCGCTTCCTCGATATGGGTGCGCTCCAGCATGATTTCCTTGGCGCGGGTGTAATCTTCCCAACGGCGCCGCGATTCCAAATCCATCGGGCTCAGCTTCCACTGCTTCAGCGGGTCGTTGATGCGGGCAAGAAAGCGCACTTCCTGTTCCGCATCGGTGATCGAAAACCAGTATTTGATGAGTTTGATGCCCGAGCGCACGAGCATCTTTTCGAATTCGGTGACGTCGTTGAAAAACTGCTCGTACTCGGTGTCGCTGCAAAATCCCATCACGCGCTCAACGCCCGCCCGGTTGTACCAGCTGCGGTCAAACAGCACGATTTCGCCGGCGGCGGGCAGGTGCGCGACATAGCGCTGGAAATACCACTGGGTCTTCTCGCGGTTGTTGGGGGCGGGCAGGGCGGCCACGCGGCACACGCGGGGATTGAGGCGCTGGGTAATGCGTTTGATTACGCCGCCTTTGCCGGCAGCATCGCGACCTTCAAACAAAATGACGATCTTCTGGCCGCTCGCGACCACCCAGTCCTGCAGCTTTACCAGTTCGCCCTGCATGCGGAAGAGCTCACGGAAATACTGCTGGCGTTGGGCGCGCTGCGCAGAGCCGGCGCCTGCGCCTGCGCCGGCGTCATCGAGTTCGATTTCCAGTTCTTCATCGAGGTCGTCCAGCACCTCGCTCTGGATCCGGCGATAGAGATCCTCCAGCTCATTTTCGGACATGCGGCAGTTCCTTCCTGCTTGAAGACCAATGGACGGTGGGCGAATACCAGGCAAAGCCTATTGGAAGCAGCGGATGTTGCGAAGACTTGACGGTGCCGCGACAGATGAGCGTTTTCGCGATAGGCTCCGGCGCGCATGAACGCCACCCCCCCCAATACCGCTGTCCTCGAGTCTCGCTATGCCTGGCTGCGGCTGCTGGCGGCGGTGATGTTGATGACCATTGGCGGCGCCGGCATGTACACCGTGGTGGTGGTATTGCCGGCGTTACAGAACGAATTTCAGATCGCACGCGCGGCCGCCTCGTTTCCTTTCACAGCCACCATGCTGGGCTTCGCCGCCGGCGGGCTCATGATGGGCAAGCTGGTGGACCGCTACGGCGTGATGGTGCCGGTGTTGCTGGGCGCGCTCATGCAAGTGGTGGGCTTTAGCTTGGCCGCGCAGGCCAGCAGCCCGCTGCAGTTCGCGCTCGCGCAGGGCCTGTTGATTGGCATGCTGGGCGCATCGGCCACTTTCTCGCCCTTGCTGGCGGATATCTCTCTCTGGTTTGCCCGTCGTCGCGGTATTGCGGTGGCGATCTGCGCGAGCGGGAATTATCTCGGCGGCGCGCTGTGGCCGCCGATTACCCAGCAGCTGGTGGCGGCCTACGGCTGGCGGAGCACCTACGAAATGATCGGGCTGTTCTGCACGATTTCGATGTTGCCGCTGGCGCTGGTCTTGCGCAGGCCCTCGCCGATTACGCCGCCGCCAGCGCTCGGCGCGGGGGGCCGCGTCGCCAGCAGGTCGATTAACGGCCTCTCGCCCGGCGCTTTGCAACTGGCCTTATGCGTGGCCGGGGTGGCGTGCTGCGTGGCGATGTCCATGCCGCAGGTGCATCTGGTCGCGCTGTGCGGTGACTTGGGTTTTGGCCCGGCGCGCGGGGCCGAAATGCTCTCTCTGATGCTGGCCTGCGGGATTATCAGCCGTCTGGCTTCGGGGTTTGTTGCAGACCGCATCGGCGGGCTCAAAACGCTGCTCATCGGCTCGAGCTTGCAGGGCGTGGCCTTGCTGATGTTCCTGCCGGCCAACGGCCTGGTGTCGCTGTACGTGGTGGCCGGTTTGTTTGGCCTGTTCCAGGGCGGCATCGTGCCGTCTTACGCCCTCATCATCCGCGAATACTTCCCCGCTGCGGAGGCCGGATCGCGAGTGGCCGCGGTGGTCACCGCCACCCTGCTCGGGATGGCCCTGGGCGGCTGGATGTCGGGCGCTATCTACGATCTGACCGGCAACTACACCGGCGCATTTTTGAACGGCACGGCGTGGAATCTGCTGAACGTCGGAATTGCGCTGTTTCTTTTGATGCGCCTGCCGCCGCGCGGCTCGCGGAGCATCGTGGCGGCTATTTAAAGAACTCCATCAGTTCGATCACGCTGCCGTCCGGATCGAGAAAACACACGAACTTGTGATTGGCGCCATTCAGCGCGGGCATGGTGGGCTCATCCACCAACACCACGCCCTCGGCGCGGAGCATCGAGACCATTTCATCCAGCCCTTTCACCCGCAGGCAGATGCGGCCGATGCCGGCATGCGCGAGATGAGGGTAGGGCGCGCCGCTGGTCGGCGGGTCGGTCCATTCGAGCAGGTCCAGCATGGTGCCGCGCGGGTCATTGCCCAGCATCAGCAGTTTGGCGCGACCCCGCCGCGGGATCGGACCCAGGCCGGGCAGATCTCCTTCCGGCAGATTGATCACCTCGCGAAAACCCAGGCGCTGGTAGAACGCGAACGAGCGCTCGAGGTTCGTGCAATTCACGTTCACGTGATAAATCTGCAGGCTCTGCCACATGCCAGTACGACTCCGGTTGAGGGGCAAAGCCCGTGGGTGATAGGGCGCGACCATGCAGGGCATTGGGACGCTTGTAAACAATCCACTTTTTCTTGATCCGGGCAGCTTGTTCCGCCGCCGTCCCCTCCGGATATTGAACCCTCGCGCTTGCATCTTGGCGCCAGGAGTTCAGGCATGGAAAAAATCAATGACACGATTGCGGCGGCTGGCTATCTGGGCACCCTCGCCAAAGCGGAGGGCTTGTCAAACTTGTCGGCCACCACGCGCCGGCGTCTGGCCGATCAGGCGCAGTTAAAGCGCCTCGCGCCGGGGGAACTGCTGTACAACCCCGACAGCCGCGAGGACTGCGTGTACTACCTGCTCGCGGGCGAACTGGATTTGTATTGGCGCCAGATGTCGGTGGAGCGGGTGAAGGCCGGCTCGGTTCGCGCCAGTCAGGCCTTTGACGTGCAGGCGCGCCGGCGGGTGACGGTGAGCGCGGCCGGCACGGCGATTGTCGCGCGGTTTAACCGCACGCTCTTGATGCGCGAACTGGGTGACGAGTTCGCGCAGCACGTGCCCGACGCCATCGACGTGGCAGAGCTTGCCGAGCGCCCTGCCGCCGACTGGATGGCCCGGCTACTGGGCACCAAACTGTTTGCCCAATTGCCGTCTACGCATATCCAGCGTCTGTTCAGCGCCCTGCAACCCGTGACAGGTACCGCGGGCCAAACCTTGATTGAGCAAGGCGAGGCGCCGCTGTGGTACTACATCGTGGCCGAAGGCCAGTGCGCGATGAGCCGGACCGTGCAGCCGGACGGCCGCGTGCTGGCCCTGGAGAATCTTGGGCCCGGCGATTGTTTTGGCGAACTGCCGCTGATCACCGGTCGACCCTGGGATGTGCGGGTGACGTGGCTCTCCAACGGCATCGCGATGCGCTTGTCGGAAGTGGTCTTCCGCGAGTTGCTGTGCGCGCCATTGTTGCAGGCGCTGAGTCCGCAACAGGCGCTGGCCGCGCGCGCCACGGGCGCCATCTGGGTGGATGTGCGTCGGCCTGAAGTGCATCGTCAGGACAAGCTACCCGGCAGTCTCAATGCCCCGCTGTCTTTATTGCGGTTTCTGGGACAGCGCTTGCCGCCCGAGCATCCGCTGGTGGTGTGCGGTGATGAGCCGGCGGCCAACGCGGCCGGCGCTTTTCTGCTGCGCGCCGCCGGCCGGTAGGCGAGTTATCTCGCGGCGCCGATGACGGCGCTCAAAGGCGCTACCGCGTCGCGTAATACGCAGCCAGTGGCGTCGGACAACGTCATCCCGCTGAACCGCAAGCCGGGCACTGCCAACGCGTCTGTGCCGGGCGCGGCAGCTCCCGATGCGTCTGAAACCGAAGCTCGGTTACGCGAGCAAGTCTTGTCCCTCGATCGACAGCATGAGGCGCAGCTGTCCGCACTGCGTGTCCGCGCCGATGCCGAGTTAAAGCAGCGCGCAGCGGCCATGCGGGCGGGCTTTGCGATTGCCTGGGCCCGCAAGGAGCAAGCGCTCCGGGCCGAGTATGAGCAACGCTTGGCCGCGCTTGAGCAGGGCGCCTTGGCCAAAGCCATCACCTCACTGTCAGGCGCGGCCCCGGCGCGACGTGACGAGTCACTGGCCTGACTCGCCGTGGGTTCGCCGATAGCCCGAAACTCGCTGCGCTGGCGAAGCTGGCGCAAGCGCAGCGCTCTAGTTGCGTTGCAATAAAGGCTATCGACAGTAGAATGCGGCCTCGATCCGCAGCCCTACGGTAAACGCATGAATAGAGAGATGCTTAAGCCCGCGGCCAAACCCGCGAATCCCTGTTTTTCTTCCGGACCTTGCCCCAAGCGGCCAGGTTGGACCGTCGAGGCGCTGTCTGGTGCTTTGGTCGGTCGCTCGCACCGGTCAAAAGAGGGGAAGGCGCGCCTGAAGGCCGCCATTGATGAAACCCGCCGCCTGCTAGGCGTGCCCGCCGACTATCGCATTGGCATCGTGCCGGCCTCAGATACGGGTGCGGTGGAAATGGCGCTCTGGAGCCTGCTCGGCGCGCGTCCGGTCGATGTGCTGGCCTGGGAAAGCTTTGGTCAGGAATGGGT
>CAMCQE010000044.1 GCA_945876945.1 Klebsiella pneumoniae
CCAAACGCGCACCTTCTTCAACGCCCTTGTTGATGAGGTTGCGAATGCGCTCGCGCTGGATGGCGGAAATGACCGGGCCCAGTTTGACGTTGCCGGCAATCGGGTCACCGATGGTGAAGCCTTCGGCGGCTTCCTTGGCAAATGCCACGGCTTCTTCGTAGCGCGATTCCGCCACCAGCATGCGCGAGGGCGCAATGCAGGCCTGACCGGAATTGAGGTAGCACTCGTTCACACCAGCCTTTACGGCTTTTTCCAGATCCGCGTCTTCCAGAATGACGTGCGGGGATTTGCCGCCCAGTTCGAGCGCCACGCGCTTAATCGTCTGCGCGGCGACTTCCGCCACGCGGCGACCGGCGCGGGTGGAACCGGTAAACGACACCATGTCCACTTCCGGATGGGAGGCGAGCACTTCACCCACCACCGGGCCGTAGCCCGTCACCAGATTGAACACACCGGCCGGCAGACCAATCTCGTGCAGCACTTCGGCGAGGATGAAGGCGGTGCTCGGCGCGACTTCGCTGGGCTTCAGCACCACGGTGCAACCGGCGGCGAGCGCGGGGGCAACCTTCAACATGATCTGGTTGATCGGGAAGTTCCAGGGCGTGATGGCGGCGACCACACCAATCGCTTCGCGCACCACCAGCGAGGTGCCAACCTGTTCTTCGAATTCGTAGGTTTTGAGCATTTCGGCGTAGGTTTTGGCGGCGCCGATGGGCAGGCTGGCCTGAATCATATTGGCCATCTTGAGCGGCATGCCGACTTCGGTGGCAATCGCGAGCGCCACGTCGTTGCGGCGAGCTTCCATGCCGGCGGCGATTTTTTCGAGGAACACCACGCGCTCGGCGACCGGGGTCTGGGACCAGCTGGCAAAGGCCGCGCGGGCGGCGGCAACGGCGCGGTCGGCGTCTTCTTTCACGCCTTCCGGAATACGGGTGACGGCTTCTTCGGTGGACGCGCAGGTGGCGTCGATAGTGCCGCGGCCGATGGGTTCAACCCACGCGCCGTTGATATAGAACTTGTCGTAAATCTTCATGAGGGACTCCGGACTGGGATTGGCGAAAGCCGGGCGCGAACGTGCGCGCGGCGGGCAGACTGGATTCTATGCGCTACCGGGGGAATCGAAAACGCATTACGCTCAATCGATTACAGCGGCGAAGGACAACATGCCATGTTGCCGAGCATTTTCATTTCCCACGGCGCGCCGGATCTGGTGGTCTCCGACCTGCCGGCCCGTCACTTCATTGCACAACTGGGCGCCGGGTCGCCGCGCCCGAAGGCGATTTGCGTGGTGTCGGCGCATTACGAGAGCGTCTCGCCGCGGGTTACCAGCGCCCCGCAGCCGCGCACGATTCACGACTTTGGTGGCTTCGATGCCGCGCTCTATCAGATTCAGTATCCGGCGCCCGGCGCGCCGGATCTGGCGAGCGACATCGCCCGACGCTTGCAGGCGGCAGGTCTGACAACCGAACTCGACTCACACTGGGGCTTCGACCACGGCACCTGGTGCCCGCTGCGCCTCATGTTCCCGCTCGCCGACATTCCCACGGTGGCCTTAAGCGTGAGCCCGCAGCGCGATGCCCGCTGGCATCTGGCGCTGGGGCGTGCGCTGGCCGGATTGCGCGAGGAGGGCGTGTTGCTGATGGGCTCCGGCGCGCTGACCCACAATCTGCGGGAAGTGGCCTGGCCGGGCAGCAACACCGACGCGCCGGCGTTTGTCCACGAGTTTGCCGACTGGATGGTCGAGCATCTGGCGACTCAGGACGAGACGGCACTGCTTGATTTTGCCAACCAGGCCCCGCACGTGACCCGTAACCATCCCAGCCTCGAACACCTCATGCCATTGTTCTTTGCGCTCGGCGCGGCCGGCGCGGGCTGGCACGCCACCCGCCTGCACGAGAGCGTGACCTATCGCGCCCTGCGGATGGATGCGTTCCGGTTCGACGCGTGAAGATTCGCGCTATTGAGGCTTTTGCGCTCTCCTGCCCGATTCCCGAAGCGGAGCAGGTGAGCCTTGGTATTGGGCGCACCGTCAAACGCGATGCGGTGCTGGTCAAAATCACCACCGACGACGGCCTTGTCGGTTGGGGCGAGGCGCACGCCGGACGCGCGCCCACCGTGATCGCTGAGTTGATCCATTCGACTCTGGCGCCGGCCATTCTGGGACAGCCCGCCGACGACATCGCCGGCATTTGGGCGCGGCTTTATCGCCTGCAGTTGGCCAGCCATGGCACGGGGGCGGCGGCGGCGCTGGCGATCTCGGGCATCGATATGGCGCTGTGGGATCTGCGCGGCAAAGCGGCCGGACTACCGCTGTACGCGCTGCTCGGTGGCGAGCACAAGGCAATACCCGCCTATGCCGGCGGTATTTCGCTGGGCTACGGCAGCCTCGAGGCTTTGCTGGAGGAAGCGCAGGCTGCGGTCGCGGCGGGCTATCGCGCCCTCAAGCTCCGGCTGGGTCAGGACCCGGCCACCGACATCGCCCGCGTGCAGGCGGTGCGCAACACGCTGGGCTCAGCGGTCGACATCCTGACCGACGCCAACTGCAGTTACACCGTGGACGCCGCGCGCGAAGTGCGCGCCGCGCTGGATGAGCTTGAGGCGGGTTGGTTGGAAGAACCGTTTTCGGCCCACGACTTCAAAGCCTACGCCGCGCTCGGCGGGGCCGGCCGCACGCCCCTGGCGGCCGGCGAGAATCATTTCCTGCTAAGCGATTTCGAGCGTCTGGCGGACGACGGCGTGGTGCGCCTGTGGCAGCCCGATGTGTCCAAGTGCGGGGGGCTGAGCGAGGCCTTGCGGATTGCGCGGCTGGCCGACCAACTCGGGATCTGGATCCATCCGCATACCTCGGTCAGCGGACTCAACATGGCCGCGTCGCTGCATTTTCTCGCCGCCTTACCGAACGCCGGCTATTACGAAGCGGATTATTCGCGCTGGAATCCCTTGCGCACGCAGGTCTGTACGCCGGTGCTGGCACCCGACGCCAACGGCGCCTACAGGCCCCCGACCGGGCCCGGTTTGGGCGTTGAGGTCGATGAAGACGCCTTGCGCCACTATCCCCCGCTGCGCGGTGCCGGCTACCGCTAGTGCCCGGCACTTCTGTTCCCCCAATCGCGAGAGCCCCCTGATGTCGACCCCAGCCTTGCCCGCCCTGAATGAAGACGCGCTATACGCCAAGGTCACCTGGCGACTGATTCCGTTTCTGTACCTGTGCTACGTCGCGGCCTATCTCGATCGGGTGAACGTGGGTTTCGCGAAGTTGACGATGGCCAGCGATTTGCGCTTCAGCGACACGGTTTATGGCCTCGGCGCCGGCGTCTTCTTTCTGGGCTATTTCCTGTTCGAGGTGCCCAGCAACCTGCTGATGCATCGGATCGGGGCCCGCCTGACCATGGCGCGCATCATGATTCTGTGGGGGCTCATCTCGGCCTCCACCATGTTTGTCTCCAGCCCCGGGATGTTCTACGCCATGCGGTTTCTGCTCGGCATGGCGGAGGCGGGCTTTTTCCCGGGTGTGGTGTTGTATCTCACCTACTGGTACCCGGCGCAGCGCCGGGGCCGGGCGCAAACCTTGCTGGTGACCGGGGTGGCTGTAGCCGGGGTGTTGGGCAATCCAGTCTCGGGCTGGATCATGGAGAGCACGCACGGCGCGCACGGCCTGCAGGGGTGGCAGTGGTTGTTCCTGCTGGAAGGCTTGCCGTCGGTGGTGCTGGGACTACTGGCGTTCCGTTATCTGGATAACAGCGTGGCCGAGGCCAGGTGGCTCACGCCGGATGAACGCGCGGTGCTGACGGCCAATATCGCCAAGGAGGCGGCCGAAAAATCCACCACCGACGCGATGCACGCGCTACGCGATGGCCGCGTCTGGCTGCTGGCCCTGATTTACTTCTGCCTGGCGTCTGGGCTTTACGGTGTCAATTTCTGGTTGCCCACCATCGTCAAAGGCATGGGTATCACCGATCTGGAGCAAATCGGGCTCGTGAGCGCGGTGCCCTGGTTGGCGGCGGCCTTCGCGATGGTCGCAGTGGCGCGTTCGGCCGACCTGCGCCGCGAACGCCGTTATCACGTGGCCGTGCCCGCTTTGCTCGGCGCGGTGGGGCTCGCGGCTTCAGTTCCGCTCGCCGGACATCCCGCGGCCGCCATCGCCGCGCTGGCGCTGGGCACCTGTGGCCTGCTGTCGTCTATCCCGCTGTGCTGGAGTTTGGCCACCGCCTTTCTGGGCGGCGCCGGGGCCGCGAGCGGCATCGCGCTGATCAACTCCTTTGGCAATCTCTCTGGCTTCGCCGCGCCTTATCTGATGGGCTTTATCCGCGAGCGCACCGGGAGCACGGATCTCGCGATGTACACGCTGGCCGCCGTGCTCGTGCTTGGCGCGGTACTCGTGTTAACCCGGGTGCCGGCGGCGCTGGTAAACCGTTAGCCGCGCGGCTTGCCGCTGAAGAGGTCGTCGTCGAGATTCTCCAACAGCGCGTCGAGATCGGCCTGCGAGAGCGGTGATGCGGCCTCGGCCGGTTCGTCTGGCCCGTCGAGGTCAATCACGATTTCCGGTTCCGGCGGCGGTGGCGGCGGCGGCGGAGGCGGCGGCGGAGGCGGAGGCGGCGCAACCACCGGTTCGGGTTCGGGCAGACCCATGTCGTCGATACTCAGCAGTTCGTCATGCGGCAGGCTGGCGGCCTTGCGCGAAATCTCGTCCGCCTGCTGCTTGTTGAACGCCGCGCTGTATTCCGCCATCAGCGAATCCAGCACTTTCTTGGTATCCGACAGTTCCATCTCCAACGCGGAGTTGGTGTCTTGCAGCGCGGAGACTTCGGCCTTGTCGACCTGCCCGCGCGGCGTGATGCGCACCCACGGAGCGACAAGTTTGGTGACTTCTGCCGGCACGTCAGCCAGTGATTTGCCGCCTCTGCCGAGGGTCACGCCAATCAAGGCGTTGTAGAACGCGCGCTCGCGCTCGATGAAATCCGCGACAACTTTCGCCGACTCGTCGGCGTCCATGCGATAGATCTCCTGCATGGTCGCCATCAGCGCATCGCGGCGATGCACTTCGGTTTTCTCGACCGTGGCCACCAGCGAGGTAACGTTTTCTACCGAGGTGTTTTGCTGCTGACGTTCGGTCCGCCGCGAGACAAACATGATCACCACCGCGACCAGACCGAATTCAACACAGAGCACCAGCAGCGCCAGTTCCAGAGAGGTGGTAATCACAGCGACACTCCTTTGCTCGGGATCGCCCGGCGGCGAAGCTTGTACCAGACCGGCACCAGCACTAGTGCGAAGGCGAAATTGCCCCCGACCACGATGGCCAGCGTGCGCCAGGCATTGATAGAGGGACTTGGTGCGGTGGCCAGCGGCACCTGCAGCGAGGGGCCAGCGGGCGGCGGCGGTGGCGCTTTGACTTCGACGGTCTGAGGCGCGAGCCGTAGCTGCAGGGTTTGCCCGTCCTTGTCACGCATCATCGTCTGCGCGGTGACTTCGTATTGACCGCCATAGCGCACATCGAAAGTCATTGAGGCCGGGCCTTGGGCCTCGAGCGTAATTTCTTGCACGTCGCGGAACTTGTCCGGCCCTTCCACCAGCACATAGCCGCTGATGCTGGACGGGTTGATCAGATTTGGTTGCGCCTGCCAGTCAACCCGCAGCCGGCCTTTGCCGGACGCCTGCACCTTAAAGCTGAGCGCCTGATCGTGGATTTCAAGGCGATGCCGCTTTTCCCGCTCGAAAGTGCCGCTACGGGCGCGGATGGTGAGTTCATAGATGCCGGGCGCCAGTTGCGGGGTGGCGTTGGCGGTGAACGCATGCGTGGTTTCGTTCAAGGGCATGTCCAGCACATCGCCAGCGCCGCCCGGGCCGGTCAATCCGGCCGCGGTGCTCACAATGCGCAAGAAGTCGTTGCGTGCGATCGGCGCGCCGTGTTCCACCAGCGACGCTTGAAGAAACAGGGTCTGTCCATGCATCAGGTGGGTAGGCAACTCGCCCAGCGCGAGAGCGAGGTCGGTGACCACCAGCGCCCGGTTGTCGGGGTCCTCTTTCCCGCTGAACGACCACGCGCCGGGTTGCGGAGTGCGCAGGGTAACGAGGTCGTAGCCGGCGTCGGTTTGCCAGCGAATGTTGTCGCCCTTGTTCGCGACTGTGTAGGTTTTGCCGTCTGGTCCGGTGAGTGCGATCGGCGGCGCCTCCGCTTTGCGGAATACCAGCAGGGTGACCTCGCTCACACTGCTGTCCACGGTGAAATGATTGCCGGCAAGCGGCAGGGTGTTCGGGGAGGTCGCCTGTTCAAAAATATGCAGAAACGCGCGTTGCAGCGTGTCGGCCGATGGGGCTTGTTCGCGCCAGCCACCGGTGCCGCTGGCCAAGGTCTGCAGGAGTTCGGTATCTGCATCCGCGGAGAGCGCGATGGCGTGAATTTTGGCGCCTTTCATTTTGAGTTCGGCGAGTTGCGGGCCCAGCACCCGCGCGCGCGACACGGCGCTGACCGCGTCGTCTTTAGACACATCCACCTTGCCGTCGGTCAGCAACACGATATGGCGGTCGGCTGAGGCACCGGCACCCCAGTCTCGGCTGGCGGCGCTCAACGCGGCCTCGATATTCGTGAACAGGCCGCGGGAATGAATCTTGGCCGCGCTGTTACGGGTGAGGTTTTTCCACTTGTCGTTGACCGGCCCTACGGGGACCAGCGGGGCCACGCCCTGATCAAACAGCCACACGCCCGCAGTGGCGCCAGCCGGCAGGAGTTGGGCGAGCATGCGCAGGGCGGGCATGCGGAGATTCTGTGGGTCGGTGGTTTTCATGCTGCCCGAGACATCCACCAGAATCCGGATATCGGGCGCGGCGCTGAGCGCGGGGCTTAACAACAACAGGCCCAGAAGCAGGGGCAGGGAGCGCAGGGCAGAAGGCAGTCGATTCATGAAGGTGCTTGCCGTGGCGAGACAGGTTTTCTCGTTTGCGGCCAGTGAGCACAGAACATTAGCTATCGCGACATTAGCTATGGCGCATTGCCCGCGACGGCGCGGCGTTGCGGGCAAGGTCGAGCGCAGTCAGGATGCAGGCCTGTCTCCGCGCGATGGACGTTACTGCCAATGATCACGACCTACTGTTTGCAAGATGAGGCACTGCAGGCGAGCACCGGCTTCATTGCCTCCGGCAAGCTGGCGTCGGCGCCCTGGATCGATCTCTTCCAACCCTCTGCCGACGAAGAGCAGCACGTGGAATCTTTGCTCAGCTGCGACCTGCCGACGCGCGAGGAAATGCGCGAAATCGAAGATTCGCGCCGTCTGGTGGTGCGCCACGACGCCCTGCTGATGACCGCTACCGTGATGGTGCAGTCCGAGTCCGAGTATCCCCGCGCGGAGGACATCACCTTCGTGTTAACGCAGGGCCCGCTGGTGACGGTGCGCTACGCCAACCCGCGCGCGCTCGCCATCTTCGCCGCGCGCGGGCTGGCGGAGGCAACGGCCTGTCGGGATGGCCAGACCGCGCTGGTCGGTTTGCTGGAAACGTTTATCGAGCGCATTGCCGATCACATCGAGATGGTGAGCGCGGATTTGGACCACATCGTTCACGAGGTGCTGGCGCCCGACGCGGCATCCAAGGCGCCGCCCCGGCTCGATTACTCGCTGATGCTGCGCCGTCTCGAGCGCAACCAGACGCTGATTGCCCGCAGTCGCGTCAGCCTGATGAGTCTCGATCGCGTGCTGGGATTTATCGGCCGACCCGAACTGGCCGAGCGCATTGCCCCCGCCACCGTGGCCCGCGCCCGTATCCTCCATCGCGACGCGCAATCGCTGATGGAGCACACCGGGTTTCTGGCGAACAACATCAGCTTCGAGCTGGCGGCGATTCTGGGCATGGTGAATATCGAGCAGAACAGCATTATCAAGTTCTTTTCGGTGGTGTCCGTGGTGTTTCTGCCACCCACGCTGGTCGCCAGTCTGTATGGGATGAACTTCGAGCTAATGCCCGAACTGCACTGGCATTTTGGCTATCCCTGGGCGCTGCTGCTGATGGTGATTTCCGGCGTGCTGCCCTACGCCTGGTTCCGTCGGCTCGGCTGGCTTTAGCGCCGGCGGGCAAATCTGCAAACAGGCACGACTGTGCGAATTTGTATTTGCCGTTGACGCTTCTACCCCGAGGCTGGAATGCTTCGGGCTTAAGTCCATTACGAGACACAGCGGGACACAGGCGTGATGGTCAAACACGGCCAAAACAAAGAGCAATTGCACATCGAAGCGCTGCGTGACCCGCGTTGGGACGCGGCGACCGCGTGGCTCATCGGCATTGACGACACCGATAACCTCGAAAGCAGGGGCACCGGTTTCCGGGCCCGCCAGCTTGCCCAGCAACTGCAGACCGCCGGCCTCGCGCGTTTGCGCGGTGTCACCCGTCACCAGTTGTTTGTCAGCCCCGAAATTCCCTACACCTCGCACAACAGCAGCGCCTGTCTGGCGATGGATTTTTTTGACGCCGACTATCCCGCCGTGATTCACCACTGCCGCGAGTATCTGCTTCGTGAGAGCGCCGACGGCTCGGACGCGGGCCTGTGCATCGGCCGGCAGGCTTTGGTGAGCGCAGAGGCGATTGCCTTTGGTCAGGCGGCGAAAGTGCGCGTCCTGACCCAGCCCCAGGCCCACGAGCAGGCGGCGGCCTGCGGGTTCTATCTGGAAGGCCTGACGGGCACGCATCAGGGCGTGATTGGCGCCTTCTCCGCAGTGGCCTTACACGCCACCCGTAGCGACGGTCGCTTTTTGTGGATGCGCGGCGTGCGGGATTTGAAAGAGGGCGCCTACGCGCTGGGCGAGCTACGCGCCAGCACCGATATCGAAGCGTTTATGAGCATCGGCGGCGACGAAGTCTCCGCCCCCACCGACCAAATCATCATCACCGCATGGGCCCGGCCAGTACTGGCGGGCGGGCGTGCGGTGCTTTATCTCGAAGAGGATCATCATGAGCAAACACACTCTCGCGGCTGGCGAGTGGCAGCCAAAGAATTCATCAAACAGTTCTGAGGGGCTCGCGGCGTCGGTCTTTGCATCGCGCCGCACCGAAATCCTCACGCTGGCGCTGATGGGCGCGCTGGTGGTGGTGATGCACGAGAGCGTCAATCTGCCGCTCAAGCTACCCGGGCACCACGGTTTGGAATGGATGGCGCTGCTGATGTTCGGCCGCACCATTAGCCGTGAAGCCAATGCCGCCACGCTGGTGGCGCTCGGCGCGGCAGCTACCGCAAGCGCGCCGCTGTGGCAGCAGCATGGGTCGTTTCTGGGCTTGAGCTATCTGCTGACCGGGCTGGCGGTGGATGCGCTTTACCGTCTCTTCAAGCGGCCCGGCGCGGTGAGTCTGGGCGTCATTGCCGCCTTGGCGCACACCGTGAAACCGCTGTGGAAGTTAGCTGCGGTCAATGGTCTGGGCCTGCAGTTTGGGTCGATTACCGCCGGTGCGGGCTTTGCCGTGCTGTGCCATCTGGGCTTCGGTCTGGTGGGTGGGGTGGCCGGCGCAATTGCGGGCCTCGCCCTGCGCGAGCGCCTGACGCGCCGCCAAGCCTAACGAAGTTTAAGTTCGATACCGGCGTACACCATGCGCCCGGCCTGCGGCAGTCCGTAAGACTCCGCGTAGTCGGCGTCCAGCAGATTGTTGGCGCCAACGTAAAGACTGGCCCACCGCCCCGGCAGGCTAAGTCGCAGCGCGCTGTCCACCAGCGTGTAGGCCCCAAGTTCTCGCCGCTGTAGCGGCGTCACCCGCGAATAAAAATACTGGTCGCTCACCCGCTGCACGCTGGTGCGCAGGCTCAAGCTGTCGGTGAATTGATAATCCCCGCTGAGCGACGCGCTGTGCGTTGGCGTGTACTGCTGTTGCTTGCGTTGGGTGCCGGGGGATTCGTCGCGGCTGTGCAGATAGGTGTAGCCCACGGTGAGCCGGGTGCGGGGAAGCACGGCGGTGGTGCTGGAGAGTTCGATGCCTTTGAAACGGGTCTCGGCCACATTCTCGAACAGGCCGGACACCGCGTTGCGCTGAATAAGCCCGGCCACGTCATTTTTGAACAGCGTGAGTTCCGCACTGGATTTAAGCCCCAGCGCCTGCCGCGCGCCTACCTCGAAGAGTTCGGCGCGTTCAAACCCCAGCCGTTCATTGCCCGATACGGGGTCGTACAGCTGTGCGATCGAAGGTGGCCTGATCTTGCGCGCGTGGTTGGCGCGCAGCCTCAAGCCATCGCGCACCTGCCAGGTGGCGCCGAAGTTGTAGCCCAGATCGCCGGACGTGGATTCGCCGTCGTCGCGCAGCCAGTGATGTCCGACGCCCGCGACCAGTCCCACTTTGGGCAGGGGGTTAAACGACCACTCCAGCGCCGTGCTGAGCACATCAATCGCCTTGTCCTGCTTGAGGGTGCGAAAGCCAAACACGTAGCCGGGCAAACGCTCCACCCGATTGCCGCCGGTCCCGTCGCCATCGCCGCCGCCGCTGCCATCACCCCCGCCGGCGCCACCCCCGCATACGCGGTCCTGTACGAGCTGGCCGGAGATATCCGGGTCGCCGTCCAGCGGTGGGGGCTGCGGTGTTGGCGGCGGCGGTGGAGGAGGATTCGGCGTGCCGGGGTCGACCGGCGGCGGCACGGCGTCCGGATCAACGGTGGCGACCGCGCCTACATACACCCGGGGAAAGAGCCCGCCGCCGGTGACATCAACGGGCGAGTTGCCCCAGAACCCCGTGGCATCCGCTCCGCGCAGGCGAATCGCGGAGAACATCGGCGCGCGGGTGCCGCTGGTTGGGGGCACGCCGGCGCCAAAGAAATCCGTCACGCTGCCTTTGTTGAACAGCCAGGACGCCGTTTCCCCTTCCAGAAAGTCATTGCCCTGACCGGGCCGTTTGAAATTGACCTGAATGGGAAACTCGTAGCCGTCGGCGTTTTCCAGGGCGCTGAAAAAGCGCACGTTGCCAATGTCCGCCTCGCTGCCGAGGCCCTGCGTGAAGCTCAAGCCCGTGGGGTCAAAGCCCGCGCGCGGCCGAATAAACACGCTTTGCAGGAAGCTGCTCGCGCCATAGCGAGTGCCGGCCAGATTCACGATGGAGAAATCCACCCCGCCGCCCGGGCGATTGGTGGCGGTGAGGCGCGCGATTGGCGTGTTGCCACCGCCGCTGCCGGTGACCTTGGCGTCGTTGGTGAGGGTCACGGTGTAATCGAGAACCAGTCGGGTGGGATCAGCCGGCGCGGCAGCCGCCTGAGTGGCCTCTTGGCGCGGCGCGGCGGCGGCCGGGACCACCAGCGGCACATCGCGGATCAGGCATTCGCCTTCCAGACGTTCCTCGCGAGCTTCAAGCATCACCGCCACCGTGCCGGCCCAGGCGTGGGTGTATTGGGTTTGGTGGTGGACGCCGGTGGTGCGGGTGCGGGTGTCGTCATTAAACGTGTTGCGCACCGCCGGGTCGGTGGTGGGGCGAAACTGTTGGTCGGCGTAACGCGCGAGTTCGGTTTGGCCGGCCGTGACATAGGCCCAGCTGTGGTGGTTCCAACGCTCGCCGGGTTCATAGCGCGCGGACGCTTGCGCCGAGTAACTGCGCACGGCGGTGACCTTGTCGTAGCGCGGTCGCTGGGCGTAGATGTCGCTCGTGTTGTCGTAAATGCCGCTGGGCAGGCCGTGGTCGCCGTCGCTGTACTGCAGGCTTAAGCCGAACTCCCAGGCGTCTTGCGGCCGCCAGGTCGTGCTGAGAAAGCCGGTGTTACGCGTGAGATGGCTGTTCAGCCGCCGTCCGCCGTCTTCAAACGGCGCGGGGGTGAAATCCTCGGCCAGCGCGAAGCCGTCCTGCGCGCGCCGCGCCACGCTGACGTACACATCCATTTGTTCGTTGCCGTAGGACAGCGAGCCGCCGAGTCGCTCTTGACCCTCCACGCCGCCCTCAAGGTAGGCGTTGCCGGCCAGCGGGCCGCTGCCCGTGCGGGTAATCAGGTTAATCACCCCGCCCAGTCCGCCGTCGCCGTAAAGCTGCGAGCTGGCGCCGGAGGTGAGCTTGATTTTGGAAATCCAGTCGGTGGGCAGCAGGGTGGGATCGAACTGTCCGTCGGCGGCGGAATTGAAGGGCACGCCGTTAATCAGCAGTTTGACGTGAC
Source organism: Klebsiella pneumoniae (assembly GCA_945876945.1). Lineage (GTDB taxonomy): Bacteria > Pseudomonadota > Gammaproteobacteria. The sequence continues at coordinate 12,095 of CAMCQE010000044.1, forward strand.
GGGTGCGCAGACCCCGCACATCGATGCGCGGCGTGCCGTTGCCGCCTACGCGCACGTTCACGCCGGGCAGGAGGTCGATCGCCTCGTCGAGCGACCGCGCCTGCGAGGCCTCGATTTCGGCGCGGTCAACCTCGCGCACCGTGCCGGCCTGTTCCACCACCGGCTTGCGGCCGGTGACCACCACTTCGCCAAGGTCAAAGCTGCCTTCGGCGTGAGCGAGGGCCGGGAAGAGGAGGGCGAGAAGGAGCACGTACATCGGTAAAGAGTAGCCTGATTGCGCCGGACTGCCCGCTACCCGGGCGGCCCATTGGCCACGCCACTTTGCGGCGTTGAGTCCAGATCTTCGCGGGCGACTCGCCCGCGAAGACCAAGGGGCGAGCTTAAGCCGCCCGGCGACGCCACCCGACCACGCCAGCCATGGCGCTGCCCAGCAGCCACACGGCGGCGGGCACGGGTACCGGCGTAATGCTGCCGGTGATGGTGAAGTTCTCCGCCCGCCAGGTTGCGGTGCTGGCGGCGTTGGCGCCCGAGGCCGCTGCACCGGTCGCGCCCAGATTGAAGAACTGCGTGCCGGTGAGGTTAGTCAAACTCAGGCTGCCGCTCTGGGTGCCGAAGCTGGCGCGCGTGGCGCTGCCGTTGAGAATTGGATTGCCGTTGAGCCCGAGCGTCCAGGCGGTCGGGCCTAAGCCTCTTCCGGAGCCGTTTGAGCCTTGTTCAAGGAAAGAGATATTGCTGATCGACAGCTTGTAGCCGCTGGCTACATTGAAGGAAAACTGGAACGCGTTGCCGCCGCTGCCATCCCAGCCGGTAGCCGCAATCGCCCGGCCGCTGGAGCCAACCAGACCGCCTGCGATAAGCGTGCCTTTGGTATCCGTCCATTGCGAGAAAGTCTGGAGCGAGGTGGGCAGCGAGAGGGTGCTGTCGAGGCCTGGATTGTCGTAGGCCAGCCCGCTGGTGTTAAACAGATACTTGATTGTCACCGGGGTCGCAGTCGGGACCGGCGCCGCGAATACATTCGCCGCAGCGAACATCATTCCGACAGTCAGACCCCACTGGGTATTACGCTTGGTCATGAGAGTTTTCCTTTGCCTGTTTGGGCGTCTAAATGCGCTTTTAATGCCGCTTTTTCCTAACCTGCGGCAGGCGGGAAGGATAAAGCTTTTGACGCCTCAATCGCCGCGCTTAAATAGGCAAAATAAAACATGTAGCATGCCCCGCATTCAACGGCAGACCCCGGGAGCGCGGAGATGGATATCGAGTTAAGCACGCGCTGGTTTCTGCGCGGGAAAGAGCGGGCCGAACTGCCGGCGGAACTCATCACGCTGCTCGACGGTATTCGTACCGGCGGCAACCTGCGCTACGCCGCGCGTACCGGCAAACTTTCCTATCGCCACGCCTGGGGGCTGGTAAAAAGCTGGGAGAAGTTTTTTGGGCACTCGCTGGTGGCGCTGGAGCGCGGGCGTGGCGCCACGCTCACCGAAGCGGGCGAAATCCTGCGCGAGACCTGGCACAAGGCGGAAGACCGCGCCAAGCTCGCACTGGAAGACGCGGCCAGCTTTGCGGCGCGGGAACTCGAACCCATCACACGCCTGCTGGAAGAAAGCGAGATCAGCATCGTGGCGAGTCACAGCTTTGGCGTGAACGCGCTGGCCACCCTGCTGCGCGAGGCCGAGGTGAACGTCAATCTGCAGATCCTCGGCAGCGAGCAAAGTCTGGCCCGCTACGCGCAGGGCCTCTGCCGGGTGGCGGGTTTCCATCTGCCGGAAGGCGAACTCGGTGCCCGCGTGTGGCAGCGCTTTCTGCCGGCGCTGGACCCCAAGCGCGACGTGTTGCTGCTGGTGGAATGCCGCGAACTCGGCTTTATGAGCCGTCCGGATAACCTGATCACCGGGGTGCGCGACATCGCGCGGCGCAAGCTGCGGTTTCTCAATCGTCAGCCCGGTTCGGGCAGCCGGCTGGTGTTCGACCTGCTGCTCGCGGATGCCAACCTCAAGGCCTCGAGCATCCCGGGCTACCACCACGAGGAATACACCCATCTGGCGGTGGCCGCGGTGGTCGCCGCGGGCGAGGCAGACTGCGCCTTTGGGGTGCGCGCCGCCGCCGAGCGGTTTGGTCTGGCCTTCCATCAGGAGGTCAACGAGCAGTATTTGCTGGTCTTGCCGCGCGAGGCCATGCATCGCAAGCCGTTCTCTTTGCTGAAGCACTTGCTGTCGTCTCAAGCCTACAAGCAGGCGCTGGGCGCCACCGCCGGCACCGATACGCGCGGCTCGGGCCGCGTGCTCGAAATCAAACAGGTGGCGGCGCTACTCCATTTGACCGCGCGCCGGCGCGCGCCCACGGCAACCCCATGAGCGGGCACCGGCGGCTCCTGCTCGCGCTGGCGCTGTGTCTGCTGGCGCGCGAACCGTTGGCAGCGCCCGTGGTGTTGCGGGCGGCAGTGGTGCCCATCGTCGGGCAGGCCAACTTTCTGCAGACCGTGTTGGCGCCATTTCTGGCCGAAAAAGGCGTGCAACTGGCAGTCACCGCGACGCACGGTCGGGAGGTGGTGCGCGCGGCGCGAGCGCAGGAGGCCGATCTCATCATCATTCACGCGCGCGTGCGGGCGCTGGCGAAGCTTGAAGCAGACCACACGCTCGCGCCGTCCACGCCGGTGTTTGCCAATCCCATCGCGCTCTTGGGGCCGGCCGACGATCCGGCGCAGCTCGCGCAAACCCCCAGCGCCGCGGCCGCGATGGCGCGCTTGAAAGCCAGCGCGCACTGTTTGCTCGAAAATCATCTGGAAGGCTTGTTGGACGTGCAGCGAACCCTGTGGGGCGACGACGGCGGTTGCCGACGCCAGGACCCGCAGGCCGTCGGGCTTGGGGCGGTGCTGTTGGCAGAACAGCGGGGCGACTACACCTGGTGGGGCCTGCATCCCTTCGTTAACACCCAGCGCGTCATGACCATCATGGTATGGCCGGAGCCCGCGCTGTTGCGCACCCTGAACGCCGCGCCGGTCGAGGGCTCGCGCCACACGGCGCTAGCCGCCCAGGCCATCGCCTGGTTGGCCAGCCCTGCCGGGCAACGCGCGATTGCTGCTTTTCGTTTGCCGGGACAGCCGCGCATTCAGGCCTGGTGGCCGCCCGTACCGAATTCCTCTACCGACAAGGGAGACATTGATGGCGAGTGAAAAATTTGACGCCGGCCTCGCGCTGCGGCGCGAAGTGCTGGGCGACGCCTATGTCACGCGAGCGATGGCGAATGCCGACGAGTTCTCGCAGCCCTTGCAGGAACTGGTGACCGAGTTCGCGTGGGGCACGGTGTGGCAACGCGAAGGACTGCCCCGGCGCGATCGCAGCCTGATGACGGTGGTGATGCTGGTGGCGCTCAATCGTCCGCACGAACTGCGCCTGCATCTGCGCGGTGCGCTCAACAACGGCTTGTCGCGCGAGGAACTGCGCGAGGCGCTGCTCCACGCCGCGGTCTACTGCGGCATGCCGGCGGCGGTTGATGCCTTCCGCGCCGCGCGCGAAGTCTTTGCCGAGATCGACGCCGCCTCAGGCTGAGGGCGCGCCCAAAAACGGCAGCAGCGCGGTCAGCACCGCCTGCGGTTCTTCTTCCAGCAGGAAGTGACCGCAGTCGATCGTCTGACCGCGCACGTCGCGACCGTAGTCCCGCCACACGTTCAGCACCTCGTAGTGCTGTTCCGAAAAACCCCGGCCGCCCCATAGCACGAGCAGCGGGCATTCAATCCGCGCGTCCCGGCTCTCGGCATCGTGTTCAAGGTCGATGCTGGCGCCGGCGCGATAGTCCTCGCAGGCGCCGTTGATGGCGGCCGGCGCGCTGAAACAGCGCACGTATTCGGCCATGGCGCGTTCATCAAACACCGCACCGGGTGCGGCCCAACGGCGCATGCATTCCCGCAAATACCACTCGGGGTCCGGCCCAATCATGCGCTCGGGCAGGCCGTCGGGCTGGATCAGGAAAAACCAGTGGTAGTAGGCGGTGGCGAAGGTTTGGTCGGTGTGTTTGAAGAGGTGATGGGTGGGCACGATGTCCATCACACAGGCGCGGGTGACGCGGGTGGGATGGTCAAGGCACAGCCGATGGGTCACGCGGCCGCCGCGGTCGTGGCCCACGGCCATGAACTGCTCGAACCCGAGTGCGGTCATCAGCGCCGCCATATCGGCGGCCATGGCGCGCTTGGAGTGGGCGAGATGATCCGGTGTGGGCGCCACTTTTTCGCTCTCGCCGTAACCGCGCAAATCCGGCATCACCAGAAAGAAATGCGCGGCCAGCGCGGGGGCTAGCCGGTGCCACATGGCGTGGGTTTGGGGAAAGCCATGCAAGAGCAGCAGCGGCGGCCCTTCGCCACCGGTGCGTACCGCGAGGCGTGCCTGTGGGGTATCGATGTGGCGCAGGGAAAATCTTTCATCAAACAGCATTGCCATGGCGTGTCCTTGTGAGTCCCGCTGGGAGAGCGGCAGTCTACGAACTGTGAGGACGGCCGTCTGCCAATGGAACCCGCGCGCGGGCATCAGGTCTGCAAATCGTCGGCTATCATGCGCCTCGCCACGCCCCTCAATTTCAGGAATCTGCCATGTCTGAAACCGCCTTGATCTCTCTCTCCGGTCGCAGCCTGCTGGGCAAGGCCTGGGCCCTGACGAAACCTTATTGGTCGTCGGAGGAACGCTGGTCGGCGCGCTTGCTACTGGCCTCAATCGTCGCCATGGCCTTGTTCATGGTGTTTCTCGACGTGCAGTTCAACAGCTGGAACAACAGTTTCTACAACGCTTTGCAGGAGAAAGAGGCGGCCGACTTCTGGGCGCTGATTCTGTGGTTTTCGCTGCTGGCCGCGGTCTACATCGCGGTGGCCGGCTATAACCGCTACCTCAATTTGATGCTCCAGCTCCGCTGGCGCCGTTGGTTGACCGAGCGCTACATCGGCGATTGGCTGGGCGACCGGGTGCACTACCGGCTTGAACTCAAAGGCTACGGTACCGACAACGTCGATCAGCGCATTCAGGAGGACCTGAAAGATTTTGCCAGCCTCACGCTTACGCTGGGCCTCGATCTGCTGAGTTCGGTGGTGACGCTGGTCACCTTCGCGCACATTCTCTGGACCCTGTCCGGGCCGCTCACCATTCCGCTGTTCGGTGGCATCACCATTCCCGGCTACATGATGTGGGTGGCGCTGGTCTACGCGATCGTGGGCACCACCCTCACGCATACCGTGGGTCGCGCGCTGTCAGGCCTCAACTATCAACAACAGCGCTACGAGGCCAACTTCCGGTTTGATCTGGTGCGGCTGCGCGAGAACGCCGAAAGCATTGCCGCCTGGCGCGGCGAGGCAGACGAAGAGCGCAATCTGCGCCGCCGCTTTCTGGACGTCTGGCGGAACTTCACCTCGTTGATGAACTACTCCAAGCGCCTGACCTGGTTTGTCACCGGCTATCGCCAGATCGCGATCATCTTTCCGTTCATGGTGGTCGCGCCGCGGTATTTCGCCGACACCATCAAATTCGGCGTCATCTTCCAAACCGCCTCGGCCTTTGGTCAGGTGCAGGGGGCGCTGAGCTGGTTCGTGACCGCCTATGGCGAGCTCGCCCAGTGGCGCGCGACCCTCGATCGACTCACCAGTTTCCACGAAGCCATCGAGGCCGCTCGCCGCGAAGCCAGCGCGGGGCAGGGGATCCGCGTGCGCGAAGGAGGAGGGTCTGGCCTGTTGCTCAAAGACGTCGATATCGCGCTGCCCGATGGGCGCACGCTGCTCGGCAAGCTGGACCTGTCGCTGGTCGCGGGCCAGAACACGCTCATCACCGGCCCCTCGGGTGTGGGCAAGAGCACCTTGTTCCGGGCCTTGTCCGGCATTTGGCCGTTCGGGCAGGGCGAAGTGCAGGTGCCGCAGGGCGCGCGGCTGATGTTTCTCCCTCAGCGGCCCTACATGCCGATTGGGAGTTTGCGGGAGGCGGTGGCCTATCCGGCCGGCGCCACCGGCTTCAGCGATGAAGCGCTGCGCGCGGCGCTGGAGGATTGCCAGCTGCCGGGACTCGCGGCCCGGCTGGACGACCACGAACATTGGGCCCAGCGCCTCTCGCCGGGCGAGCAGCAGCGCCTGGCCTTCGCGCGAGCCTTGCTCCACAAGCCGGATTGGCTGTTTCTGGACGAAGCGACCTCGGCGCTGGATACCGCCACCGAGCAGCATCTGTATCAGCTCATTGCGGACCGCCTGCCCGCGACCACCGTGGTGAGCATTGCGCATCGCCCGACGGTCGCCGCATTCCACACCCGGCAACTGCTGTTGAGTCAGAACGAAGCGGGTGCCCGGGTATCGGAATCGGCGATGTCTTGAGGACAACAACGCTATTCGGAAATCAAGGCGCTGTGTTTGTTTTGGAGAACGCTTAAATCGCTTGGTGCGCCAAGTTGCGGCTGGTTACACTGACCCTCAATTCAATTTTGAATAGGCAGTCATGGGAGCCAGCCCAAACGAGGACAAGTTGTATCTCACTCCCGTCGAGGCGGCGGACTTGCTGATGGTCGCCCCCGTCACACTCCGCGCATGGGCGGCCAAAGGCCTGATCGCCGCCCAGGTGACCGCCGGCGGACATCGGCGCTTTCTGCGGCGGGACCTCGAGCTGTTTGCCCACAGTCGCGGCATCAAGCTGCTCGACTCCAGCGCCGTCCGGCGCACCGACCTGCGCGTCCTCATCGTGGACGACGACGCTGGCTTCGCGCAGCCCCTGCGGGAATTCCTGGCCGCGCACGGGGTGGCGGTAGATGCCTCCAGCGACGGCTTTGCGGCCGGCCGACAGGTCGAGAGCTTCAAGCCCGACGTCATCCTGCTGGACATCATGATGCCGAGGCTCAACGGCTTTGAGGTCTGCCAAAACATCAAGGCCAGCGCCCATACGCGGCATATTCGGGTGCTGGCCATGACGGCCTCTCCCAGCGAGGACAACACCGCCGCGATTCACGCCGCCGGCGCCGAAACCTGTCTCACCAAACCCTTCCACCTCAATCATTTGCTGGACCTGCTGGGCGTGGCGCGCCGACCTGGCAATCCCGCGCCATGAGCATCTGGCGCGCGCGGGCGGAGTCTCGATGTCGGCAGTAAGGACCGGGCATGCGCGTCTGGCGTCGCGCGCCGGGCGGCAGTTTTGCGCGTCAACGTGCCCTGCTTTTGCACGCCTGGAGCGCGCCGCCAGTGCAGAGAATGCGGCGGACTGCCAGGCTGCGCTCGATTTCATCGTCACCCTGATGGCTGAATTTGAGGACGCGGTGCGCGCGAAATTCGACGTCGTGGCCGACCCTGTCGGCGGGCACGAGCCCGCGCGCCAGTCGTGAGGGAAGTGTGTTCAAATTCTGGCCCGCTGGGCGCTAAACCCGGCCGGATCATTGGGGTGCCCGATCGGTGGTCATGACGACCAAACCAAGCTCAAGCAAGGACGACGGCCTCGAAGCACCCCACAACCTGTGGCAGGCGCTCGCTTGGCCGCTGTGCGTGATTCTGCTGCTGCTGTTGCTGGGGTGTATGGGCGCTACGGCCTACCACTGGCAAGCGATCGACCGCGATGCGGGTCAGTTCGCCGCCCTCACCGACAGCCTGCTCGCCGGTAACGAATTGCTGCTGACCCTCGAACGTGCCGATGTGTTGCAGCCCGAGCAACGCTTGAGCCTGCAGCGGTTTCAGGACCTCGAGGGTCAAAATGCGAGCAGCGAGCCCCCGGGCGCTGCGCGCGCGCAAGCCGCTCAAATGCTGGCTGCCGCCGCCGAGCGCTGGATTGTCACTGCCGGGAGCCAGACAAGCGAATCGGACGGGCGTCGCGACCTGCGCGACGCGGCGGCTCGTTACCGTCTCGCCTTGATCACCGAACTTGCCGAAATCAAAGGCAGCCTCCGGGAAGATGCCATGAACAGCCGCGAATACGGCGGGCTGAGTCTGTTGCTCGCGGGCATCTTGCTGATACTTGGCACTTACATGGGGCGCCAGAGCCGACTTGCTGCCCGACAGGCCGCCGACCAGGCGCTCGCAGCGCCTGCGGCCCGCAGCCTGGCGCAGATGGCACAGGCCCAAGCCGGCAGTGAGCAATTGCTGCAAATGACGATCGACAGCGTCGATGCCGGCATCGTGATTTTTGACGCCTTCGACCAAATCGTGTTCTGCAACGAAGCCTATCGCGCGTTCACCCAGTTACCGCCGGCGCTATCCCGCCCCGGCACTTCGATCAACGACATCAGCCGCTTTTTCTATGAGCGATATCCGGAGAGTCGCGCGGGCCTCAGTCTTGAGGCGGCGGTGGCGGCGCGTCGAGACGATATGCGCGCCGGCAAGCCAGCGGTCGAATGGCAGCGCGGTGAACGCTGGTTCCTGCTGACCGACTGCGCTCTGCCAGACGGCTCGGTGGTCGGCCTGTGGACCGACATTACGGCGGTCAAGCATGCGCAATCGGCTTTAGCCGAGCGCTCTGAACTGCTGGAGATTGCGCTTCGCGCATCCAGCGATGGCCTTTGGGACTGGAATTTGGAGGCCAACACCAATCATTTGTCGCCCCGCTGGAAAGCCTTGCTGGGGTATGCGGAGCAAGAAATCAACGACAACGTCTCGCTCTGGCAGGCACCGATTCATCCGGAGGACCGCGATGCGGTGGCCCGTCAGGTCGAAGCCCATCTCGATGGCCGGGCCGCTTTTGACATGGAATACCGCCTGCAAACGAAGACCGGCGAATGGCGCTGGTTTCACGTGCGCGGTGAGGCTGTGCGGGATGGCGATGGCCGCCCCAAGCGCATGGCCGGCTTTACCCAGGACATTCACGAGCGCAAGGCGCAGGCGCTGGAAATTGAAAAGATGCGGGCCATGCTCAATGACGTCATTGAAGCCATCAACGGCGGCATTGCGCGGTTTGATGCCGAAGAACGGCTCATCTTTTGTAACCGTCGTTTCGGCGAACTCTATGGCTTCCCGCCTGAACTTCTGCGCCCCGGCACTAGCGGCCGGGCCCTGGTGGAGAATTTTTTTGACCGCAACTTCCCGGACGCCCCGCCGGCGGTGCGTGAGACCTTTGTCGAGAACAGGGTCAAAATGCAGCGGGAGTTGAGTATGCCGATGGAGCGTCAGGTCGGTGATCGCTGGTATCTGGTGGGCGACACCCGTGGGCCTGACGGCGATACCGTGAGTCTTCACACCGACATCACCGATATCAAAAAAACCCAGCACGAACTCACGCTCGCGATTGAGAAAGCGGAAGCGGCCAGCGTGGCCAAGTCGCAGTTCCTTGCGAATATGAGCCATGAACTTCGCACGCCGCTCAACGGGGTGATAGGCATGCTGCAAATGCTGCAGTCGCCCGACATCAATTCGCCCTACGACGACTACGTGCGGGTGGCCTTACGCTCGGGGCGTTCCTTGTTGGAACTGATCCACGATGTGCTGGATTTCTCCCGCATCCAGTCGGACGCGTTGAGCCTCGAGGTGGTGGATTTTGGCCTGCAGGAACTGGCCAACGATGCGCTGGCGCCCATCGTGAGCGCCGCGCAGCAGAAGGGGCTTGAAGTGGGACTCAGCATTGCGCCCGATCTCCCGCCGGCGCTGCAGGGCGACCCTTTGCGCCTACGCCAGGTACTGGTGAATTTGCTGGGGAACGCCCTCAAGTTCACGGCGCAGGGCAGCCTTCAGCTGAAAATCGAGCGCAGCGCCACCGCGGGTCACGTGCGTTACGCGGTATCTGATACGGGCATCGGCATTGCCCGTGAGCAACTGAGTTCTATTTTTGAGCGCTTCAGTCAGGGCGACGCCAGTACCACGCGGCGGTTTGGCGGCGCTGGGTTGGGCCTCGCGATCAGCCAGGAACTGGTGCACCGCATGGGCGGGCGTCTGGAGATCAAGTCCGTGCCCAACGAGGGCACCACCATCTGGTTTGAGTTGCCCCTGGTGGTGGGCGCGCTGCCAGACGCTGCGACAAGGTCTGAATTGCTCGGTCGGCGTTTTGCCGGAAAGGTGTTGGTCGTTGACGATGTGGAAACCAGCCGCAGCGTCGCGCGCGCGATGCTGCAGCGTTTGGGGCTCGCGGTTGATGTGGCCGATACGGCGCTGTCCGCCATTGATCGCGCAGCAAGCGGCGCGTTCGACCTCATCTTCATGGATTGCCAGATGCCCGAGGTCGACGGGTACGAAGCCACCCGGCGCTTGCTCAAGCAGCTGGGAGATCGCTGCCCGCCAGTGGTGGCGATGACGGCACACGTTGAACCGGCGCAACGCGACGAAGCGCGCGCGGCGGGCATGCGAGATTACCTCGCCAAGCCGCTTTCAATGGAAGCGCTGACCGCGGTGCTGGCCCGTTGGCTGGGGCCGCAGCCGTCGGTCGCGCCATCGCCGGTTCAATTCAGAACCAGAGCCGGTGAAGAAATCATTGCCAGCGCCAAACTCGCAGAGCTGCGTGAGGCTTTCGATGTCGACGGCTTGCGCGGCTTGTACGCGGCTTTTGGCGAGAGCATGGAAACTTTGATCGAGCGCATCGACGGGCACTTGCAGGCCCGGGACGCCGAAGCCTTGGTGCAAGTCTTCCATGCCATTAAGGGGACCAGCGCCAACGTGGGCGCGACGCGAATTGCCGTGCTGGTTAGCCGGATGGGTAACGCCGCGAGTCAGCGGAATTTTGCGGCACTGGGGCAAGCTGCTGCGCTGTTGCGGGCGGCCACGGAGGAAGTCCGTCTTGAGGTGTTGGCGCAGGCCGCAGAAAAGGCCTGAAACGCCCGCACCAGAATGCGGAACGGGCGCAGGTCCCGTTCCGCACTGCCACGGCTTTAGCCGCGCATTTTGATCTGTTCCCAGGCCGGGTGCAGGCTCGAGGTCGCGCTCGGGCGAGCATGCATGCGCTGGAACCAGGCATTGATGTTCTTCAGTTCCGGGTTGATGGCTTGATTCACACCCTGCGCGAAGTCCATGCAGCAGTACAGCGTGATATCGACGAAGCGCGGCGAGCTGCCGGCAATAAAGTCGCGACCGGCGATGAGGCCGTCGAGTTTGGCCAGCCATTCCTGGGCGGTGGCTTTCAGCTCAGACGCGGCGCCCGGGATGCAATGCACGCGGTTCTTGAAGAGTTCATAGCCTTCGGCGAAGCGGAAGCCGTTGTACATGTGCTCGGTAATGTTGAGCTCCACGCGGCGCTGCCACATGCGGGATTCGGCGCGCTCGGCGGCGGTGCTGCCGATCAGCACCGGGGTGGGGTGCAGCTCTTCGATGTATTCGCAGATGACGGCGGTTTCGGCGATGACCGTGCCGTTGTCCAGTTCGAGCGCCGGCAGTTGACCGCCCGGATTGCGGGAGAGGTAGCCTTCCTGACGGTTCTCGCCACCCAGCAGATTCACTTCCTCAGAGGGAAGGGTCAGGCCTTTTTCGGCCAGAAACATGCGCACAACACGGGGATTCGGACCGAACGAATCGATAAGCTTCATCTGAGCCTCCAGAAATTTTTGTCATGAAGCGCGGGGGAACGCGCGTATGCCCCGGTGCGGTCAAACGCGCACGGCTTGAGGCGCGGCCACGGTAGGCGGGATGGTGGCAGTCGTCAACCAAAGGGGAAGGGCGGATCCGGCGTCAGGCGCAAGCGCCAGTACGCCGGGCCCGGGCGGCATCAGAACAGTGTCGTGGGCGAAGTTCGCGCATCAGTTCGTCGACATTCAGCCATCCCGTCTGCCGTTTGTTTGATGCGTTTTGAACCGGGCGTTCATGGTGTCTGAGCCCGGGAAGGAAGCCGGCGCGCGGTCGTCACTTCAATCTGGCGCCAGCGTTTGCGCATACATCTGCGACCACGGCGCATATGCCCCGGGCGTACCCCGGTCGCCGCATCAAAAACGGGCTCTACCCCACGACGCAGCACAGACCTTTCAGGTATTCGCTTTCGGGGAAGGCCAGCGCGACCGGATGGTCCGCGCCGGCGTTCAGATGCGCCACGATGCGGGCATCTACCCCGGCATCGAGCGCCGCACCGGCGATGATTTTCTGGAACAGGTCGGGATTCACCCCGCCCGAACAGGAAAAGGTAAACAGCAGCCCACCCGGTTTAAGCAGCTTGAAGGCCAGCAGGTTGATGTCTTTATAGCCTCGCGCGGCGCGCTCGGCGGTGGCGGCAGTGGGCGCGAACTTGGGCGGGTCCATCACGATGAGGTCGTAGGCCTTGCCCTGATCACGCAGCTTGCGCAGATGCTTGAACACGTCGGCGTCCAGAAAATCCACCCGCTCCGCGCTCAGGCCGTTCAACTCCACGTTGGTTTTGGCCAGCGCCAGCGCGTCGGCTGAGGCGTCGATGGCGGTCACATGCCGCGCGCCGCCGGCCAAGGCGCTAGCGGTAAAGCCGCCGGTGTAGCAAAAGCAGTCAAGGACCTCGTCCACATCGGCCAGCGCCCGCACTTTGGCGCGGTTATCCCGCTGGTCGAGATAAAACCCGGTTTTGTGGCCGTGCACCGGATCGACCGTGAAGCGCAGACCTGCTTCGTCCACGATCCCGGGCAAAACCTGGCCTTCCCCATAGATCAGGCCCTGTGCGATCGGCAAACCTTCCAGCGCGAGCACGTCGGCGTCGGAGCGCTCATACACCTGACGCGCGCCGGTGCAGGCCACCAGCGCCGCCACAATCGCCGTGCGCCAACGCGCAGCGCCCGTGGAGAGCAACTGGATCACCAGTAAATCGCCGTAGCGATCGCAGACGCAGCCGGGCAAGCCGTCGGCTTCGCCATGCAGGAGGCGCACGGCGTTCATGCCGGGCAAGAGTCGTTCCCGGCGGGCCACGGCGCCGGCCACGCGCGCGGTGATGAGTTCGGCGTTGAGCGGTTCGGCTTCATGCCACGACCACACCCGCGCCCGGATTTGCGATTCCGGGCTGTAGGTCGCCCAGCCGAGAAAGCTGTTGTCCGCGGCGTGAACGGCGAGGCTGCCGCCGGCTTCGGGGGCGGCCTCGACGCGCTCGATCGCGCCCGAAAATACCCAGGGGTGACGCCGCAACAGCGAGCGCTCCCGGCCCGCTTTAAGCGTGAGACGCGGCGTGGTGCCACCAGACTGGCGAGGGGGGCGAGGAGGGCGATTCACAAGGGGCGGCCTTTAGCAGAGACGGGGCCGCAGGATAGTGGGCGGGCTGGGGCGAGGCCAGCGCCGAATGTTGGGCTTGCAGACGCCGCAGGCGCAGTGTGCAATCGGCCCGCCGTGTTATTGAGCCTTGTCCGCGCCATGTCCCTTCCGCGTCAGCTATTTCCCCTTCTGCTCATTGCGTACCTTTGCCTCGTGTTGGCTTTGCGGACCTTCGGCGCGGCGGGCGGCAGCATCGACGACTCAGAGCAACTGCTCTACAGCCAGTCGTGGGCTTTCGCTTACGGCGCGTTCAATCCGCCGGGACCGACCTGGCTCACACGCGCGCTGCAAATCCTCCTGGGGCCGAGTTTGTTGTCCGTCACCCTGCCCAAGTTTCTCTGGCTGGGCGTGACGGTATTGGCGTTTTACGCCTGCGCCCGCCGCCTGCTCCGGGAACCCGCCCACGCCCGCATGGCCACCCTGTGGCTGGCCGGCATTTACTACATCAGCTGGGAATGCGTGCAGAACTACAGCCACAGCGTGCAGGTGCTGGCGCTGAGCATGCTGTGTGTGTGGCAGGTCTTGCGCATGCGTCGCGCCCGCAGCTTCGGCGATTACGCCGTGTTCGGGGCGCTCTGCGCGCTGGGGCTGCTGTCCAAATTCAATTTCGCGGTGTTGATGGCGGCCCTGCTGATGGCGAGTGCGCAGGTGCCTGCCTATCGCGCGCTGCTGCGCGACCGTCGCCTCGTGCTCAGCATCGCGGTGTGCGTGATCTTGCTGGCGCCGGTGTTATGGGCGCAGTGGGCTTTGTTGAGTACCCAGATGGTCGCCACTCAGCACAAATTTGCGATCGCGCCCGCATGGTCCGCCAGTCTTGCGCTGTCGGGCGCCCTCAGCGCGGTGAAGGGGCTCGCGAGCTGGCTTTCGCCGCTGCTGGTGTTTGTGGCGCTGGGCATGCCGCGCGCGTTCCTGACGGCTGCGCCCCAGGCGCCGGTGCCCACCCCGGACGGCGGCAATTTGGTGGAGGACGAACGCTGGCTGCGTTATGTGGGCGGCGGGATCCTGTTGGTGGTGACCTTGCTGGTGCTGGGCAGTCGCGCGGCCGAGGCCCGCACCCACTACTTCCAGATTGCGGTGCCGCTGGTGCTGTGGCTCGCGGTGCGTGCCGAACTGGCGCAGGCCAGCCTTTCGCGCTGGCGGTTGGTTACCGGCTTAAGCCTCACGCTCGCGTTGGTCTCGCCGGCGTTATTGAGTCTGGAGCTCGCGGGCGTCGCCAACATCACGGGGCGCTCGCGCCTCACGGTCCCCTATGCAGCGCTGGCCAGCGCACTGCAGGCCAACGGGTTTCAGCAGGGGGTGGTGGTCTCGCACGACTGGCCGCACGCGCTGTCCGGCAATCTCCGGCCCTGGTTGGCGGGCGGGCAGTTCTTCTCATTAGCACATCCGGACTACCGACCGCCGCTGCCGGCGGCAGAGGGCCAATGTCTGCTGTTATGGCAAACCGGCGAGCGGCCGGCCGCACTGAACTCGGCGCCGCCAGACTTCAAGCCCCTGCTGGCCGGTATCGCGCAAGACCCGCCGGGCGTGCGTTACGGGCAGCTGGCTTTGAAAACGCGCGGCCGGGCCGGGACGACAGTGGGCATCGGCTGGGCGCTGTGGCCCACGCGATCGCATTGCGTGGCCTTGATGAATCCCCAAGCGCCGGTGCCTTGATATGCACTTTGGCCGCTTGAGCCACCGCGCGGCGGCAGGCTCCTCGCGCATTGAGCGGTGTTTTTTAGCCCATCGCTTGCGGTAACGGCATTTTTTCCGGAACTTTTCCGCACTTTTAATTGCTCCGGGTCACGTTTCTCTGGATATTAGCCTTGCAGACCGAGCGCACCC
>CAMCQE010000045.1 GCA_945876945.1 Klebsiella pneumoniae
TGGCGCAAGGGCGGCACGGCGTTGAAGGCCAGCAGCGCGCCGCTGCGCGCCACGCCCATCAGGGGCCAATCAAGGGCGAACCCGCGCGCCAGACTGTCGGAGAAACCGGCGGTGCGGGCATGGTCATCGACGCGCGCCCGGGCATAGGCCTCAAGCGTCGCGGCCTGGCCCGCATCGCGCCCTTCTGCGGCGCAGTCTTTCAGCGCATCCATCAGCGCCACAACATCGCGCAAAGCGAGATTGAGCCCCTGCGCGGCGTTGGGGTGAATGGTATTGGCGGCGTTGCCCACCAGCACGGTGCGCGGCGCGGTAAGCGCCTTGGCGCGATTCAGCATGAGCGGATGTGCCCTGCGCTCACCGAGATTAGCGCAGCGCCCCCAGCGCCAGCCGAGGCGCTGTTGAACATCGTTCAGATAGTCCGACGGACTCGCCGCCAGCAGGGCGTCGGCCCCGGCGGTTCGCACGGTGCGCACCAGCACATGCCGCTTACCGCCGAGCGGGAGCAAGGCCGTTGGGCCTTCGGCGGTGAAACGCTCGCAGGCGGTATAGGGCGCGGGGTGTTCAAGATCGATATTGGCGACGATCGCGGTTTGTTGGTAATCGCGAAGCTGGGCTTCGATCCCAAAATGTTGCCGCACCGCCGAGCGACTGCCGTCGGCCGCGATCAGCAGCCGCGCGCTTAACACGGTGGGGGCGGCGGCGCTCTGCAGCGTGACCTCAACCCGCGCGGCAGTGGTCTCGATTTGCGCCACGCGCTGGCCGAAAAACGCGACCAGATTGGGGGTGCTGGCCAAGGCGGCATCGAGGGTGTGGAGCAAATGATCGGCCGGGCAGATGTGGCCCAGCGCCTCAAGCCCCAGTTCAGCAGCGCTGAGCGAGCTGCTGCCAAAGTGGCCCTTGGCACTGACTTCGATGTGTCGCAGCGGCGTCAGCCGGGGTTCAAGCAAGGGCCAGAGATCAAGCGCGCGGAGCAAGCGCTGCGAAGAAAGCGCAAGCGCCAGACCGCGCTCATCGCGACCAAGGCTGGCCGCCGCCGGCTCGCGGGCATCGACTGCGGCCACCCGCAACCCAAATCGCGCCAGACCTACCGCCAGCGCGGCGCCGGCTAGCCCGGCACCAACGACAATGCAGTCGAAATCACGCGGCACTGGCAAGCTGCATGTGGGATTCGATTTCGGCCACCGTCTTCGGCGCGCCGTGGCTCAAAACCTCGTTGCCGCTGGCGGTGACGAGGACGTCGTCTTCAATCCGCACGCCGATATTCCACCAGCGCTTGGGCAGCCCCTTGATGCTGGGCGAGAGATATAAACCGGGCTCGACGGTGGTCACCATGCCGGGTTCCAGCAGGCGCCATTCGTCGCCAATTTTGTAGTCGCCCACATCGTGCACGTCCATCCCCAGCCAGTGTCCGGTGCGATGCATGTAATAGGGCCGGAAGGCTTCGTCTTTCATCAAGGTTTTCCAGCGCCCTTTCAGCAAACCGATATCGATCAAACCGCGCGTGATCACTTCCAGCGCCGCCATATGCGGGTCGTTCCAGTGATTGCCTGGGCGGACTTTGTCGATCGCGGCGAGCTGCGCTTCGAGCACGATTTCATAGACCGCTTTCTGCTCGGGCGTGAAGCGACCGTTGACCGGGAAGGTACGGGTGATGTCGCTCGCGTAGTGGTCGTATTCGCAGCCGGCATCAATCAGCAGCAGGTCGCCGTCGCGCAGCGCTTCGTTGTTTTCGTGGTAGTGGAGGATGCAGGTGTTGGCGCCGCCGCCCACGATGCTGGGATACGCCGGCGCCCGGCTGCCCTTGCGCATGAACTGGTGCACGAGTTCGGCTTCGATTTGGTACTCGTACATGCCCGGCTTGCAGATTTCCATCGCGTGCTGATGCGCAGCGGCCGAAATCTGCGCCGCGCGGCGCATGGTCTTGATTTCTTCCTTGCTCTTGTAGAGCCGCATTTCGTGCAGGTGATGCGCCAGCGAGTGGAACTGATCCGGCGCGTGCACGCCGGCGCGGCCTTTGCTCGTCACCCGATTCAACCAGCCCACGAGGCGCTGATCGAAGTCCTGATAGCGCCCCATGGTGTAGTAGATGCGAGCCTTGTTCTCGAGCAGACCCGGCAGGATGTCGTCGAGATCGGAAATGGGGAACGCGTCGTCGGCGCCGTATAACTCGCAGGCCCCTTCGAGCCCGGCGCGGCGACCGTGCCAGGTTTCGGCTTCGGGGTCTTTCTCGCGACAGAACAGCAGAAACTCGCCCTGCGGCCGGTCCGGCACCAGCACCATCACCGCTTCGGGTTCGGGAAAGCCGGTAAGGTAGTGGAAGTCGCTGTCGGCGCGAAACGGGTAGTAGACGTCGCGGTTACGCACCCGCTCGGGGGCGGTGGGCTGAATGGCGATGCCGCCATGATCGACCATGTCCATCAGGCGTTTGCGGCGGCGGGCGAATTCTCGTTTATCCATAGTGAACTCAGTGAATGCTGGAGGATGAAGCGGCGGCGTGTTCGCTGACTTCGGCGTGCAGGGCCAGCGCACCAATGCGAACGTATTCCACGACGTCGAAGAAATCTCGTTCGCCCAGTTCGCTGGCGGACTCGTTCGGGTTAACGCGGCTAATCTGGACGAAGTCCTGCAAGAGTTCGCGGCCTTCTTCGGTCAGGCTACGGTCCCCAATCTGCAACCCAATGCCGACGAGAAAGCCCCGGCACCAGGTGCCTAGCGCCGCGGTCCGCGCGGCGAGCGGCTCATCATCGGCAGGCAGAATCAGCCGCAGGCTGAACGACGCGTCGCTCAATTCCCGCAGCGTGCCGGCCATCATGCGCATCAAGGGGCTATCGAGCGCGAAGTCCCCGAGAGTTTTATCAGACTCGGTCCCCAGCACCTGCGTGAACCAGTCATCAGGCTTGAAGCGATGCGGATCGCACAACATGCCACACAGCATGCCGTGCGCTTCGGCGGCTTCCATGTTGGAGGCGAGGGTGCTTAATGCCGCGGTGACATCAAGATAAAGACTGCTTTCGTCGGGCTTGGCACTCACGCAATTTTTCCTCAGGAGTTGGCCGAATTATCACACGCGCGCAAGGGGCGCCGAAACAGTCACGGATACGGGGACAACTCCCGTTGACCCTGTCTTGGGACGACTCTATATTGCCCCGCAGTCACAGGAGCTCGCGTCCAATTCCATGGCGACCAACCCCACCGAGACAGTCGATCTCACCGCGCTCGAATCGCGCGTAGATGAGCTCATCCGCACGATCGATTCCCTCCAGCACGAGAACGAATCCTTGCGTTCCCAGCAGGCGACCCTCACGGCAGATCGCGCCTCGCTGATCGAAAAAACCGAGCAGGCGCGCAGTCGGGTAGAAGCCATGATCGCGCGACTGAAGGCCATGGAAACCCGTTAAGGTTTTGGGCCACACGTTTGAAGTACACACCCTTTACGCTTGCAACCCACCTATCGCTCTGGAGCCACTGACGCATGACCTCGGCCGTTAAACCGATCACCCTGACCATCATGGACAAGGAATACGTTGTCGGCTGTACGGAAGAAGAGCGTGAAGCGCTGTTTGCCAGCGTCGAGTTCCTCAACAACAAGCTGCGTGACCAGCGCGACAGCGGCAAGGTCATCGGCAACGAACGCATCGCCGTCATGGCCGCGCTCAACATCTCCCACGAGTTTCTGGACTACCGCAGCAGCCATGAGGTCTCCTCCTCCGGGCTCGGCGATGGTCTGAATCGCATTCATCAAAAGATTGAAGCGGCGCTTTCGCGCACCGGCAATCCATCAGGCCGCGTGACGTCGGGCACAAACTGAAGCAATCGCGCTATCATGCCCTCGGTGTCCTCTGAGGTGTTCGCCAGGGGTTCGATATCCTTGAGCCAATATTTGCACCCAACGGAACCGATCTGGACTGTGACTGTGTGCAAGTCCGCCTTGTAGCGGAAAGCCTTCGTCGCGCCGAGAGGTTCCAGTCTTGAGCCTCTGGTTCAAGATTACGACCTCCAGCGGCATCCTGGAGGACACCCTTCTTCTTTTTCTCTCCGTCGAGCCGCGATGACACGACGCTACTGGTTAATGAAATCCGAGCCCGACGTCTTCGGGATCGAAACCCTCGCCGCGCTGCCCGGGCAGACCACCGCGTGGGACGGCGTGCGCAACTATCAGGCGCGCAACATGATGCGCGACGAGATGAAGCTGGGCGATCGCGTCTTCTTCTACCACTCGAACTGCGCTGAACCCGGCATCGTCGGGATTGCGGAAATCGTCCGCGAGGCCGCGCCCGATATCACCGCCGAAAATCCCGACAGCGAGTACTTCGACCCCAAACACAGCGCAGAGAAGCCGCGCTGGTTCGTGGTGGAAGTGAAGCTCGAGCGCCGCTTAAAGCGCACCATCACGCTGGCTGAAATGAAAGACGACCCCGCGTTGGCCGAGATGCCGCTGGTGCGACGGGGCAATCGACTATCGGTGATGCCGGTGTCAGTTGCCGAGTGGGCGCACATTTTGACGCTGGAATGAACCCGCTGATTTGCGCTCGCCGCCCCTTAGGGCGAGCGTTAACGCGGATTGCGTCGCGATGAGGCGACTCTCCCGGTCCGGGATGAGTAACCGCGTTTCGAAACCAGCGCCAAACGCCGGGCTTCGACAAGCGGAGTTGCAATCGGGAATCTGCGCTGATCGCCTAAAAACCCGTTCGGGCTGAGTAACCGTGTTTGCAGTCAATCAGAGTTTCGCTTGTTGGGCGTTATGCGCGCCCGTTCATGCTTCGACAAGCTCAGCACGAACGGGGGAAAGGCCGAGCCACGAACGACGAGACGCTAAGCCAGCGTGATGCCTCCACGCCCCAAAGTCGGTGGCAAAGCACTTAACCCCCGTTCGGGCCTGTCGAAGCCTGAAACCGCGCTTCGGAACCAGCGCCAAACGCCGGGCTTCGACAAGCGAAGTTGCAATCGGGAATCTGCGCTGGTCGCCTAAAAACCCGTTCGGGCTGAGCTTGTCGAAGTCTGAGCGGGTGGGCATAGCCGCCACGACTGTGCCGTCACCGGACCTAAAACACGGTGTTACACAGCAGGGTGCGCGCCGGACGCTTGCGCTTACCGCTGTGCCGCGGCCGCCGGTCGATCGAGCGTGGGATAAGTCCCGCGCGCCCGCGCCGCCAGATAGCGCTGGATTAACCACACCGGCATGTCGAGATGACTCAAACGCCCGCGCTGATAGCCCGTGGCGTGCAGCCCGCGCTGAATCCCCGTACACACCCGCATGTCTTCCAGATGAAAATCGATCAGCATCTGGTCGGCCGCTTTGATCTTTTCCGCGTACTGGGGCTCTGAAGTCACGCTGGCCGGCACCAGCATGGTGGTGACGAGACGGCTGCGATCGGGCCCTAGCGGGTCGATCCGATACCAGAACAAACGGTCGGGGCCGGTAAACAGCAGAAAGCCCGGATAGCCCAGAAACACCGACATCTGTCGCTGATCCTGCTCCCGCAAGCTGCTGATAGTCGGAAAATCCACCGCCGGATTCGGCGCCGGCATCGCCTTGAATGGCAGGTTCACCCGGATGTAGTGCGGCCGCTCGGTCTCGACCCAGGTGTCTTGCGCCGGCATCAGCGGCTGGAAAGTCTGGCTGTGCGCGCCGAGGTGGTGATAGGCCTCCATGAAGTTCTCCACCAGCACCTTCCAGTTGAAGGGGCAGTCCCATTCCCGGTAGATGGCGACCTTCATGTCTGACGGCTGCCAGTTGGCCAAGTCTTCGGTCATGCCGCCAAGCTGCGTGGCGAGCGGCGGCGCCTTGCCGTCCAGATTCACAAACACCCAGCCGTGCCAGATTTCCGTGCGGAAAGTGGTGAGGTGCACCGCCTCGCGGCAAAAGCCTTCGGCCTGCTGCATTTCCGGCGCGGCTTTGAGTTGACCTTCCAGATCGAAACTCCAGAAGTGATAGGGGCACATGAAGAAGCGCGCGTGGCCACAACCGGCCGGCCCTTCGGCTTCCGCACAGGGGCGCTGCCCTTCGTAGGTGTAGCCGGGCGGCATGATGTCGGCGCCGCGATGCGCACACACGCGGGACAGCACCCGCACTACCTCATCTTTGCCACGCACCAGCACTAGCGGCTCGCCCAACAAATCGAGCTTGATGAAGTCGCCCGCTTTTGGCACCTGCGAGACATGCGCGAGGCACAGCCAGCCCGGCCGCAAGACGTGTTCAATCTCCCACTTCAGGAAGGCTTCGTCCGTATAGACCTCGGGCGGTAGGGTGCGCGCCTGATTCAAGGGCAAGTCTGCGGTGGCCTGCACATCGGCCAAAGTCTCGGCCAGCGGCTTGGGCGCGCGGGCGAGGCGAAACAAGGGTTCGGGTTCGGCGACGGTGGCGACCAGCGGCACGGTGGCCGCTTCAATTTTAAGATTGGTGTCGAGCGAAAGGGTCATGGCGCGGGTCTCTGCGATGCTATGGCGAGCGCCCAATCTTCCGCAGTCGCCCGCCATCACCAATAGGAAAACCGTCCTATGTGCGGCTCAAGGCGCGAGTCGCGCGGCCTCGAAGCGGTTATGCACGCCGAGTTTCTGAAAGATGTGATCGAGGTGGTTTTTCACCGTGTGCGGGCTGATGGCCAGAATGGTCGCGATTTCCTCGTTCGACTTCCCCAACGCCAGCCAGTGCAGCACTTCCCGCTCGCGCGGGCTTAAGCCGACCAGACGAGCGTCCGCCACGGGAGTCGTGCTGGCGCGTTGACGCGAGCTCAGCTTGCCGCCGGCGTGACGAATCGGGCTGTCCGGCGCGCGCTGATCCACCCCCACCGCGCCGTGAAAACGCCCTTCGATGATGAGCGGCACGATGTGGCTGGTGATCGACACCACCAAGGCCCCGAAGCGGTAGTCGATGGGCTCGAGATAGCAGGCGCTGAGTTGCCGTTTGGGCACCCAATACCAGTCGCCCTCGCCCGGCGCCTCGTAACCGGTGGTGGGAATCAAGGCCGGCGCGCCGGCGGCCCGGTGCCAGCAGGGCAGAAAGCGCCCGGTGTGGTCGTGGCCTTCGGCATCTGCAAACTGCGCGTCCCGCCCGTCCAGCGCCTCGGGCTCCCACACCGTCCACACCGACAGCGCCGCGGGATTGGCCTCCAGCGCGGCGCGTAAAAGTTGCGAAAAGGTGTCGCGCTCGCGCACGCCGGCGGCATGCAGGGCGCAGAAAGCGTCGGCAAGGTGTTGGGCGAGGGATTTCACCGCGCCCGGGGGTTTAAACGTTGAACCTGAAATGCATCACGTCCCCATCCCGCACGATGTATTCCTTGCCTTCCAGCCGCAGCTTGCCGGCGGCCTGCGCGCCTGCTTCGCCTTTGCCGGCGATGTAGTCCTCATAGGCGATGACTTCGGCGCGAATGAAGCCGCGCTCGAAGTCGGTATGGATGACGCTGGCCGCCTGCGGCGCGGTGGCGCCGATGGGAATTGTCCAGGCGCGGCATTCTTTGGGGCCGGCGGTGAAATAGGTGGCGAGGCCCAGCAGCTTGTAGCCGGCGCGGATGAAGCGGTTGAGGCCCGGCTCCTCCAGACCCATTTCGGTCAGGAACTGCGCGCGTTCTTCGCTGCCGAGCACGGCGAGTTCGGCTTCTAGCTGCGCGCAAATCACCACGCACTCGGCGCCCTGCCTGGCGGCGAATTCCGCGACGCGGGCCGACAGCGCGTTGCCGCCGACGTTGTCTTCATCCACGTTCGCCACAAACAGCACGGGCTTGGCGGTGAGGAGCGCCAGCGGCTTGATCGCCTCCAGCGCGGCCGCGCTCAAACCCTGCGCGCGAATGGGAATGACCTGATCGAGCCCGACCTTCACTTCTTCCAGCGCGGTGACGCGGGCTTTGAGTTCCTTGTCGCCGGATTTGGCCTGTTTGGCGGCGCGATCGAGCGCGCGGGTGGCGCTGTCCAAATCGGCCAGCGCGAGTTCGGTTTCGATGACTTCGATATCCGCCAGCGGGTCGACCTTGCCGTTCACGTGGATGATGTTGTCGTTCTCGAAGCAGCGCACGACGTGCGCAATCGCCTGCGTTTCGCGAATGTGGGCGAGAAACTGGTTGCCCAGGCCTTCGCCCTTACTTGCCCCGGCGACCAGCCCGGCAATGTCCACGAACTCCATGGAAGTGGGCACGGTGACCTTGGGTTTGATCAGACTGGCGATGGCATCCAGCCGGGGATCCGGCATCGGCACCAGCCCCACGTTGGGGTCGATAGTGCAGAAGGGATAGTTTTCCGCCGCGATCGCGGACTGCGTCAGCGCGTTGAAAAGGGAGGATTTACCCACGTTGGGCAGACCAACGATGCCGCATTTGAAACCCATGGCTAGTGCTTTCCTGTGTCGCCGGCGCGGCGATTGAGCTGGTTCATGATTTTGTCTGTCTGGCCCGCGACGATTTCGGGCAGTACGGCCAGCCCACGGCTGATCGCGTCTTCAATGGCGAGGCGGTCGTCGGTCGGCGGATTGCCGAGCACATACTCCACCACTTTGTCGGCGCTGCCCGGGTGGCCGATGCCAAGCCGCAGGCGCAGAAACTCGGCGCCGATCTGGGCCGTGATATCGCGCAAGCCATTGTGCCCGCCGTGGCCGCCGCCGCGCTTCAGGCGCACCGTGCCGGGCGCGAGATCGAGTTCATCATGCACGACCAAAATGGCAGCGGGTTGAATTTTGTAGTAGCGGGCATAGGCGCCGACGGCCTGACCGCTGAGATTCATGTAGGTGGTGGGTTTCAGTAGCGCCACCCGCCGCCCCCCGAATTTGAGGGTGCCGACTTCGGCCTGAAATTTGGACTCCACCCGGAGGTCCGCGCCGCTGGCCGCCAGTTGGTCCAGCAACCAGAACCCGACGTTGTGCCGGGTTCGCGCATACTGCGACCCCGGATTGCCGAGCCCTACGATGAGGTCGATTTCGCCCGCCATCAGAGGCCTACGCGTGAACCGCCATCAGGCTTTCGCGCCTGACGGCGGTCATTCGCCAGATTACTTCTTGGCGGCCGGCTTGGCCGCGCCCTTCTTGCCCTTGGCGGCAACCACCGGGGCTTCTTCCACGATGCGCGGCGCCTCGATAAACACCACCGGCAGCATCGGATCGCCACCGCGGGTGAGGGCGTACACGGCCACGCCTTCCGGCAGGGGCAGTTCGCCGATGTGCAGCGTCTGGCCAAGGCCCACGGTGTTCATGTCAACCGTGACGTACTCCGGCAGATCCTTCGGCAGACAGGTCACTTCCACGCTGCTCAGGTAGTGGACGATGGTGCCACCGCCGGACTTCACGGCCGGGCAGGTGTCTTCGTGCATGAAGTGCACCGGAATGCGCAGCACGAGTTTGTCGGTGTCCTTGATGCGCAGGAAGTCGGCATGGAGGATGACCGGACGCACCGGATGACGCTGCATATCCTTGATCACCACCTGCTGGTCGGCGCTGCCGTCCACCTTCAGCGTGATGATGGTGGAGTAGAACGACTCGTGGTCGGACTGCAGCATCAGATGGTTGTGATTGATCTGCAGCGACACGGACTCTTCGCCCGCGCCGTAAAGAATGGCCGGCACCTTGCCGTCACGACGCAGGCGGCGGCTCGCACTCTTGCCCTGCACGGTACGCGGCTCAGCCGAGACCTCAAATTTATGGGACATAGTTATTCTCCTGAAGTAGATAAATGCCGGTGTGTGCCGCCCGCGACCAGGGTGCACGCACCGTTGTCGTCAATCGATAAACATCGAGCTCAGTGACTGGCCCAGACTCATCCGATTGATACTTTCCCCGATCAGTCCGGCCACGGACAGCTGCCGTATGCGGCCGGAAGCCATCGCCGCCTCGGTCAGCGGGATGGTGTCGGTTACCACGAGCTCGTCGAGCTCGGAGTTGTTGATATTGTGGAGCGCGTTGCCGGACAGCACCGCGTGCGTGCAGTAGGCGGCGACCGAGGTGGCGCCACGGGCCTTCAGCGCCTTGGCCGCCGCACACAGGGTGCCGGCGGTGTCGACCATGTCGTCGACCAGCACGCAGGAGCGACCCGAGACGTCGCCAATGATGTTCATGATTTCCGCTTCGTTGGCGCGCGGACGGCGCTTGTCGATGATGGCGAGGTCGGCGTTATCGAGCCGGCGGGCGACCGCGCGCGCGCGTACCACGCCACCCACGTCGGGCGAGACCACCATCAAATTCCGATATTCATGTTTCCAGATATCGCCGAGCAAAACCGGGGAGGCGTACACGTTATCCATGGGAATGTCGTAGAAGCCCTGGATTTGGTCGGCATGGAGGTCAACCGTGAGCACGCGATCGGTGCCGACGGTGGTGATCATATTGGCGACCACCTTGGCGGTGATCGGCACGCGCGCCGAGCGCGGACGGCGGTCCTGACGCGAGTAGCCGAGATACGGCAAGACGGCGGTGATGCTGGCGGCGGAGGCGCGACGCAGGGCGTCGATGAGCACCATCAGTTCCATCAGGTTGTCGTTGGTGGGCGCGCAGATGGACTGGATGACGAAGACATCGCGAGCGCGGACGTTCTCCGCAATCTCAACCTGCACTTCGCCGTCGCTGAAGCGACTCACCGTCGCTTTGCCGAGGGGGATTTGCAGGTGCGCTGCTATTGAGCGGGCCAACGCCGGATTGGAGTTGCCCGAAAACAGCATCATCGCCGACCGGCTGGGAATCATGTCCGCTAGTGCCTTCAATCAAAATTGGCTGGGGAGCCAGGATTCGAACCTGGGAATGCCGAGATCAAAACCCGGTGCCTTACCACTTGGCGACTCCCCAATATTCAGTGACTGTCTACGCCGCGCCGGCAAGCCGGGTCAGCAGAGGCGACCGGTTGACGCGTCTGGCTACAAACCATTGCCAGCCGTGGGGAACGCGCTGACCTGTGTCTGTCGCCGCGCTCTGCGAAGGGAAGTTCGCAAAGATGCAGGCCCCGGTGCCGCTCATCCGGGCTGGCGCGTATTGCTCCAGCCAACCCAGCGCTTCGTCCACCACAGGAAAGAGCCGGCGAGTAACCGGTTCGCAATCGTTGTGGGTGCGGATAGACGAAAGGTCAGGGATTTTGATGGGGGCAGTATGACGTGTCAATTGAGGATCGCCGAAGATTTTGCCGGTGGGCACCTCGCAACCCGGATGAATCACCAGCGACCAGCCCTCCTCGGCGTCCAGCGGCGTGAGATGCTCGCCCACCCCTTCGGCCCATGCGGCCTGCCCGCGCACGAAAACCGGCACATCGGCGCCGAGCGCCAAACCAATCTCGGCCAGACGGTCGACCCCCAGTCGGGTCCGCCACAAATGGTCGAGCACGCACAGCACGGTGGCGGCGTTGGAGCTCCCGCCGCCCAGCCCGCCGCCCATGGGAATGCGCTTGTTCACGCGAATCGCAGCGCCCAGCGGGCTGCCGCTCGCGAGTTTCAGCGCCTGCGCGGCGCGCACCACCAAATCCTGCTCGGGCGGCACACCCGCCAACTCGCTCTCGCGGGTGATGAGACCATCCTCGCGGACCTCCATGTGGACGTCGTCGCCGAAATCGAGGAACTGGAAATGGGTTTGCAGCAGGTGATAGCCATCGGGCCGGCGCCCGGTGATGTGCAGGAAAAGATTAATTTTGGCCGGTGCCGGCCACGCGATTGTGTTCATGAGCGAGTGAGTTCCCATTGATCGATGACCAGCCGGAGTTGCACGTTGCCTGCCACCAGCAGCAGCTTGGCGGGCAGCTGGTAGCCCGCGACTTCGCGATAGGCCAGCACGCTGATCTGCCAGCCAGATTGCGCAAGGGCACTGAGGTGGCCAGCGGCGTCCAGAGTCAGATGGTCAATTTTGGCCTTTGGATCGGGGACGCCACGCACCCAGTAGCGAGCGCCTTCCACCGGGAAGGACCACTGGAGATGGCTTTGCATGAGGGCTTCGAGGTCGGCCGCCCTGTGCCGCTGACCGTCGGGGCCGGTGAGCGCCACGCCGTCGGCGTTGCGCTCGAGGTGAAACGAGCCCTGCGCGAGCGGCGCCATCAGGCGCAGGTCGGTCGCGACGGCGCGCTGCTGCCAGCGCAACTTGACGCTGCCCCCTTCGGTACCGCGCTTGATCGCCACCCGCCCTTCGATCTGAAAGGATTCCAGCGCCACCACGGCGGCCTGATGCTGCGCCCAAGCCTTGGCCTTATCGGTGAGCGGCGGGGAAACGGGCGCCGGCCGGAACCAGGCGCAGCCGCTCAGCAAGGCGCACAGCAGCGCCAGAGAGATTCCGCGCATCAGGGTGCGAGGCGCTTGACCGTCGCCAGCAGCTTGGGATCGTTGGGATGCTTGCGCCGCGCCGCTTCCCACACCGCGCGCGCTTCGCGTTGTCGTCCCAGCGTCCACAGGGCCTCGCCCAGATGGGCGGCGACTTCGGGGTCGTCGCGCCGGCGCTGCGCCTGTTCAAACCAGGTCAGCGATTCCGCCACCTTGCCGAGCTTGAACAAGACCCAGCCCATGCTGTCGAGCACGTAGAAATCGCGCGGCCCCACTTGCAGCGCCCGCTCGATGTAGCCCCGAGCCTCCGCATAGCGGGTGGTACGGTCGGCGAGCGTAAAGCCGAGGGCGTTGAGCGCCTGCTGGTTCTCCGGTTCGCGTTCGATGATGGTTTTAAGATCTTGCTCAAGCAACTCGAGCTTGCCCATCCGCTCCGCCAGCATCGCGCGGTTGTAGAGCAGCGGCATGTCGTAGATGCCGTTCAGCGCCCGATCGTAGACCGCCATCGCCTCCGCAAAGCGCTGATGGTGGGTGAGAATCTCGGCCTCGGTCAGACTCAACTGGGTTCGTTCGCCGGCGTCGGTCGGCTTGCTTGCGGCGAGGAGCGCGCGGGCGTCATCCAGCCGATCGTTGTTCGCCAGCAGCGCGGCCATGCGCAGCGTCGCCGGAAAGGCGCTGGCGCTGTTGGTGACCGCCTTGTAATAGGTCAGCGCGGCTTCGGTTTTGCCCCGGGATTCCTCTATCTGCCCGAGATAGAAAGAGGCCTCGCTGCGGCGATCTTCAGCGCTGACAAGGCTCAGGAAATTACGCTCTGCCAAGTCCACCTTGCCGGCCTGCAAATTGAGCAGGCCGAGCGCATAGAGCACGTCGCCGTTGGCGGGCGAAAGTTTGTCGAGCCGCGTGAACTCGGCGCGCGCGTCTTCATAGCGGCGGCCATCGGTCAACAGGCGCGCATAGAGCAGGCGCAGGCCAAAGTCATCGGGGCTGCGTTTGAGGGCACGCTCAAGAAAGCCCAGGGCCTCGGGAGATTTCCCGGCTTTCTGGAGCATTCCCACATAGGCCAGCGCGAGATTGGCCTTGATTTCGACCGCTCCCACCAGCTTGTTCATGGCTTTTTCCGCGCGGGGTACGTCCTCGGCCCGCATGGCCAGCAGGGCGAAGGCGATCTGGGCCTCGGTGTCCTTGGGCCGGGTCGCCGCCAGGGACTCCATGACGCTCAAGGCGGTGCGGGCGTCTTCTTCGTGTCCCAGCAGGCTCGCGATGGCGTGAAAGCGGTTGCCGTCGTTGCTGCGGTCCTTGTCGAGCACGTACTTGAGATGTTCGAAGGCGGCATCGGCCTCGCCTTGGCGAATGAGGCTCGCGGCCAGCAGCTGTCTGGCGTCGAGGCTGGTGGGCGCGAGCGAAACCCAGAGTTTGGCGCAGGCGAGCGCGGCGGTATTGTCTTCGGCAAACAGCGCGATGCGCGTGGCGCGCTCGGCGATGTCGGGGTCGCGCGTGCTGTGGGCAAGGTCTACATATTGTTTAACGGCCAGCGGCAGTTGGTCGCGTTTGCCGGCAAATTCGGCCACCAGCAGCTTGTAAACCGGGTCATCGTCGAGCTTGAGATCGGACGGGCCGCCCTGCCTGATCGGGGTGCTCTCCGCTTCGGACCGAAACAGTTCCGTTTGCCCCACCGTGGTCTGATCCGGACCGCGTAAGGTGGCCAGATTGCACCCGCCCAGCGCCAGCGAGGCAATGAGCAACGCCCGGCACCGCGCCATCGAAGGGCGCTGGTTAAACAGGGAGAGCCAGACTGGATCGCGGCTGGGCACTACGGCGCGGGGATTCATGGTTAAACTATAAACGACTCGAAATCCTTCTGTTCAGCCCGGCGGCACCGGCCCGGTGCGCACCCATCCGCGCACACCACCCGACTCCGCACCTCAGGTATCACCCTAGCACGCGCATGGCCATTCTTGTTTTTGGCGTTAATCACCGCACCGCGCCGATTGAAGTGCGCGAGCAGGTGGCCCTCGATGCGGAGCAACTCCCCGCTGCTTTGGCGGGCGCACTGGAAACGGGCGGCACCCGCGAGGCGGTCATCCTCTCCACCTGCAATCGCACCGAGTTCTATCTCTCGGGCGACGATCTCTCCGAAGCCACCATGGCGGACTGGCTGGTGCGCTTCAAATCCCTCGACGCCGCCACCGTCAGCGGGCACTTCTACACCTTGGAAGACGAACACGCGGTGCGCCATGCGCTACGCGTGGCGTGCGGGCTCGATTCCATGGTGTTGGGCGAGCCGCAGATTCTGGGGCAGCTCAAACAGGCCTACCAAAGCTCGGTGACGGGCAATGCGGTGGGCAAAACCCTCGGCAAGCTCATGCAGTATGCGTTTTCGGTGGCGAAGAAAGTCCGCACCGAAACCGCCATCGGGCAAACGCCGGTATCGGTGGCCTACGCCGCCGTCCGCCTCGCCAAACAGATACACGGCGACCTGAAAACCAAGACCGCGCTGCTGATTGGCGCGGGCGACACCATCGGGCTAGTCGCCGCGCACCTGCAGGGACAGGGCATTAGGCGGCTTATCATCGCCAACCGCACGCAGGCCCGGGCCGAGGAACTGGCGCGGGAAGTCAACGCCTCGGTAGTGCCGTTTACTGAACTCGCGCAGCACCTGCCGGCGGCGGATATCGTGGTGACCTCCACCGCTAGCCGGGTGCCCATCATTACCCGCGAGGCGGTGCAAACGGCCGCCAAGGCCCGGCGCTTCGCCCCCATGTTTTTCGTCGATCTGGCGGTCCCGCGCGACGTTGAAGCCAGCGTCGGCAAGCTGGACGACGTCTACCTCTACACGGTGGACGACCTGAACAACGTCATCACCGAAAATCTTGAGCTGCGCGCCGCCGCTGCGGCGCAGGCCGAAGACATCGTGACCCAGCACGCGCAGGGATTTCTGGGCTGGCTGCAGTCGCTGGACGCCAACGAGACCATCATCAGCTATCGGCGTCAGGCCGAAGCCATCCGGGATGATCTGCTGGAGAAAGCGCGGCGGCGCCTGGCCGCCGGCGACGCCGCCGACGAAGTCCTCCAGACGCTGGCCGCCGGCCTGACCAATCGCCTTATCCATCAACCGACCGCCCGCATTCGCGAGGCCAGCGTCGAAGGCCGCAGCGAACTGGTCAGTGCCGCGCGCGAACTATTGGGCCTCGGTGAGCCCGGGGATCCCACATGAAAGACTCTCTCCTCCGCCGCCTTGAGCAACTGGGCGAGCGCCGCGAAGAAATTGATGGCCTGCTCGCCTCGCCCGAAATCATCGGGGTTCAGGATCGCTTTCGGGCGCTGTCCCGAGAACGCGCCGAAATCGACCCCTTGGTGACGACCTTTGCCGAATACCGTCAGGCCGAAAGTGCGCTGGCGCAGGCGCAGGCCATGCAGGACGACGCCGACCCCGACCTCCGCGCGATGGCGAACGAGGAAGTGGCCAGCACCCGCGAACAGATCGAAGCGTTGGAACAGCGCATCAATGTCCTGCTGCTGCCGCGCGACCCGGCGGACGACGCCAACATCTTTCTTGAAATCCGCGCCGGCACCGGTGGCGATGAGGCGGCGCTGTTTGCCGCCGACTTATTCCGCATGTACGGCAAATACGCCGAAACCCAGGGCTGGCAGGTGGAAATTCTGAGCGCGAGCGACAGCGAACTCGGCGGTTACAAGGAAGTGATTGCGCGGGTCATCGGCCACGGCGCGTATTCCCTGCTCAAGTTCGAGTCCGGTGCGCACCGCGTGCAGCGCGTACCGGCCACCGAGTCGCAGGGGCGGATTCATACCTCGGCCTGCACGGTGGCCATCCTGCCGGAGGCGGATGAAATCACCGACTACGAGATCAATCCCGCCGACCTCCGCATTGATACCTATCGCGCTTCGGGCGCGGGCGGGCAGCACGTGAACAAGACCGATTCGGCCATTCGCATCACCCATCTGCCAACGGGCGTGGTGGTGGAATGTCAGGATGAGCGCTCCCAGCACAAGAACCGCTCGCGCGCGCTCAGCCTGTTGAAATCGCGACTCCTGCAAAGCGAGCGCGACAAACAAAGCACCGAACAAGCGCAAACCCGGCGCCAGCTGGTGGGTTCGGGCGATCGCTCCGAGCGCATCCGCACCTACAACTATCCGCAGGGTCGGGTGACCGACCACCGCATCAATCTCACCGTCTACAAACTGGACGGCGTGATGGAAGGCGAGCTCAACCTCATCGTCCAGCCGCTGGTGAGCGAGCATCAGGCAGATCTGATGGCCACGCTGGGCACCGATGCCTGAGACCGGGCCGACGCTCGGCGCACTGCTACAGACCGCGCTGGCGGAATTCGGGCCCGAGGCCCGGCTCGATCTGGAACTCTTGCTGGGCGAAGTGCTGGGGCTCAATCGCGCTGGCCTCATCCGCGAGCGCTTGATGCGCGTGACCGCAGACCAGCAGGCACGCTTCCAACAGCTGCTGCTTCGCTGGCGCGAGGGGCGGCCGGTAGCCCAACTGCTGGGCCGACGCGAGTTCTGGTCGCTGGCACTGATGGTCGACGAGCACGTGCTGGTGCCCCGCCCCGATACCGAACTGCTGGTTGAGACCGGGCTCGCGCTGCTGGCTGAGGCGCCGGACGGCGCGGTGGTGGATCTCGGCACCGGCAGCGGCGCGGTGGCCATTGCGCTCGCCAGCGAACTGGGCGGGCGGCCGGTGATTGCGGTGGAAAGATCCGCTACCGCGCTACGCGTCGCCGCCCACAACATCATCGGCCACGCGAACCAGCGCGTTTTACTCGTGCAGGGACGCTGGCTGGAGGCACTCGCCCCCGCCTGCGCCGCCTTGATCGTGTCAAACCCGCCCTATCTCGAAGACGCGGATCCCGGCCTGCGGGCCGACGGCGCGCTGCGCTTCGAGCCGCGCCAAGCGCTGGCGGCGGGCCCCGAAGGGCTGGACGACCTTGCGGCCATCGCCCGGGCGGCGCCCGCCCATCTGCAGCCCGGCGGCTGGCTGGCGCTGGAACACGGCGCGACGCAAGGGTCGGCGGTGCGGGAATTGCTCCGCGCGGCGGGCTTCGACGTCATCACCACCCTGCGCGATTTAGCGGGCCACGAACGCGTGACCCAAGGCCGCCATCCGGCAGGCTTACAGCCGCCCAAGGCTTCCGACATACTCCGCTAATGGACGAGAAACGCCTCCTGCGCTATAGCCGGCAAATTCTGCTGCCGGAAATCGATATCACCGGGCAGCAGCGTCTGGTCGACGCCTCGGTAGCGATCTTTGGGCTGGGGGGGCTGGGCTCGCCGGTGGCGCTGTATCTGGCCGCGGCAGGTGTGGGCCGGCTGGTACTGGTCGATTTCGATCAGGTGGAACTGTCGAACCTGCAGCGTCAGATCGTCCACGCCACGGCCGATTTGGGGCGACCCAAAGTGGAGTCCGCGCGCGATCATCTGCACGCGCTCAACCCCGAGGTCTCGATCGAGACGGTCGCGCAGGTGCTGGAAGGCGACGCCCTCGATGCGCTCATCGCGGGGGTTGATTGCGTGGTCGACTGTACCGACAACTTCCCCACCCGCTTCGGACTCAACGCCGCCTGTTATCGCCAGCAGAAACCGCTGGTCTCCGGCGCTGCGATTCGCTTTGAGGGTCAGATCAGCGTGTATTTCCCCGGCCAGGGTGAGAGCCCCTGCTATCGCTGCCTGTACGACGATGGCCCGGGCATGGCCGAAACCTGCACCCAGACCGGCGTGGTCGCGCCGCTGCTCGGCATCGTCGGCAGCGTCCAGGCGCTGGAAACCCTCAAGGTGCTGGCACAGATCGGCGAGCCTTTGCAGGGACGTCTGCTCTTGCTGGATGGCCTGCGGATGGAATGGAACAGCATGCGCTTCCGGCGCGATCCGCATTGCCCGGTATGTGGGCCATCACCGAGCGCTTAATCCTGCCGGAGGCGCTGCGTGCCCAGCTCCTCAAGCATGTGCAGGAGAGTCCGTCGCTCGAGACCTGCGGCCTGCTGGGCGGGCAGGCGGGTCGGGCCAGCAGCCTGTATCGCATCAAGAACGTTGACCCGGCGCCGGCAATCGCGTTTGCCATGGACCCGCGCGAGATGTTTGCCGCGTTTCGCGAAATGGAAGCCCGACAGGAGGTGCTGGTCGGCATCTATCATTCCCATCCGACCAGTCCGGCCGCACCCTCGGCACGAGATCTGGCCGAGGCGGCCTATCCCGGCGTGGCGTATCTCATCGTCTCCCTGCAAACGGCAGATACCCCGGTACTCGCAGGTTTCCTCTTCAACGGTGCCAGCTTTGCCCCTCTCACGCTGGCACCGGTTTAAAACGAGTGTTTAAGCGGAGCCCTCTCGCGTCGCTACCTTGAAAGTTCCCGATTCAAACCCATCCAAGCGAGGTTGTTTTATGAGCATCGGACTCATCATTGTGCTGGCAGTCTTCGTGGTGGCACTGGCGTATGCCGTGTTGATTTACAACGGTCTGGTCAACCTCAAGCACAGCGTGGCCAAAGCCTGGTCGAATATCGACGTGCTGCTCAAGCAACGGCACGAAGAACTGCCAAAGCTGGTGGAAGTGTGCCGGCAATACATGGCCCATGAAAAAGACACGCTGGAGCGGGTCACCGCCGCACGCTCGGCGGTGTTTGCGGCCCGCGAGCGCACCGACCTCGGTCAACTCGGCATGGCCGAGGGCGCGCTGCGGCAGGGGCTTGGCAATCTCTTTGCGCTCGCCGAACAATATCCGGCGCTGAAGGCCGACGAGCAGTTCAATCATCTCCACAATCGCATTTCGCAAATCGAGAACGCCATCGCCGACCGGCGCGAGCTCTACAACGAATCGGCCAACTTGAACAATATCCGCATCGAAGAATTCCCCGATCTCATCATCGCGCGGCTGTTTGCCTTTGGCCCCCGGGATTTGCTGGAATTCAGTCTCGAAGAAACCAGTAACCCTGACCTGCGGCAGCTCTTCAGCTAAGCCGCCGGCCCATGTTGCTGGAGCAATTCACGCGCGCCATTGCCACCGCGCCGGCCGATCAATTCTGGTGGGGCGTAACCGGCGCGAGCCTCCTGATGCTCGGCGCTGGCCGCATCGCCTATGCGACGACGGCCAGAAAGCGCTTGATCGAAGACACCCCTACCTCCCGCATCCGCTCTGCCCCGCAGGGCTTCGTGGAGCTGGCCGGGGTGGCCGGGGTCTTTGAGGGCGAGCCCATCATCGCGCCACTCACCCAACGGCCCTGCTGCTGGTATCGCTATCGCGTGGAAGAACGGACTGGCAAAAACTCCGATGGAGACGAATGGCGCACCATTGAGAGCGGGACCAGCGATGACATCTTCAAGCTGGACGACGGCGATGGGGTCTGCGGGATCGATCCCGAAGGCGCCGAGGTCACGCCTTCCAGCAAGCGCGTTTGGTATGGCAATGAGCGCATGCCCTGGCGCGAACTGCCCGCGCAGCCGGGCCTGTTCGGCTGGGTGGGCGGCAAGCGCTATCGCTACACCGAAGAACGGATTGACGCCGGCAGCGAGCTACTGGCGCTTGGTCATCTGGTGACTTTTGGCGGCGCCGCCACCAGCGTTGCCAGCGTTGATGTCGCCCAGATTCTCCGCGAATGGAAAAGCGATCGCGCCACTCTTCTGGCCCGTTTTGACCGCAACAACGACGGCCAGATCGACATGGAAGAGTGGGAGGAAGCGCGCCGGGCCGCGCAGGCCGAGGCAGCCCAAATCGGGCAACGGGCGGCCGTTGCGCCGAGTGTCGATGTGCTCTCCAAGCCCAAGGGATCTGGACGGCCTTTCATCCTCTCGGCAGCGACCGAGGAAAAGCTGCGGCGTAAGCAGACCCTCATTGCCTGCGTGTCGCTGGTCGTTGCCTTTTGTTGCGGCGTGGGTCTGGCCTTTTCACTGGTGAGTCGCCTGCAGTAGGGTCTCGCGCCCGTGATACATTCACGGGCCTTGCGGATTTTGGACGACGACCAGCCATGGATCCCGTTTCACACCTGCAGGCCGCCCGTGCGCGTCTGCCACACTTCTCCTCCATTGACCCCGCCAGCATTGCTGCCAGCATTGGCGATCTGCTTAAGACCAACGAAATCGAACTCGACGCGCTGATTGCGCGCGACGATTCTGCTGGTTGGGAGGAACTCTGCGCGCCGCTCGAGGCGCTGAACGACCGTCTGAGTCGCGCGTGGTCGCCGATTCGACACTTGCACAGCGTGGCCGACAGCGACGCCCTGCGCAGCGCCTACAACAGCGTGCTGCCCGAGGTCATTCGCTACAGCTCGGCCCAACTTCAGCACGATGGTCTAAAGGCCGCCTTTCAGCGCCTGCATGACGCCGAATCCTTCGCCGAGCTCTCGCCTTCAAGGCAGCAGGTAGTCAAGCACGCGCTACGCGATTTCAGGCTGGGCGGGATCGCGCTGGATGGCGCGAAGCGCGCGCGCTTTCTCGAAGTCCAGCAGCGACTCAATCAGCTCGGGACTTTGTTTGAACAGCACGTGCTGGACGCGACGCGGGCGTGGTCCTGGCACACGAATGACCCTGATCGCTTGCGCGGTTTGCCGGCCCACCTGATTCATCTCGCCGCACAGAACGCCGCTGACCAGCAGCGCGACGGCTGGGTGCTCACGCTCGATCTGCCCTGCTATCAGGCGGCCATGCTCTACGCCGAAGATCGCGCACTGCGCGCCGAACTGTATGCGGCCTACACGACGCGAGCCTCTGAACAAGGACCGCACGCCGGGAAATTCGACAACGGCCCGCTGATCGACGAAATGCTCGCACTGCGCCACGAGCTGGCGGCGCTGCTAGGCTTTGCCAACTACGCGGAATACTCGCTGGCGACCAAGATGGCCCCGTCAACAGATGCCGTAGTGAGCTTTCTGCGCGCACTGGCGGCGCGCTCCCAGGCGCAGGCGACACTGGAAAAGCGCGAGCTAGAGACGTTTGCCCGAGAACAATTGGGTATCGCCCCACTGGAAGCCTGGGACGCGGCCTTTGCCTCGGAACGTCTGCGCCAACAGGCATTTGATGTCTCGCAAGAAGCGCTACGTCCTTATTTTCCGGTACAGCGCGTGCTTAACGGGCTCTTTACCATCGTGGGGCGACTCTTTGGCCTGCGCATCGAAACGGTGACGGGCGTCGATCTATGGCATCCAGACGTCCTCTGCCATGGCATTTTCGACGCCAACGGCGAGCTCCGGGGCTTGTTCTATCTCGACCTCTTTGCCCGCGCTGGCAAGCGGGGCGGCGCCTGGATGGACGAGTGTCTGGTGCGGCGTCAGACCAGCGAGGGCATCCAGACGCCGGTGGCTTTTCTCACCTGCAATTTCACGCCGCCGGTGGCGGGTCAGTCGTCCCTGCTGACCCACGACGAAGTCATCACCTTGTTCCACGAGTTTGGCCACGGCCTGCACCATCTGTTAACGCGGATCAACGAAGCGGCGGTGTCGGGGATCAACGGCGTGGCCTGGGACGCGGTCGAGTTGCCGAGTCAGTTTCTGGAAAACTGGTGCTGGGAGGAAGAGGCGCTGGCCGAGTTGAGCGCCCATCACGAAACCGGTGAGCCCTTGCCCAAAGACTTGTTCGACCGCGTGCTGGCCGCGAAGAACTTTCAGGCCGGCATGAAAATGCTCCGGCAGCTCGAATTTGCCCTGTTCGATTTTATGCTCCACGCCCGGTCGCCGCAGGGGCTGGTGGTGCAAGCGGTGCTGGACGAGGTGCGCCGGGAAGTCGCGGTGCTGGTGCCGCCAGCATGGAACCGCTTTCAGCACAGCTTCACCCACATCTTTGGCGGCGGCTATGCCGCCGGCTACTACAGCTATAAGTGGGCTGAAGTGCTGGCGGCGGATGCCTTCAGTCGCTTCGAAGAGGAAGGCGTATTCAGCCCGCAGGCCGGCCGCGATTTCATGACGCACATTCTGGAGGCGGGCGGCGCCACCGATGCCATGGTGTTGTTCAGGCGCTTCAGGGGACGCGATCCCGCGCCGGATGCCTTACTGCGGCATTCTGGACTCACGTCCTGATTCGGGATAAAAGCCGACCATGCTGCGCCTGCGAACAATTGCTCTGACGCTGGCCCTGACGCCACTCGCCGTCGGCGCCAGCGATTACGCGTATGTCATCGACAAGCTGCTGGTTGGGGTGCACCGCGACCGCGACCTCAATAGCGCCATCATCAAGGTGCTGCCTACCGGCAGCCAGCTGCAGGTACTGGAACGCACGCCGCAAGTGGCACGCGTGAAGGACACCGAAGGCGTGGAAGGCTGGGTGGACACGGCCTACCTGATGAAAGAGTCACCAGCGGTCAATCAGTTGGCCGAAGCCCGGCAGGAACGCCAGATGCTGCTAGAGCGCATCAAGCAGATGGAAGTCAAACAGGCCACCGCCGGCAGCCCACAGAACCCGGCGCAGGTGGACAACCTGACCAACGAAAATACCGAACTCAAAAGTCAGCTGTCGTCCCTCAAGCTGAAAGGCTCCGAGCTGGAACGGCAGCTGAAATCGCGCGGCGATGCCCCCGATGGATCGGTCCCGGGCGAGCTGCGCAAGGCCAACCTGGAACTTGAAGCCACTGCCGAGGCGCTACGCCAGCGCACTACCGAACTCGAAGCCCAGCTCGCCTCCGATACCGCGCTCGGCCGCATTCAGGGCGCCGCCAGCCTCACGTCGCCATGGGCAGTGCTGGGCTGTCTGGTGCTGATTGTTCTGTCATTTGGCGCAGGAATGTTTTGTATGGACTATCTCAATCGTCGCCGCCACGGCGGCTTCAGGCTGTAAATCCGTGTTGACGGTCGCGAGCTGGAACGTCAATTCCATCAAAGCCCGACTCGACCATCTGGTGAACTGGTGCGAGAGCACCCGCCCGGATGTCGTTGCCCTGCAAGAAACCAAAACCGTAGATGCCGGTTTTCCTTTCGAGGCGCTGTCGACCCTCGGCTATCACGCTGAAATCAGCGGTCAGCCGTCCTATAACGGGGTGGCGATATTGAGCCGTGAGGCGCCGCAGGAGGTGGTGACCGGCATTCCCGGTTTCGCGGACGAACAGAAGCGCGTGCTGGGCGTGCGGTTCCGGGACCTGTTTGTGCTGGACCTCTACGTGCCGAACGGCTCGGCCGTTGGCTCCGAAAAATATGCCTACAAGCTCGCCTGGCTCGATGCGCTCCTTGCGTGGCTACCGACGCTACTGGCCGCCAATCAAAAGCTGCTCATCGTGGGTGACTTCAACGTTGCACCCGACGACCGCGATGTCCACGACCCGGCCGCCTGGCGCGACCAGATTCTCTGTAGCGAACCGGAGCGCGCCCGCATTCAACAACTGCTGGGGCTAGGCTTTGTGGATACCTTCCGCATGTTTGAGCCGGCCGCGGGCATCTTTTCCTGGTGGGACTATCGTGCCGCGGGCTTTCGCCGCAACCTTGGCCTGCGCATCGATTTAAGTCTCGCGAGTACCGCGCTGGCCGCAGACTGCGTGGCGAGCGTGATAGACCGCGAGCCGCGCGGATGGGAAAAACCTTCTGACCATGCCCCTGTCGTAACCCGCTTTGCGGATTTGAAATCCTGAGCGGCGTCAGGCAGAACCACCCATTGTGGATACAAAACGTGCGCGGGCTCACTTTCCGCTGGCCAACTTTTTCAGCAAGATACGGGCTGATTTAAACGCAGCGCTTAGCATGCCTACTGACGACAGCAGCTTTCCAGGATTCGAGTTTGAAGAGTGGGCTCGCCTTGCCTCCGAAGATCCGGCCTCGTTTGAAGAAGCCCGTCGCGCGATGGTAGAGAGCCTGATTGCTGCCGCTCCCGAAACCATCCAACCGCGATTACGCGGTCTCCAATGGCAGGTTGATCGCTTGCGCGAGCTGCACAATCCCATGGGCGCTTGCGTGAAAATTTCGAACCTCATGTGGCATCAGGTTCTGGGCGAGGATGGACTGCTGGATAACGTGCAGCGACTGGGCAATCGAGCTAGCCCGGAACGCCCAAACAAGGTCCCCGGGAAGGTCCTTCGCTTCGCGCCGCGCCACTGAACGAACAAGGGCAACGGACGAATCGCTTGAATTAGCTGGACCCGGCTTTTAGACTTCCCGCCCCCTAAGCTCACAGATAGCGCCAGAACACGCCATGAAAGCCGAAACTCATCCCGCTTACCGCGACATCACCGTGACCTGCAGCTGCGGGAACTCGTTTCAGACCCGGTCTACGCTCCGCGGTGAAACCCTGTCGGTGGACGTCTGCTCCGGTTGCCACCCGTTCTACACCGGCCAGCAGAAGATTGTTGACACCGCAGGCCGCGTCGACAAATTCCGCCGCAAGTACGGCGGCTAAGCCCAAGTCCTGCAGTGGGTGCCGGGGATCCTTCTCCGGGACTGTTCGATCTTCCCCGCGCGTTTCAAGCAACGCCCTAGCTCATCCATTCTGGATGGGATTAAGCGGAGTCGTCTACCCACACGGTGTTTTAGAGCCGCAGCGTGCGACTCCCACTATCCTTCCTGTCCGGGGCCTTCAGTGAGGGCCCGAATGAGCCAGTCATCAACCATCGCACGCAGGTGAGGAACTCCCTCCTTGCCGACCGCTGAAAAAGCGTGCACCGAAGCGGGATCTCCGCCTCTCGCCCCCACACTTTCGCGCGCCGCCCGCACGGCCTGAGCAATCGCCTGACGCCCCAGTTTGTCCGCCTTGTTGAGCAACAGGGTCTGCGGCACACAGGCGCTGGCGGTCCACTCGATAAGCGCAAGCTCTTCAGACTTCAAGGGATGGCGGGCATCGGCGATCAGCACCAGCCCTGCCAGCGATGCTCTTTCCTCGAGATAGCGCGGGATCATTTCGTCCCAATGCGCGCGCATCGACTTGTTGACCACCGCATAGCCAAAGCCGGGCAAATCGATAAGCCGTCGCGGCCCGCCCAAATCAAAGACAACAAAATGCTGAGTGCGGCCCGGCGTGCGACTGGTGCGAGCCAAACCCTGATGGTCACAAAGCGCGTTCAAAACGCTGGATTTACCGACGTTAGACCGCCCGATGAAGGCAACCTCAGCGCCTTCGTCCGGGGGCAAATCCTTGAGTTGCTCGACGCTTTTCAAAAATGCCGCGCGGCGAAAATATTCCAGATCCGGGTAAGGTGTTTTCACTTTTCAAATTACACCGGATGCTTACGCAGACGGTCTCGATGATGGGCGTTCGATGCTATAGTACGTCGCCGTCCAAGTGCGACCTTTATGCAAAGCGTCGTGGGACACATGTCTGATTGACCTACCGGAGTTCAGAGGCGATGTTTCGTACAACAATTCGCGCAATGTTAGTTTTTTCCCTGGCGCTGTCGGCTCCCCTTGGCGCTAACGCGCAGGATGCCAAAACCAAGGCTGCGGCCTGTGGCGCATGCCACGGCCCGGACGGTAACAGCGTCAACCCAGACTGGCCGAAACTCGCGGGTCAGCACCCCGATTACATCGTTAGCCAGTTGGAATACTTCAAGAGCGGACAGCGCAAGAACGTCAACATGAATGCCATGGCGGCGCCCCTGTCGCCGGAAGACATGGCTGACATTGCCGCTTATTTCTCCGCCCAGACGCTGCAAATTGCTAGCGTTGAGGTGGCAACCGCAGCTTCTGGTGGCGGGCTGTACCGGGGTGGCAATCAAGCCTCAGGCGTTCCCGCTTGCATGGCCTGCCACGGACCGAACGGTGCAGGCAATCCTGCGAATAAGGTGCCGGCCCTACGCGGTCAGCACGCCAAATACACCGTCACGCAGTTGCTGGCGTATAAGAATGGTGAGCGCGCAGCCGGACAGGCCTCAATCATGGCGACGATTGCGAGCCGACTGACGGCGCAAGAAATTGAACAGGTAGCGGCCTATATGGAAGGATTGCACTAAAGCACCGGGGAAGCCTTTAAAGGCCCCCAAGCCGCATCCACAAATCGCGGGCGAGGACGACAATCGTGAAGAAATTTCTGTATCTCTTGCTGGCTTGCCTTCTCCCACTCAGCGCGACCGCGGCAGGCCCCGAGAAGTATCTCGAAGGCACGCATTATCTGCTTGTGACCCCCGCCGTGCCCACGGCCGATCCTAAATCAATCGAAGTGGTTGAACTCTTCTGGTACGGCTGCTCGCACTGCTTCCATTTTGAACCAGTGCTCGCCGGATGGCTGAAGACCAAGCCAGCCGACGTCAAATTCCGTCGGATCCCCGCAGTGTTCGCCCAACAATGGGTGCCACATGCGCGGGCCATGTACGCGGCAGAGGCACTGGGTGCGCTGGAAAAGCTGCACAAGCCGCTGTTTGAGGCCATCCACGCCGACAAGCGCCGGATTTTCGACGAAGAAAGCATCATGGCCTTCGCCGGCGAAGCGGGTTTCAATCTTGACGAATTCCGACAGGCCTACGAGAGCCCCACCGTCGATGGCAAGACCAAAATGGCGACGATGGCGACCCGCGATTACGGTATCGAAGGCGTGCCATCGGTTATCGTCAACGGGAAATATCGGATCACAGCATCGTTGGCTGGAAGCCAGGAAGACATTCTCAAAGTGGTCGATTTCCTGATCGCCAAAGAACGAAATGCCAAGTAGGCCCACTCAGGCGAGGACAGCGGCTGTAGGCCGACACCTCGCTTAGCGGCTTTTAGTGAGGTCAACTGCGGCCGGTCAACTATCGGTATGACGAACTCAAATAGTCCCACCGAGGCTTCTCCGGC
>CAMCQE010000046.1 GCA_945876945.1 Klebsiella pneumoniae
ACCCGGCGATGGCAGAGCGTAGAGCAGCAATGGTCGGCGACGTAGAAGGGGCCATAACCAACCCACACCACGGTGCCAATCTTGATCGTGGGGGCCGCGGTAACGGCGACGCTCATCAGCAAACCGGCGGCGCTCGCCAAGGCCTTGAAGGCGCGACCTAGCGAAGGTGAACAAGATTTCGACATGGCAGATTCCTCAAGCGGTGATGACTATGCGCTGGGAACTGCAAGGCGGGTGCCAGACCCTTCATTGTCCGGCTGCGACCGGCAAAGTCGTGCACGCCATTTATCCCGCACCACGCCGGGTGCACTTTCGTAGCGCGCTGCGCGTCCGTGGGCGCCGAGGCTGGTGCATTCTTGCGCCCCTACAGGCCGCGTACCGCCGATCGAATTCGGCCCAGCGCAGGCCGGCCGCAGAGAGTGGTCGGTGGCATACCGATTGCTCGCTGGAAGTCATGCAAGTCTCAATGTCTTTACTGCCCACGCCACACCGGTGCCGCCAATGAAGCCCGGCCTGTGGTCTATTCGCGGTCCTCTCGCGTCGCGCACCTACTGGGGGCTGGCGCTCACTGGCCTCGTGCTGCCGGTCTTGTTGTGGTGGGGGCTGTTTGAACTTGCCTGGCTCAGCAAGGTGTTCTTGCCGTCGCCGGTCATGGTCTGGAATCGCTGCATTAAATGGTTCACGACCGACCGTCTCGCGAGCGATGTGGGCATCAGCTGCTATCGCGTGATCGCCGGCTGGCTGCTGTCGGCAGTGCTGGCTTTGCCGCTAGGCCTTTTCATCGGGACATTTCGCCCGCTGCAGGCTTTGCTGGAACCGCTGATCGAGTTCGTGCGCTACATGCCGGCCGTGGCCTTCATTCCGCTGGTGATGATTTGGGTGGGGATCGAAGAGAGCGCCAAGATTGCCATCATCTTCATCGGTACTTTTTTCCAGATGATTCTGATGGTGGCGGAAGACGTGCGCCGGGTGCCTTCCGCCCAGATTGAGGCTGCCCAAACGATGGGCGCGACCCGCATGGAAGTTATCGAGCAGGTGCTATTGCCCTCGGCCAAGCCGGCGCTGCTCGACACCCTGCGCCTCACGCTGGGGTTCGCCTGGACCTATCTTGTGGTGGCCGAGCTGGTGGCGGCGAATTCGGGCTTGGGCTACGCCATTCTCAAAGCCCAGCGTTTTCTCCAGACCGACAAAATCTTCGCCGGCATTTTTCT
Organism: Klebsiella pneumoniae; assembly: GCA_945876945.1. Lineage (GTDB taxonomy): Bacteria > Pseudomonadota > Gammaproteobacteria. Next base: position 1,212 of record CAMCQE010000046.1, read on the forward strand.
CATCGGGCTGATTGGGCTGTTGACCGATCAGGCGTTTCGTTGGCTGCATCGCAAGGCGTTCCCATGGGCGCACCTGAAACATTAAGCACCACACCCCGAATCGCCATCCGCGGGCTCGGCAAAGTCTTCGACGGCGCCACGCCGGTCACGGCGCTGAACAACATCAATCTCGATATCCGGCACAACGAGTTCGTGACCCTCATCGGCGCGTCGGGTTGCGGCAAGTCCACGCTGCTGCGAATCATCGGTGGGCTGGAATATCACACCAGCGGTGAGATCGAAGCCGCCGGGCGGCCGCTGACCGGGCCGGCAGCCGACCGCGCGATGGTGTTTCAGCACTACAGTCTTTATCCGTGGCTGAACGTGCGGGAAAACATCCGCTTTTCCCGGCGCCTGAAGGCGCATCGACAGCATCTGACCGACAGCGACGTCGAGCGGGCCAGCGGGCGCGCCGATTCCCTGCTCGGCCTGATGGGCTTGGGGCATATGGCGAGCGCTTATCCGGGGCAGCTGTCCGGCGGCATGCAGCAGCGTGTGGCGATTGCGCGCGCCCTGATGTCGCGCCCGGAGATTCTCTTGATGGACGAGCCTTTCGGCGCGCTGGACGCGCAAACCCGCGAGGTGATGCACGACCTCATCCTGCATGTGTTCAAGCTGGAAAAGGCGACGATTGTGTTCGTCACCCACGATGTGGAAGAAGCGATTTATCTCGGGCAGCGCGTGGTGTTACTGGCGCCGCGACCCGGCCGGATCGACACCATCTACGAGGTGCCGTTTTCGGCCGAGCGCACGCAGGCGCTCAAGCACGCGCCGGAATTTGTGGCGCTCAAACGCGAAATTGTGGAGCGCATTCGCGAGACCTCCGGTATCCGGACCGACGCCGACTTGCCCCAGCGGATGTCGGCACAGGGCGCCTGACCCACCCGGCGGTGGCGCCGCGCTATAGTCCCGCTATCTTCCGGACCGGTAGCCGCGATGACCGATTACGTCGACCTCAATCAACAAACCTACGACTGGTGCGCCCGCGCCTTTGAGCAGTTGAGCAAGCTGCTGGGGGTGCGCATCCGAATGACCCACGAGCAGCAGCAGCTCGAGCACGGTGAGATCTTCCTGTTCAACCACTTCGCGCGGATGGAGACCTTCATCCCGCAGTACCTGATTTACCAGCAGGGTGGGCATTACTGCCGCTCGGTGGCTTCCGCCGAGTTTTTCAAGCGCGATGACCGCTTTGCACGCCTGCTGCGCGATTTGGGCGTGGTGCCCAACAATCATCCGCAGCTCATGAGCCTGCTGGCGCGGGACATTCTGCGCGGCCGCAAGGTGGTGATGTTTCCGGAAGGCGGGATGGTCAAGGACCGGCAGGTCATCGACGAGCAGGGCCAGTACAGCGTGTTCTCCCGCCACGCGCAGACGCGGCGCAAACATCACACCGGCGCCGCTCGCCTCGCCACCGGCCTGCAGATTTTTCGTTACGCCATCAAGCACCGGATGCAGAAAAACCAGCACACGCTGCTGCGACAGTGGGCCGATGAACTCGGGCTGCCGAGCGTGAACGCGCTGATTGCCGGCGCGGATCGGGCCGTCACCATCGTGCCTGCCAACATCACGTTTTATCCGCTGCGTATCAGCGACAATTTGCTGAGTCGCACGGCCGAACTGCTGGGCGGATCTTTAAGCAAGAGGGCGCTGGATGAACTGGTAGTCGAAGGCAATATCCTGCTCAAGGCCACCGATATGGATATCCATCTGGGCACCAGCCTGCGCGTGGCCCAGGCGGTTAGCTGGTACGAACGACCGCTGCTCAACTATCTGGCGCGCGACCTCACCAGTCTGGCCAGCGTTTTCGATGGCGATTTTCTCGAACAAAAGCTGCCGCGACGACTCGCCAACCGTGGCGCGCTGACGGCGATCAACCGGTTGCGCGATCACTACATGCGGGCGATTTATCAAACCGTCTCGGTGAATCTTTCCCATCTGGCGTCCACCGTGCTCATCACGCAGTTCAACGCGGGCCACACGGTGCTAGGGCTGCCCGAGTTCCGGCTGATGCTGTATCTGGCGGTGAAACATCTGCAGGGCCAGCGGGACATTCGGCTGCACGCGGGGCTCTGCGACCCCGGGCGCTATCAGGCCTTGCTGGCATCCACCCCGCCCGCCCTGGAGGAGTTTCTGCAGGAGGCGGCGGCTACCGGGCTGTTGCGGGTGCATGACCAGCAGCTGCATTTGGAGGAGAAGCTGCGCCACACGCAGGATTTCGACGAAATCCGGCTGCAAAACCCCCTGGAAGTCTATGCCAATGAAGTCGAACCTCTGCCGGCGGTCGCCCGGGCGGTGGCGCGGGCGATGACTGACGCCGGCGCGTTGAGCGGGGCGCAGCGTGCCGCCTATCTATTCGACGACGAGCTGAAAGCGCTGGACTGGGATCGCGCGCGCTATCGCAAACCCAAGCACGCCGAAATCAACGAGCGCGAGACGGCGACCGCCGATCCGAGTCCATTTCTGTTGCGCCCCGCGGTCGCGAAACCGGTGGGCGTGGTGTTAGTTCACGGCTTCCTCGCGACTCCCGCCGAAGTGCGCGCCTTCGGCGAGCAATTGCAGGCCGCCGGCTATCCGGTGCTGGGCGTGAGGCTTAAAGGCCACGGCACCTCGCCCTGGGACTTGCGCGAGCGGAGTTGGGAGGACTGGTTGCAGTCGATTGCGCGCGGCGTTGAGATCATGCGCGGCATTACCGGGCGCTATGTGTTGATTGGGTTTTCGACCGGCGGCTCGCTCAGTCTCATTCAGGCCGCCGGCGGCGACCCCACGTTGGCAGGCACGATTGCCATCAGCGCGCCGCTCAAGTTCCGCAACAAGAATTTGCGCTTTGTGCCTTTTATGCACGGCGCCAACCGGCTGGTGAGTTGGCTGTCCTCTTATGAAGGCGTGATGCCCTTCCGGCCCAATGAGTCGGAGCATCCGCACATCAACTATCGCAATATTCCGCTGCGCGGTTTGTATGAATTGACGCGCGTGGTGTCCGAATTGAAAACCACCCTGCCGCGCGTGCGCGCCCCGGTCTGCGTGATTCAGGGCGACGGTGATGCGGTGGTGGATCCCGCTTCCGCCCAACTTATCTACGACAAACTCGAAGTAGACCGCAAAGCCCTGCACTGGGTGCCGTCGAAACGACACGGCATCCTCTACGAGGACATCGGCGCCACGCGACAACTCGCGCTCGACTTTCTGGCCGCGCTGTAGCGCGGCTCAGGGCGTCTTCAAGGACCAGACGCTGCCGCGCGCGCGGTCTGCCTCGGTCAAGGATTCGTCCCGGTGCGCGTCCATGATGAAGCGGGGCCGCATCAGTCGAATCATCAGCGGAATCACGGTCACCGCGCCCACCATATTGCTCATCAGGAGCATGCACAGCAGCAGGGCCATATCGCTGTTAAACCGCAGCGACGAGCCCTGAATCCACCACACGATGCCGCCGATGATCATCACCGCCGTAAAGAGCACGGCAGCGCCGGTAGTCCGCATCGACACCACAATGGCGTCGTCGAGACTGCGGTGTTTCACCTCTTCGCGGATGCGATCGAGCATGTAAATAGCGTAGTCCACGCCCACCCCAAGCCCCACGGAAGTCACCGGTAGCGTGTTCACGTTAAGCCCGATGTCGCGCAGGGTCATGAAGGCACGATTCATCATCACCGCCAGACCCAGCACCACCAGCACCAGCAGACCGGGCTCCCACGAGCGGTAGGTCAACATCACCGCCAGCATCACCAGCACGATGATGAGCCCCGTGGTTTGAAGATCCGCCGCGTGGGTTTCTTCGTTGGCGGCCACGATGAGGCCGATGATGCCGCCCGCGAATCTGGGCGTGACGCCTTCCATTTTGTGGGTTTCGAAAAAGCGTTTGGCAGCGGCCACGGCTTCGGTCACGGTCTTGCCGGTGGCGTCTTTGTAGAAGATCACCACGTTGGCGATGCGGGCCTCAGGGTCCATGTATTCCACGATCACGCGCGGCGTGGGCGAGCCCGCCTGATACATGAACAGCATGTTGCCGATGTCGGTGGAGGTGGTGGGCAGCGTGGCCCAGCGCGGGTCGTCGTAGTGATAGAGCCGGTTGATAGCGCGCACCAGATGCGGGATGTCGCGCGTGCCGCCGTAGTTGGGGGTGTCGGCCATGTAACGCGCAAATTCCTGCATGGTTTTCACCACCGCCGGATCCCACATGCGCTCCGGCTTGTCGCCTTCAAAGTAGATGCTGAGCTGGTTGGCGCCGGCGAAGCGATTGGCGATGTGGGCGGCGGCGATGTTGTACTGGCTGTCGGGAAAAAGCAGCGGCGTGCCGGGCTTGGATTCGCCAATCGGCGGGCTCCAGCCGTAATACACCGAGCCGACGGACAGCAGGGCGGTGATGCCGAAAATCAACAGGCTCGCGCGCCGCCCCACCAGAAACACGCCCAGCCGGTGCATGACTCTTGCGGGCAGCTGGCGCTGCGCGGGTTCGGCGCTGACTGTAGGCGTGGGCAGCAGCGACATCACCAGCGGCACCAACACCGCCACCGTGAGCACATTGCTGGCCGACCAGAGCGCGCAGTAGTAGCCCATCTTCGCAATCATCGGGATCGACGACACCGCCAACACCAGCAGGCCCGCGACGTCGGTAAAGATGCCGATCGTGGCGGGCACCAGGAGTTCGCCCATAGAGACCCGCACCCCGGTTTCGCGGTCACGCCCGAGGCGGATTTCGTCGTAGTAGCGCTCCATCATCTGCACGCAGTGACTGGCGGTGCGGGCTGAAATCAGAATCGGCACGACGAGCGAGAGCGGGTCGAGGTTGTAGCCCATCCACCCCACAAAGCCGAGGCCCCACAGCGCCGACAGCGCGGTGCCGAGCATGGGCACCAGCACCCCGGAAATAGAGCGGAAGTGAATCCATAGCAGCAGGATCATCACCACGAAGGTCACGCCGAAAATGACGCCGATTTCGCTGGAAAAGTGATAAATCCAGCCTTTTAGCATCGGCTCGCCGGCGATATACAGCTGGGTGCTGCCGTCTTCTTCCACCTCGCGCTTCAGTTGCAGCATGCGAGCGTGGATTTCCTGATAGTTCAGGCGTTCTTCATCGAAGCTCGCCACGATCAGTGCGGCCCGCCCGTCGGTCGACAGATAGCTGCCGTAGATGATGTCGTTGTTCAGCGCTTCTTCGCGCAGTTTTTTCAGGCCTGCCGCGTCGCTCGGAATGATTCGCGGCAGCACCGGTTCGGATTTGATGACGCCGCCTTCGCCGGTGTACACGCGGCGAATCTTGGGATGCGCGAGGCTCGCCACCTGATAGTGGTTCACGCCCCGGATCAGGTCGACCTCGCTGGTCAGCATGCGGATCTTGCCCAGCGTGGCGGTGGTGAAGATGTCGGCCTTGGGGTCGGTCACTTCCAGCGACATCGCCAGCACGTTGGCGCCGCCAAAGGTGTCCTTCATGCGGTTATAGGTGTGGACGTATTCGTGGTCGCCGGGCAGCAGGTCGGCGAAACGGGAATAGACCTGAATGCTCGGGATCGCCCAGGCCAGCACCAGCGTGGGCACCATGACGATGAGGAAGGTGGTCCACTTGCGGTCCATTAGCCAGTTGGCCACCCGTTGGGCGCGCGTGTCGGGAATCGGGGAGGTGCTCAATCTGGGCCTCGTTGGGAACGGATAGGGGGAGGGCGCGACGGCGCCGCCGGCCCGGGCCTGAAAGGTACCTTCGACAAGGGCGAATTACACGCGCCGCGACACTCGGAGCCGGCGTCATTGGCCAGCGCGTTGGCGCGATTTCGTCGTCGGTCGCCGGACGGTCTGGCACCAGCCCGGATCGCCCTAATGCACAAGGAAGTCCGCGTCCCGGCCAGCGCTTACGGATTGCAATAGCCACACCGTTCTGGCGGCGCGGCGGCGGGCCCTTGTCGCTCACGTCGCTCCTGATGCGCGCAGCGCTGGCACGACCAGATTTCGGCCACCACCTCGCGGGTCGGCTGCCGGCACCAGGCGCAAGGCAGGCCGCGGACGTAGTCGAGCAGCCTGAAGCCGGGGCTCGAGCAGTCGGGACAGGCGCTGGCCATGAGGGCCAGTAGTTCGCTGCCGGCTTTGCAGATCACCGCCTGACGGGTCGGGTTGGTGTGAGCGCGGAGATCGTTTTCCACCCATACCCGGCCGCTGCGGGACTGCGCCTGCGTTTCAACAAAGGCGCGCTCCAGGGTGGTGGCGTCGGCAAGGCCTTTCCATGCTGGCGGCGCATCCGCTGAATCGGCCCGCAACACCAGATGGTGGGCCGGGAAATCCGCCGCGTGCGCGAACTCGCGAAGCGCGGCGAGGTTGCCGACGGCGCGTTGTTCGGCGCGTGCGGGCCCGTCGGCGTAACCCACCAGTTCGAGCGCCTGCTCATCGTCGATCCAGACCACGATTTCGGTGTTCCAGACCAATAGGCCCGTGAACGGGTCGGGGCCGAAAGCCCCTTCGCTGGCGAGCCCCAGTGAGCAGTTGGCGAGCGCCATCCCGATGCGGGCCTTGCGCCGCGCGGCATCGAGCTGGGAACCGTCACGCGGGATTTCGCGCGTGAAGCTGCCAAGCTGATCGGTATCGAATCCGCTCACCCGCTCGACCAAACACCCAATACCGGCGTGCAGCAGCGGCCCCAGCAGCGTTTCCTTGCCGTGCTGGGTCAGGAGCGCGACGCGTTGGCCCTGATAGCGGGCGATAAACCGCTCGTCCTGGTTACTACGCGGCATCGGCGCGCGCCCAGACCGACCACGCGCCCCGATGCCGGCGCTCGACGGTGGCATCGCCAAGCGGGAACAGGTGCAGCCTCTCATGTTCAACCAACTGACGGACCAGCAGATGTTTGGCCGGCACGCGTTCGATCGTCGCCTGCGGCGCCTCATAGCGCTGCTGCCCCGCCTCGCCGGTGAAATAGCGCTGGGAAAATCGCGTGATGAAGCAGCCGAGCACCGCAACTGCCAGCCCTGCGCCATCGTGATTCGCCTCGTGGTTGATGAGCGCGACCGCCACCGCGCCAGCGATGCCAATCAAGCCTGCGAGCGCGCCAAGCTGGGCAATGCCCCATCGGCGGCTTGGGGCCGCGAGGGTGAGCGCTGCGGCGAGCAGATAGCAGAGCGGGAGCATCCAGGCGAGGAAGGTTGAACTCTCGGACATGTGCTGGGCTTTCCTGCGGGTAACGATGGCAGCATGATGCCCGCCGAGAAAATATTATTAAAATCGATTGATAAAAAAGTGATGTTTTTTAACAAGAACAAAGTCCTTCCGCCAGCTCAACTTCCACCACCTGCATGACTTCTGGGTCGTTGCCCGCGAAGGCCACCTCGCGCGCGCCGCCCAGCAGCTGCAGGTTTCGCAGTCCGCACTTTCTGCGCAACTCAGGGAACTCGAATCACCCCTCGGTCATGCGCTGTTTCTGCGCGAAGGTCGCGCACTGGGCCTGACTGAATTCGGCGTGTTGGCGCTCGGATATGCCGATGGCATTTTTAGTCCTGGTTCGGCGCTGGCGGCGACGGCTCAGAGTGGGGCTGGCTTGCAAGCGCAACATCTGCGCGTGGGCGCGGTTGCCACATTGTCGCGGAATTTTCAGGACAGTTTTCTGCGCCCGGTGCTCGGGATGCCGGGGATCCGGCTCACCCATGAGTCGGCTAGCCTGGAAGAATTTCTGGAGCGCCTGCGCGCATTTGATTCTCTCCAATCGGCCGGTGACTGCCGATGCCCAGCAGCGCTGGCGCTGCCAGCGCGTTTCACGCCAAAGTGTGTGTCTGGTGGGACCGCCTCGTCGTGGTCGCAAGGCCTTCAGATTTCCTGAGAATCTCAACGATGCACGGCTGTTACTGCCGGGCTGTAGCAGTGACATCCGGATCCAGTTCGATTGGCTCCGTGAGAAACTTGAGATCAGCGGGCGGCCATACGCCAAAGTCGACGACATGGCGATGCTGCGCTTGATGGCGCGCGAGTCTGGCGGCGTGACGCTGGTGCCAGAGGTGGTGGTGCAGGATAAATTGAAGGCGCGCTTCCGCCAGAAATACTGCGCAGTGCCGCGCGTGTTTGAAAACCTTTACGCCATCACCATGCGCCGACATTTTCAGTCGCCGGTGATGCAAGTCTTGCTGGTGGGGGATTGAGCTCGCGCCCGGGTGTTGTGTGACACAGTGGCTTCTCGTTTCAACAGGTACTGGGGATGAATCGACGATCTTTTCTGGTGTTGGCGGGACTCACCGGTGGCGGTCTGCTGGCAGGCTGCTCAAGTCTTGCTCGGCGAAGCGTGCGCGACGCCAGCCTTGCTGCCACCAAACGCTCGCTCGCGCTGAACGCCTGGCTCAAGCTGGACACCGATGGGCGGGTCACGGTGACCATGAGCAAGTCTGAAATGGGGCAGGGCGTGCACACGGCGCTGCTGATGCTGGTGGCCGACGAGCTCGACTGCGGCTGGTCGGCGCTGCGCTTTGAAGACGCGCCGATCGAGCCCGTCTACGGCAACATCGCGGCGTTTGCCGAGGGCGTGCCGTTTCGGGCCGACGACCACAGCCTGCTGGCGCGGAGTGCGCGGTGGGTGATGACCACCGGCGCGCGGCAGCTGGGCTTCGTGATGACGGGCGGCTCTTCCAGCCTGCGCGATCTCTGGTGGCCGCTGCGGCAGGCGGCGGCCGCCACGCGGGCATGCCTGATAGCGGGCGTCGCGCGCCACTGGGAGTGCGAGCCCTCGGCGGTGACGGTGAGCGAAGGCCGTTTCGCGCTAACGGGGGGACACGAAATGGGGCTGGGCGAGGCCGTCGCGCTGCTGGGGGCCGAACCCCGACCACCGGGTGAGGTTGTGCTGAAAGACCCGGCCGCGTTCAAAGTCATCGGGCATGCCGTGCCGCGCCTCGAGGCCAAAGCCAAGACGGAAGGCAGCGCCACCTTCGGCATTGATGTGCGCGTGCCGGGCATGCTCTACGCCGCCGTCCGCATGTCGCCAGTGCGCGGCGGGCGCGTGCTGACTCATCACGAGACCAAGGCGCGGGCCTTGCCCGGCGTGCGCGGCGTGGTGGCTTTTGAGCCGACACACGAAGGCTCGGGCGGTGTGGCAGTGGTGGCCGACGGCTGGTGGCAGGCCCGCAAAGGGCTCGAGGCGCTGGAAATCAAGTTCGACGACGGGCCGATGCGCGCGACCTCCAGCGCGGAAGTCATGGCCACGCTGTCGGCCGCGCTCACCAAATCGCGCGGCTTCGCCTATTGGAAATCCGGCAACGCGAAGCAGCTCATCGCGGCGAGTTCGCGCACGCTCGAGGCGGAATACAGCGCGCCCTATCTCGCCCACGCCACCATGGAACCCATGAACTGCACGGTCGAGTATCAGGGCGACCGCGCCACCGTGTGGGCGCCGACGCAGGTGCCCGGTTTCGCGCGCCGCGCAGCGGCCAAGGCACTCGGTCTGGATGAGGAGAAAGTGGACGTGAAGGTGACCTATCTGGGCGGCGGCTTTGGTCGCCGCCTCGAGGTGGACTTCGTGGCCCAGGCCGCCGCGATTGCGCGGCACTTCCCGGGGCGCGCGGTGCAAACCTTGTGGAGCCGTGAAGACGACCTCCGCCACGACTTCTACCGCCCGGCCTGTGTGTCCCGTTTTACCGCCGCGCTCGATAGCGAGGGGCGTATCGCGGCCTGGGACAACGTCTCGGCGTCACAGGCCATCGTCAGCCGCTATCTGCCGCGCGCCGCAGGGCTGCCGTTCGTCGGGCCGGATAAATCCAGCGCCGAAGGGGCCTTCGACGCAGCCTATGAGTTCCCTGTGGTACGGGTGGGGCAGGTACGAGTGGATTTACCCGTGCCGATCGGTTTCTGGCGCGCGGTGGGGCACTCGCATCAGGCGTTTTTCAAGGAAAGCTTTCTGGATGAGTGCGCGCATGCGGCCGGTGCCGACCCGCTGGCCTATCGCTTAGCCTTGCTGCAGCAGCATCCGCGCCAACGAGCGGTGCTGGCGCTCGCGGCCGAACGCGCCGCTTGGGGCCAGCCCTTGGCGCCCGCGTCCGACGGGGTGCCAAAAGCCCGAGGCATCGCCTTCCACGAGAGCTTTGGGTCAGTGGTGGCGCAGGTGGCGGAGGTGTCGGTGGGCAAAGACGGCGCCGTGCGCGTGCATCGGGTGGTGTGCGCGATTGACTGTGGCTTCCCCGTCAATCCCAACCTCATCGCGCAGCAGATCGAAAGCGCCGTGGTGTTCGGGCTGTCCGCCGCCCTGCACGGGAAGGTCGATATCGAAAAAGGGCAGGTGAAGCCCGGGAATTTTCACGACTACCCGCCGCTGCGGCTTGATGCCTGTCCCGTCGTCGAAACTCACATCGTGCCGAGCGTGGCGCCGCCGGAAGGCGTGGGCGAGCCGGGCCTGCCGCCCATCGCGCCAGCGGTGGCCAATGCGCTGTTTGCGCTCACCGGCACGCGCCTGCGTCATTTGCCACTGCGACTACCGGCCTGAGGCCGCAAGGAATCATTTGATGGTCACGCTCAAAATCAACGGCGAAACGCGGGAGATCGAGGTGGCGTCCGACACGCCGCTGCTGTGGGCCCTGCGCGACGAACTCAATCTCACGGGCACCAAGTTCGGTTGCGGCATGGCCTTGTGTGGCGCCTGCACCGTCCACGTTGACGGCGTGGCAACGCGGGCCTGTGTGACCCCGGTCGCAAGCCTTGCGGGCCGCGCGATCACCACTATCGAAGGGGCAACCGATCCGCTCGCCGAGGCGGTGAAGCAAGCCTGGGTGGCGCTGGATGTGGCGCAGTGCGGCTACTGTCAGCCGGGTCAGGTGATGGCGGCAGTGGCGTTGCTGCGGCGTGTGCCGCAGCCCACCGATGAGCAAGTCGATCGGGCGCTGGCGGGGAATCTTTGTCGCTGCGGCGCCTATCCGCGCATCCGGGCCGCCGTGCAGCGGGCCGCGAGTCTGTCGGGCGCCGGCTAGGGCGCTGACGGTCTGCGGCCGGCGCGCTCGTTCGGCGCATCGAGGATCACAATCTGTCCTTCAGAAATGACCAATCCCGGCCGCTCAGCTTCGCTGAAGGTCATTGTCGGCCTGCCGCGTAGTCGGCGGCTGTAAGGTCAAGGATTCCAGTGCGCCCCCTGACCGTGACTCATTCCCCATCCCTTTTGCTCTGGAGACGTTCAATGACCAATCAAAAATTCCGGCTCGTGACCCGCAGTGATTTCGACGGACTCATCTGCGCGGTGCTGCTCAAAGAACTGGATTTGATCGATGACATCAAATTCGTTCATCCCAAGGACATGCAGGACGGGCTGGTCGAGATTTCCGACCGCGACATCACCACCAATCTGCCCTACGTGAAAGGCGTCCATCTGGCCTTCGATCACCACCTGAGCGAAACGGTGCGCAACGAAAAAATGGACAACCACATCATCCTGCCCGACGCGCCTTCGGCCGCCCGCGTGGTGTATGACTATTACGGCGGCGCCAGCCGCTTTCCCGCCAGCTGGAACGAGATGATGGCGGCGGTCGACAAAGGTGACTCAGCCCAGTTCAGCCGCGAGGAAATCCTCAATCCGCAGGACTGGGTGCTGATGAATTTCCTGATGGACGCGCGCACCGGGCTGGGCCGTTTCCGCGAGTTCACCATCTCCAACTACCAGCTGATGATGGAACTCATTGAGCAGTGTCGGAACCATACGGTGGCAGAAATTCTGGCGCTCGATTCGGTGCAGGAACGTGTGAAGCTGTTCCGCGAGCACGAAGAAGCCGCCAAGGCGCAAATTCAGCAGTGCGCCACGGTGCACGGCAATCTGGTGGTGCTCGATTTGCGCCAGGAAGAGACGATTTACGCGGTCAATCGCTTCATGATTTATGCGATGTTCCCCGACACCAATATCTCCATCCACGTCATGTGGGGCATGAAGCAGCAGAACACAGTGTTTGCGATCGGCAAGTCGATTTTGAATCGCAGCTCGAAGACCAATGTGGGCGAACTCTGCCTGGCCTACGGCGGCGGCGGTCACCTCAATGCGGGCACCTGTCAGGTGGCGAACGAGACCAGCGACCAGTTGCTGCAGGAAGTCATCGCGAAAATTAACGCCGACGGCTAGGCCCTCACGCGAGCCGTCTCAGACCCTTACAGATTCGGGACGGCTCGCCCAAGCTTTTCTCACGCCAGCGCGCGGCTGACCACTTCAAAGCTGTCTTTCGACAGGCCATCGGTTGCGCGAATGCGTTCCAGCGCCGTTCGGGCGTGTTGCTGACGCCCGGCATCAAATTTTCTCCAGCGATCGAAAGCCCGCGCCATCCGCGCCGCAACCTGCGCGTTCATGCCGTCCAGCGCGATGATTTGCTCGGCCGCAAAAGCGTAGCCGCTGCCGTCGGCGGCGTTGAAGCCCACATGATTGCCGTGGCAGAAGGCGCCGATCAGCGCGCGCACCTTGTTGGGATTGCGCAGATCAAACGCCGGGTGGGTTAGCAAACGTTTGACCCCCGCGAGCGTGCCCGGCAGGCGCGAACTCGCCTGGGCCGAGAACCATTTGTCCACTACCAGAGGCTCGGTCTGCCAGCGCGTGTAGAACCACTCGAGGCCCGCCTCGCGCTCCGGACAATCGCAGTTGGCGAGCGCGAGCAGCGCCGCCATGCTGTCGGTCATGTTGTCCGCTTCGCGCAGCTGCTTGAGGCAGCGTTCGCGAATGTCCGGCGTTTCCAGTTCCATCAAATAGCCCAGCGCCAGATTGCGCAGCGCGCGGCGGCCGGCCGAAAGGGGGTCTGGACTGTAGGGGCCGCTGGTGGTGTAGGTGTCGAGTGCGGCTTCAAATTCTGTTTGCAGGTGGGTGGCGAGCACGCGGCGCAGGCCCATGCGGGCGGCGAGGATCGCCTCTGGGTCGACTTCCTCCAGTTGCTCGGCGATATAGGCGGCCCCCGGCAGGCTCAGCGCCTCGGCGGCAAACGCGGGGTCGCGGCTGGCGTCGGCCAGCACGCGCCGACAGGCGTTGATGATGGCCTCGCCATATTCCGGCGCGCGGCCGGCGCGAATCGCGGCCACCGCTTGCACTATCACCCGCATGGCCAGGCGCTGGCCCGCTTCCCAGCGATTGAACGGATCGCTGTCGTGCGCGGCCAGCACGGCGAGCGCGTGGTCCGGGTAATCAAACGCCAGTTCAACGGGTGCGGAGAAACCTCGCAGCAGCGAGGGCACCACGGCCTCGGCGACATCCTCAAACACAAACCGCTGGCTGGCTTCGGTGAGCGATAGCACGCGGGAGTGGCCGCCGGCGTCGGTCTCGCCCGTCAGGCGCAGCGGCAGCTCTCGGCCCTGCCGATCGAGCAGACCCACGCTCACCGGGATGTGGAAGGGGAGTTTGTCGGGCTGCCCCGACGTTGGCGGGCAGCTCTGGGTGAAGTCGAGCGTGTAGGTGCGGGCAGCGGGGTCGTGCCGGGCGGCGACCGTCACCCGTGGCGTGCCGGCCTGTTCGTACCAGCGCTGGAATTGGCCAAGGTCCACGCGCCCGGCATCGGCCATCGCGGCGACGAAGTCTTCGGTACACACGGCCTGACCGTCGTGGCGCTCAAAATATAAATCCATCCCGCGCCGGAAGCCCTCAGCGCCCAGCAGCGTGTGGATCATGCGCACCACTTCCGCGCCCTTGTTGTAGACAGTGGCGGTGTAGAAGTTGCTGATCTCCATATAGGCCGCCGGCCGCACCGGGTGCGCCATGGGGCCGGCGTCTTCCGGGAACTGCGAGGCGCGCAGCCCGCGCACTTCCTGAATGCGCTGCACGGCGTGCGAATAGCGATCCCCGCCGTATTGCTGGTCGCGGAACACGGTGAGGCCTTCCTTGAGACTCAGCTGAAACCAGTCGCGGCAGGTCACGCGATTGCCGGTCCAGTTGTGGAAGTACTCATGCGCGACCACGCGGTCGAGCATCATGTAGTCCGTATCGGTGGCGGTATCGGGGCGCGCCAGCACATAGCGCGTGTTGAAAATGTTGAGGCCCTTGTTCTCCATCGCGCCCATGTTGAAGTCGCCCACCGCGACAATCATGTAGCGGTCCAGATCGAGCTCGAGCCCAAAGGTCTGTTCGTCCCAGCGCATGCTGGCTTCCAGCGCGTCGAGCGCAAATCCGCACTGGTCGAGCTGTCCGGGCTCTACATAGACCATCAGCTTTACCGGCCGGCCCGAGGCGGTGTTGAGATCGCGTTCGATGTGCTCGAGCTTCGCGGCCACCATCGCAAACAGATAGGACGGTTTGGGGAACGGATCTTCCCAGCGCGCAAAGTGGCGGCCGTTTGCCTCATCACCGCTCGCCACCAGATTGCCGTTCGAGAGCAGCACCGGCAAACGCGCGCGCTCGGCATGCACGGTGGTGGTGTAGCGCGCCATCACATCCGGCCGGTCGAGGAAGAAGGTGATGCGTCGGAAACCTTCCGCCTCGCACTGCGTGAAATAGCCGTCTTTCGAGCGGTAAAGGCCCATGAGCTGGGTGTTTTGGTCGGGCTGGATGCGCACCACCGTGTCGAGGGTGAAGCACGCGGGCGGGTTGGGGATTACCAGCTGCGTGGCGCTCACTTGATAGGCGTCGGCGGCCAGCGCGTGACCGTCGATGGCCACGCTCAGCAGTTCGAGGCTGTCGCCATCCAGCACCAGCGCGGCGGTGGTGTCGGTGGATGCCGGGTTGCGAGTGAGGAGCGTCTTTGCCGTGACGACGGCATGGTCATCGCGCAAATCAATATCAAGGTCGATGCGCTCTACCAGAAACGGTGGCGGCGCGTAGTCGCGGAGATAAATGGTTTGGGGGGCGGCATTGCTCATAGGGGCCTCGTCAAGCGAACGCGCGGCGGCGGGATGCCTGTTGCCGCTGGGGTGGAGCCCGCATTTTGCGTTGCGAAAGCAGAAGTGACGAGGGGCGCGACGCCGGCGGTTGATCGTGCCGGGGGAGGGAGGAAGTTGCGGGCCGCGCGCAGTGGCGCGGCCCGCGACCGGTTCAAACGAACCTTAGCCCATGCGGTGCAGGGCGCAGAGCTTGTTGCCGTCCGGATCGCGCATATAGGCGAGATACAGCGGGCCGAAGGCGCTCTCACGCACGCCCGGCGGATCTTCGCAGGTCACGCCGCCGTTGCTGCAGCCCGCGGTGTGCCAGGCATCGGCCTGAGCGGAGGAGTCGCAGGCAAAGCCGATGGTGCCGCCGTTGGCCGCCGTCGCCGGCTGGCCGTTGATCGGGGTGGTGACCAGAAAGAGGCTGTTGTTGTGCATGTAGATCAGACGACCCTTGTCGTCGACGAAGCCCGGGTTCGCGCCCAGCGCGCCCAGCACCGCGTCATAAAAGGTCTTGGACCGGGCAACGTCGTTACTGCCGATCATGATGTGCGAAAACATAGTCTGCTCCTCGTTATCGTTGGATAGATGCCCGGGCTTGGCGCCGGCGGCTGCGCTATGGTTTCTCAGGGCGGGGCGAAAAGCCAGCCTCGCCGCGCGCCGGCGCAACGCGGAGGGTTTTATCCCGGACCTTCCACAGTAGAATCACCGCGCTCAAACCCCGCTACCCCGGCAGGGGCTGGCTTAACGCATCTGACAAGAATTGAGAGAGTGCCAATGACTTCGCTGTTTTCCCCCCTGACTTTCAAGCGCGGGCCCGCCATGAAAAACCGCTTCATGCTGGCGCCGCTGACCAATCTGCAGAGCCATGAGGACGGCGTCTGCTCTGAAGACGAATTCGTGTGGCTGACCAAGCGCGCCGAAGGCGGCTTCGGTTTGACCATGACCTGCGCCGCCCACGTGCAGGCGGAAGGCAAAGGGTTTCCGGGCCAGCTTGGCATTTTCTCCGACGACCACCTGCCGGGCCTGACCCGTCTGGCCAAGACCATCAAAGCCAACGACAGCATCGCCGTGGTGCAGCTCTATCACGGCGGCATGCGCTCGCCGAAAGACGTCATCGGCATGCAGCCGCTGTCCGCCTCCGACAACGCCAAGTGGGGCGCCCGCGCCATGACCACGGCGGAAGTCGAAGGCATGATTGAGGCCTTCATCGTTGCCGCCCAACGCGCCGAGCGTGCCGGTTTTGACGGCGTTGAACTGCACGGCGCCCACGGCTACATCCTGGCGCAGTTCCTGTCGCCGGAAATCAACCAGCGCACCGACCGTTTCGGCGGCTCGCTGGAAAATCGCTCCAGCATCATTTTTGAAATCATCGACGGCATTCGTAGCCGCTGCGGCAAGGACTTCGCCATTGGCGTGCGCCTGTCGCCCGAGCGCTTCGGCATGAAGCTGGACGAGGTCGTGCAGGTGGCCGCGCGCCTGCTGCGCGACGATCTGATCGAATATCTCGATATGTCGATGTGGGACGTCTTCAAGATGCCGGCCGACGGCGCCGCCGACGGCAAAACCCTGCTCTCGTATTTCACCGAACTCGATCGCAAGGGCGTGCGCCTCGGCGTGGCCGGCAAGTTGAACACCCCGGCCGAGTGCCAGCGCGCGCTGGACGCGGGCTGCGACTGGGTGATGCTGGGCCGCGCCGCGATCCTGCACCACGACTATCCGAAGCAGCTGGCCGCCAACAGCAACTTCACGCCGGTGTCCTTGCCCGCTTCGCCGGAGCACCTTAGCGCCGAAGGCTTGAGCCCCACGTTCATCAACTACATGAAGACCTGGAAAGGCTTCGTGAAAGATAACGACGGCTTCATCGACAACGAGCTGATTCTGAACAGCTGAGCTCGTTGCGCGAGCGCCGGCGTCGCTCGGCGCCGGTGCGCTGTTCTCTGGATCTGGACACCCACACGTCGCGTCGGCGGTGGGTGCCCGGACTGCCTGCCAGGCGCGGCGCGCCGCCTTCTCCGCTTCGTGTTTGGCCGTGACGATTTCAATCGCGGCCCGCTGCTTTTCCATCAGATCGCCGCGTAAGGCTTGCGCCCGTTCAATGGCGTTCAAGGTGGCCTGCGTGTTGGCCCATTCGTGCGCGGGCGGGTGCTCGGCGAAAGCTTGGCACAAAACGGCAGATGGACTGCTGGCGCTGGGGCGCATGGGTTGATCGGCGCCGGTTCAGCTTTAGCTTGCGCGATTGGGTCTGGAGCCCGTTCGTGCTGAGCCTGTCGAAGCCTGAACGGGCCGGCACAGCGACCGGTTGCGGCACACCAGGGTTCCTGAAACTTCCCAACTCGCATGGTGCGCGTATTCACCAGGAGATAGCGTCTTTGGGTGGGCCTCAAGCTTTGCGGCTGACTTCCAGCGTCTTCCCGTCTAAACCTGGGCGACTTCCGGCACCGATTTCATCGCCTCCGCGATGGCGGACGCGGGCAGTTCGACATCCACCATCTCGCCGCCCAGATATTTTTCGTAAGCCGCCAAATCGAGATGCCCGTGCCCGCACAGCGCGGTGAGAATCACGCGCGACTCACCGCTCTCCCGACAGGCCAGCGCCTCACGTATCGCGGCGGCGATGGCGTGGGAGGGTTCGGGCGCCGGCACGATGCCTTCGCTGCGCGCGAACTGCACGGCGCCGGCGAAGCATTCACTTTGAGGAATGGCGATCGCCTCAATCAGCCCCAATTCGTAGACATGAGAGACCAGCGGCGCCATGCCGTGATAGCGCAGCCCGCCGGCGTGGATCGGCTCCGGGATGAAGCGATGACCGAGCGTGTGCATTTTCATGAGCGGCGTAAGCCCGGCGGTGTCGCCGAAGTCGTAGCGGTACTCGCCTTTCGTGAGGCTGGGACAGGCGGCAGGTTCCACGGCGCGAATCACGGCGTTGAGGCGACCGGCGAGCTTCTCGCGCAGGAAGGGGAAAGTCAGGCCGCCGAAATTCGATCCGCCGCCGGTGCAGGCGACGATGAGGTCTGGCTGCTCGCCGATTTTGGCGAGCTGGAGCAAGGTTTCCTCGCCGATGATGCTCTGATGCAAAAGCACATGGTTGAGCACGCTGCCGAGCGTGTAGCGGGCGTGCGGATCGGCGGCGGCTTCCATTACCGCTTCCGAAATAGCGATCCCGAGCGAACCGGGATGCTCGGGGTTGCTGGCCAGCAGTTCGCGCCCGAAGGGCGTTATCTCAGACGGACTGGAGTAAACCTTGCCGCCCCAAATCTCCATCATCGTGCGGCGATAGGGTTTGGCCCGATACGACGCTGCCACCTGCCAGATATCGCAGGAAAGCCCGAACTGGGCGCAGGCGAAAGCCAGCGAGCTGCCCCATTGGCCGGCACCGGTTTCCGTGGTGAGTCGACGCACGCCTTCCTGCGCGTTGTACCAGACCTGCGGCACCGCCGTGTTCGGCTTGTGCGAACCGGCGGGGCTCACGCCCTCGTACTTGTAGTAAATGCGCGCCGGCGTATCGAGCAGTTTCTCCAGCCGATGGGCGCGGAACAGGGGACTCGGTCGCCACAGGCGATAGACGTCGAGCACGGCGCCCGGGATATCGATGTAACGCTCGGTGCTCATCTCCTGCGCGATGAGCGCGCGCGGAAAAATCGCCGCGAAATCTTCGGCCACTGCAGGCTGATGGGTACCGGGATGTAAGGGCGGCGGCGGTGGCACGGGCAGATCCGGCACGAGGTTGTACCAGCGGGTGGGCATCTCACGCTCGTCGAGCATGATTTTGGTGGGGGTGCTCATCGATAGACTCTCCGTAATACCGGTTGAGGCGGATGCCGCGGGCGATGATAGGGGGCGTCGGGAGAACTCCACAATGCACCGGCCATCAGCGCGGGTCGGTGCTGATTGGCAGTTCGTAGGTATCCCCAATTTTCCGCCGAGCCAGAAGCCCGTTCGTGCTGAGCCCGTCGAAGCATGAACGGACCGCGCTCGAAACGCCCCCGCCTATCAACACCCGCCGGCACTTCGCGACTCGACGCCCTTATCGCGGCATTGGGTGGGTGTCCCAAATTTTCCGCCGGTGTTTTGCGCAGATCGGGCGAGCGCGGAAACCGGAAAGGACTTGTGCGCTGCGGGCATTTGGCCCGCCGTGCGCCGTCTGGGGCTTGCTGCAGGAGGCCCGGATGACAATCTTTACCGACTAGGGCTAGCATCCGGGGGCGCGCTGCTGCGTGAAAGGAGCTTCAAGGATGGCCGTTCTGCTGCAAGTCGATTTTCCGTTTGCCGGGCCTTTCGGCACGGACATGAGCGCCGCGCTGGGCGATCTGGCGCAGCACATTGCCGGCGAGTCCGGACTTAAGTGGAAAATCTGGACCGAGAACGAGGCCCAGCAGACCGCGGGCGGGGTTTACCTGTTTAGCGATCGGGCCAGCGCAGACACCTATCTGGCAATGCATCGCGCGCGACTTGCCAGCTTCGGAATCGAAAACATCCGCGCCATGATTTTTGACGTGAACCCCGACCTCACGCGCATCACCCGCGGCCCTGCGGATTAAGCCGTGGCCACCGTAAGCGCGCAGCCTGGGTCGGCACTACGTCATTACGTCCTCGGCGTGCTGCTGGTGGTCTACACCTTCAACTTCATCGACCGCCAAATCCTGTCGATTCTCATGGAATCGATAAAGCGCGATTTGCAGCTCTCCGACCAATCGCTGGGCTTTCTGTCCGGTTTTGCATTCGCCGCCTTCTACGCCACGCTGGGCATTCCAATGGCGCTGTGGGCCGACCGCGGAAATCGCCGCACTCTCATTTCAATCTCGCTGGCGCTGTGGAGCGCAATGACTGCGGCCTGTGGTTTGGCCCAAAACTTTACGCATCTGGCGCTGGCGCGGATCGGGGTGGGCATCGGCGAGGCCGGCTGCAGTCCGCCGTCGCACGCGATTATTTCGGATTATTTTCATCCGCGTGAGCGGGCGACGGCGCTCGGCATTTACGCGCTGGGCATTCCCTTTGGCGTGATGTTCGGACTGTTCCTCGGCGGCTGGATTAACGAAGCCTTTGGCTGGCGCAAGGCGTTTTTTCTGGTCGGGCTGCCCGGCATTGCGCTGGCGGTGCTGGTGCGACTGACGGTGCCCGAACCGCGGCGCGGCCTGTCGGATGCCCGCGTCGACGTCGGAGAGCGCCCGTCCTTTCAGGAAACCTTGCGCTTTCTGCGCCGGCGACTCGCCTTCATGCATTTGTCCTTCGGCGCCGGGCTGGCCTGTTTTCTGGGGTATGGGCTCATCACCTGGCTGCCGGCGTTTCTCATCCGCAGCCACGGTCTCAAGACCGGCGAGATTGGCCTGTGGCTGGGCCTGCTGATGGGCGTGGTGGGCGGCATCGCGATGTTCTCGGGCGGCGTGCTGGCCGACCGCCTTGGCCGCCGCGATATCCGCTGGAGCGCGTGGATGGTGGCGGTGGCTTTTCTGGTCGCGATTCCCTTCAGCGCGGTCGCCTTTCTGGTCGATTCGCCGGTGCTGGCCATGCTGTGCCTCATTCCGTCCACCGTCGCCGCCAACTTCTGGCAGGCCAGCACCTTGGCGCACGCGCAAGGGCTGGTGCGACTTCGCATGCGGGCGATGGCCTCTGCCATCTTGCTCCTGATCGCCAACATCATCGGGCTGGGCGCAGGACCGTGGGCAATCGGCGCGGTGTCGGATGCCTTGGCGCCGCGATTTGGCCCCGACAGCCTGCGTTACAGCCTGCTGGTGTTCGGCGCACTGGGCGTGTGGGTGGCCTGGCATTTCTGGCAGGGCGGCAAGCATCTCGAGCGCGACCTTGGCCGCGCCGACGCCCCGGCCTAGCTTGCCGGCTGGTGGTTAATGCCGCGGCTGCGGCGTCCTTCGCTTTGGAGATTCCCATGATTAGTGTTCATCAGCTTGGCCTTGCGTATGTCAAAGCCACGCGCTTCTTAAGCCCCCAACGCGTGGCGATCGACCTTGGCGGGATTCGTCACGATCGTTTGTTCGCGCTGGTTGAGGCCGACGGCAAGTTCATCAATTCAGAGAGTCATGCGGGGAGCATTCCGCTGCAGTTTGATTACGCGGCAGACGTCGAGCGTTTCACCCTGCACCTGCCGGATGGGCGTCAGCTTGAAGGCCCGGCCCTTGCCGACGGCGCCACGTGGGCAATCGACCACTATGGTCTGCGTCAGATCGAGGTGCAGGAAGTTGGCGGCCCATGGGCGGCTGCGCTCACCGAGTACGCCGGCCGGCCGTTGCGGCTGGTGCGCTGTTTAAGCAGCGGCGGCGCGATCGACGTTTTCCCGATCACCTTTACGACCACGGGGTCGTTGCGCCAGTTGGCGCGCGAGGTGGGTGCGGCGGTCGATGCCACCCGCTTCCGCGCCGGGATGGTGCTGGATTACCCCGAGCCCTATGCCGAAGATGCCTGGGACGGCCGGCACCTGCGCATAGGCACGGTGCTGTTGCGCGTGCGCACGGCCGTGCCCCGTTGCGGCGTGATTGGCCTTAATCCGGCCAGTGGCGTGCGCGACCAGGACGTGATGCGCAGCCTTATCCTCACCCGCCCGAAAACCGGCCTGCCCGACGGTCTCCTGCCCGGCTACGCCACGCCGGGTTTTGCGACCTATGCCGAAGTGCTGGAACCGGGGGAGGTGGCGGTGGGGGCTGCGGTGGAACTGTTGCCGTAGAACGCTGCAAATCACCGAGGTGATGAACGCAAGCTAGCGCTTGCTGCCTGCGCAAACGGAGGCGCCATTGCGGCGCCTCCTGCCAAACTTCCAACCTGCCCTCAGCCCAGATTCCCCAGCAGCCCGTTGAGCTCCTGAATCTTCAGTTCGCCTTCGCGGGTCTGGCCGCCGACCTCGAGGAATTTTTTCATGTTGCGCTGACCGCTTTCGGTGCGGCAGAGCTGCTGGAACAGATAGCTCTCGTCGCGCAGGCCTTCCGCCAGCGGCTTGTCGCTGGAGTTGATGGCCTGCTTGGTCAGGCGCACGGCTTCTTCCGGGAAAGAGGCGATGCGGTTAGCCAGCCACTCCACATACGGTCCGGCCTGACCGGGCTCGAAGGCACGGTTGAGATAGCCCCAGCGCTCGGCGGTGTCGGCATCCATGTCGATCCCGCCCATGATCACTTCCATCGCGCGGTTGCGGCCGATGAGATTGGGCATGCGCTGGGTGCCGGTGCCGCCGGGCAGGATGCCGAGCGGCACTTCCATTTGATTCACAAAGGTCTTGCCGCGCACGCCAAAGCGCATGTCGAAGGACATCGCCAGCTCTGAGCCGCCGCCGCCCACGCGGCCTTCGATTTGGGCGATCGTGACTTTGTTCATCAAGCGATAGCGCTCGCACATGTCGTGGTAGAACGCGTTGGCGTAATCCTCGTGTTTGGCTTCGCCCTCGATCGGGAATTCGAGAATCGACGACACGTCGAAGTGCGCGATAAAAAATTCCGGGTTGGCGCTGCGGAGCACGAACACCAGCAGGCTGTCGTCTGCCTCAAGCTCGAGCGATAGACGCAGCAGATCTTCAAACAGCGGCGGGGTAATCACGTTCACCGGCGGGTTGTTGATGGTGGCGTAGGCCACCCGTCCGCGCACTTGTACCGACAGGGTTTGGTAGTTCTCGTAGGCCATGGTTTCCTCCCTCATGTGCCGGCCTTGGCCGGATTTTCTGGCAGCCGTTGGTTTCGTTCTTTCACTGGTGCCGGGAGTTTCGCTGGGATGCTCATGGTCCGCGGCACTGATGGCGCGCTCGTTGGCGCGCGGTGTGAGCGTACAGGAAATTCCAGCGTCCTTCGGCGCCTCCAGCCGCTTCAGTTCAGGGGTCGCCGCGCGGCAGCTTGCGGCCCGCCAGCACGCCAAGCTGGAGCTCCGAATACCCCGGCACCAGCGACTCCAGGTGGTCTTTCACCAGCGCATGCGTTGCCGGTAGCTGATGCCACGGCACCGCCGGCCAACCGTGGTGCTCGGCGTGGTAGTTCATGTTCCACAGCCACCAGCGTACGAACGGCGTGCTGGTCACGCTACGCGTGCGGGCCAGGATGCTGCCTTCGTGCGGCAAGCCGGTGTGTTCGGTGGCCACCCAGAGCGTCTGGAATACGTGCGTGAACCAGGCGGCAAACCAGAACCAGATCCCCCCGGGCAGCCATAGGGTGCCGGCCAGGAAAGCAATCCATATGCCCAGCAACACGCGGCACTCAAATACCACGCGGTCCGGGTCGTCGATGCGCGCAGACCAGGGCGCGAAGCGTGGCCACTCGGCCCGGGGCTTCAACGCAAAGCCCAGCAGGGGGTCCAGCTTGAGCCGGATGAGGCCGTAGCCGCTGTTGGCAATGAGCCAGCCGCGCGGCGTGTCCGGCCAGTGCGCGTATGCAGGGTTAGTGAGTTCCGGATCCCGCTCAACATCCTGCGTGTGCCGATGGTGCTCATAGTGGAAAACGCGATAGACCAGCGGCGCCATGCCAAACGGTATGCCGCTCAGCCATGCGCCGAGGCGGTTGCCGCGCGGCGTGCGGAAGGCCGTGCGGTGCGTGCATTCGTGAAATGGCGCGAAGAGCCCGCTCCACACCCAGGCAAGCGCCACGGCCAGTGGCAAGGCAAGCCAGACTTGGGTCGCGTGCCTGGCCAGCAAGACCATCAAGCACAGGAACGCCGCGAAATGCAGCGTGAGCCGCAAGGCCGATGGCCACGTGCGGCGGACAAGCAGTGGTCGCAGCGCGGTGGGTGGGATCAGGTTGCGTGTTTCGAATTGCTCGTCCATTGCTTCTCCCTAAAAATAGCCTGATGGCAGGCAGGATTCGTCGCAAACAGTTGGCCGCAGCGCCCTTGCCCGCGGCGACATTGCCGCGGCTGTGTCCGCTGTGCGAACGCGAAATTCCGGACGCCCAGAAAGATGCCCACCACCTCGTGCCGCGCTCCAAGGGTGGCACGACCACGGCCTACTTGCACCGAATCTGCCATCGACAAATCCACAGCCTGCTGACCGAAACGGAACTCGCGCGCCACTACCACACGGCCGAGGCGCTGCGTGCCCACCCGGCACTCGCGGAATTCATTGCCTGGGTGCGCACCAAACCGAACGATTTCTACCAGCGCACGGCAAAGAGCGCCCGCCTGCGACGACGCTAGCGACCCGGCGCGCGCTTCATCAGCGTCGGCGGTGCAGGCTTCGCTCCCCTTCGTTGTCGGCGGGGCAGGTGTCGCGCGCGGGCTCCATCCAGTAAATTCCCGCTTCCAAACACATCATCAAGACAGGACAAGCTATGAGCAATTCGAACACACAAGACAATGACGCCGCCTGGGTCGCGCAACTCAAAGAGGCCAGCGACAGCGGCTGGATTGCCGAACACCGCGAGCTCTACCTGAGAGATGGTGCGGCTGCGCATCTGTGGGATTCCACCTTTGCGGGTGGCCCCGGTCCGCTGCCGACCTTGCTGCTCACCACGCGAGGTCGCAAGTCGGGTCAGGATTCCCTGATGCCTTTGCTGTACGGCGACGTACCGGGCGGCTACGCGATCATCGCTTCCAAGGGCGGCGCGACCAATCACCCTGCCTGGTACCACAACCTCAAGGAGCAGGAGGTGGTGGAACTGAAGGTTGGTAACGACATCTTCAAGGCGCGCTGGCGCCAGGTGGAAGGCGAGGAGCGTGCCCGCGTGTGGCAGCAGATGGCCGCCATGTACCCGCCATTCACCGACTACCAGGCCAAGACCGCGCGTGAAATCCCGGTCATCGTGCTGGAACGCGCTGCCTGAAGCCGCGTTGGTGTGGAAGTCGCCAGCGCTGGCCGCGCGACTTCTCGCTCTGGCAAGCCCCTTCAAAGCGCTGACCCAGAATGCCGGGTACGCGTATCGCGACCGCGCCTCGGATTACGACAAGGCGGCGCCAGATCGGGATTCGGAGTAACAGCCCAACTAAACCCTCTCCCCAGCCCCCCTCCATTGGAGAAGGCGGAAGAGGGGGCTGCTCACAATTTCTGCACCACCGGTTGCGGCTTGTGCGCAGATGGCGATGAAGGCCGGACGGGACCCACTTGCCCGGGACGGTAAAGACTTTCATGGCGACTCCGTGCCTTGGTGTAGCAGTCAAAGCCAGTGTGCGGGACACCATGCAGCTAGAGCTTGGGCGCTGAGCAGAAGAGGTCATTCGCTGGCGAGTGACTTTACCCACGCCGGTGCGCTTGAGAACAAAATCGAGCAGGGCGCGCCGGGTGTTGGCGATGCTGCTAATGAGCTGGCGGTGATCGCGTCGGTGTCGTCGCAGCAGCCAGCGGCTGCCTTCGCCATCGATCACACCAGCAATCCATGCGGCGTTAACGGGCGCAAGGGTTCGCGTTTCCTAGTAGCTCACCACAGCGTTT
>CAMCQE010000047.1 GCA_945876945.1 Klebsiella pneumoniae
CCACGGTGCGGGCAGGTGAAATTGTGGGCGACCACACGGTGATGTTTGTCGGCGCCGGCGAACGGGTTGAAATCTCTCACCATGCCCAGAGCCGGGCGACCTTCGCGGGTGGCGCCATTCGCGCGGCCAAGTGGTTGGCCGAGCGCGGCCCCGGTCTCTACGACATGCAGGACGTGCTGGGACTGCGCGCTTAAGACGGACAGTCGCGAGATGAACCCGACGCTGGCCTTGGGGAACTCATCTAAGAACCCACCCTTCGCGTACCGATAGGAAAAGGGGACAAGCATGGAACCAGTTTCTGTCGATACCGCCGGCCTTGCGCCCGCTGCGAGCGAGCAACGCGACCTCATCCTCATGAGCGCTATCCTGCAGGGCGACCGCACCGCGTTCGACACCCTCTACCGCCATTACTACTCCCGCCTGATGGATTTCCTGACCCGCATGGTGAAGCGCCGCGAGCTTGCAGAGGAAGTCGTCAACGACACCATGTATGCGGTATGGACGCACAGCGCCGGGTTCGCCGGGCGCTCAAAGGTTTCCACCTGGATCTTCGGCATCGCGTATAAAAAAGCCCTCAAGCGGCTGGAGCGGGAACGTCGTACTGCGGCCGATCCTTTCGAAGACGGCTTTGATGCCGCCAGCGACAGCGACCCGGCCTCGGAAGTCGATGCCGCCCAGCTTTCCCGCCGCCTGGATGCGGCGCTTGAACGTTTAAGCCCCGCCCATCGCAGCGTGGTGGAGCTCACCTTCCTGCTCGACTACTCGTATGAAGAGGCGGCCGAAATCGTCGGCTGTCCGGTGAATACGGTGAAAACCCGGATGTTCCATGCGCGCGCTAAATTGCGTCATCTCCTCGCCGCCTGTCTGGGGCGGAAAGCCTGAGAGGTGCTTATGCAAGACACTCATTCCTCATCGGTTACGCCTATCGACCTGCGTCATGAGCGCTGTCTGACCTTACTGCCCTGGTGGATTAACGGCACCTTGGTCGGTGCCGAAAGGGCCTTGGTGGAGAGTCATCTGCGGGGCTGTTCCGCCTGCCAACGCGAAGACGCGCAGCTGAGAGTGCTGGCGGCCCATGTGCGGGCAGACGGCGCCGACTCCCGTTGTGAAGACGCTTTGCGTCGACTCCATGCCAAGCTTGAACAGCCCCTCGCGCGGCGCACGGCCCAGCCCTGGGCCGCCGCTGCGGTGCTGGTACTGATCTGCGGGCTGTCCGGGCTCAGCGCGCGCCACGCCGAGACCAATATGGCCTGGTTGAGGAACATGGGACTCAACCGCATGCATCAATCGGTTGTGATGAGCGGCGACACCCAGGCTACCACCGCCCGTCTGGTGTTCTATAACGACATTACCGAAGGACAACTCCGCGCCCTGCTGCTCTCGGTAGGGGCCGAGTTGATCGAAGGCCCGACCGAACGGGGCGTTTATACGGTGGCTCTGGGGCGAGGACGGTCGCAGGCTCAAAAAGCCGAAGCCCTCGCGCAATTGCGACATTCCGGGCAGGTGGTCTACGCCGAAGCCGCCTTGAACAACACGGTGTCCAATCTGGGGAGCTGGTAGCCCGCCAAGCGCCGCGCATAGCCAAGGACGGGCAGCGTTGTTAAGGTGCTCGGAGTATTAGCGGGGAGTCACTCTGACGATGTCGAAACTGCGTGCGGCTGTGATCGGAGTGGGTTACCTCGGCAATTTCCACGCTCAGAAATACCTTGCCCTGCCCGACGTCACGCTGGTCGGAGTGGCCGATACCGATCCCGAACGGGTCGGCGCAGTCGCCGGGAAATACGGCGTGTTGGGCACCATCGACTACCGCGAACTGCTCTCCAAAGTCGATCTGGTTTCGATCGTTACGCCGCCTGCCACCCATTTCCCCATCGCCCACGATGCGCTGTCCGCTGGGGTGCATGTCCTGGTCGAGAAGCCAGTCACCGAGAAAGTGACCGAAGCAGAAGCGCTCATCGCACTTGCGGCGCGCGAGCAGCGGGTTTTTCAGGTGGGGCATCTCGAGCGATTCAATCCGGCGGTGCTGGCGCTGCGGCCGCTGGTCACCGCGCCAGTGCGTATCGAAGCCAGGCGTCTGGCCCGCTACAAGGAGCGGGGCACCGAAGTCGATGTGGTGCTCGACATGATGATCCACGACATCGACATCGTGCTCAGTCTGGTGGCAAGTCCCTTGGTGGCTATTGAAGCCAGCGGCCGGGCCGTGGTCACCGACAGCATCGATATCGCCGACGCCACGCTGCGGTTCGCCAGCGGGTGTGTGGCCGAGCTTTCGGCCAGTCGGGTGCATCTCGAAATGGTGCGCGCGATGCGAGTTGAACAAGCCGACTCGTGGCTGTCGATCGATTTTGCCAACCATGCCCTGCTGATTGGCGGTGCCGGGACCGGGGAGGCTACAGATCTCCCCCTTCAAACCCAGGCCTTAACCCGTAGCGATGCCCTGATGGATGAAATCTGCTCGTTCGTAGACGCGGTGCGCGGCGGGCAAGGGCCGGCCGTCACCGGTGAAGACGGGAAGCGGGCGCTGGAAGTGGCGGTGAGCATCAGCCAGCGCATCAGCGCGCAGGCGACCGCCGCGCGAGTGGGCGCCCGAACCTAGCGGGCTGACGCCGGCTCAGGCGCGACCCGGAATTTTCTCCACCTCCTGAATCACCAACTGATGACCCGCCTCGAGCCGGGTGACCAGGCGTACCAGACGCGCGCCCTTACAGGGACCGGCCACGCAGCGCCCACTGTCGGGATCGAACAACGCACCGTGCACCCCGCATTGGAGATCGTGCCCGTCCCGGTGAAAAAAATTGCCGGAGCCGAAGTCGAGTCGAACGCCCGCGTGGGGACAACTATTGAGATAAGCGGTCACCGTGCCGCCGCGCGTGAGCACAATGATTGACCGCTCGCGCTGGCCGTCGCTAATGAGCGCCGCTCGTGCGCCGTCGTCATTGGGGTTTACCGTGAGTCTGACATCCATGCAAAACGCCTTTTCTTTTGCTCAATCGCGCTGCGGTGCTTTCCGAAGTCGGGCCCCGTCGCGTACACTTCGTAACACTTCAATTATGGGAACCGCCAGCCGGTCGTTCCCTTTTTTTATGTCAGAAAAGCCCACGTGACCAATCAGGCAATCCTAGCGCTGGCCGATGGAACGGTGTTTCACGGCCTCTCGATCGGTGTAGACGGACATTCCGTCGGTGAAGTCGTGTTCAATACGGCAATGACCGGCTATCAGGAAATCCTCACCGATCCTTCCTACGACCAGCAACTCGTAACGCTGACCTATCCTCACATCGGTAACGTCGGCGCCAATGCGCTCGACGACGAGTCAGGCAAGGTGCACGCAGCGGGGCTCATCATCCGGGATTCCTCGATGGTGGCGAGCAGTTGGCGCTCAACCAGCAGTCTCAAAGACTACGCCGCGGCCGAAGGGCTGGTGGCGATAGCGGAAATCGACACCCGCCGCCTCACGCGACTGCTTCGCGATCGCGGGGCGCAGAACGGCTGCATTATGGCCGGCCCGAATGTACAAGCTGAAGATGCCATCGCCAAGGCGCGGGCTTTTCCGGGTTTGAATGGCGCCGATCTGGCCATCCGGGTGACGACGCGCGAGCCCTACGTCTGGCGCGAAGGGTCCTGGCAGTTGCAGGGCAACCTCCACCGCACCAGCAGTGGAGAAGCGCAATGGCGCGTGGTGGCCTTCGATTACGGGGTTAAGCGCAATATCCTCAGAATGCTGGCGGACCGCGGCTGCGAAGTGCATGTCCTGCCGGCCAACGCCACTGCTCAGGACTGTCTGGCCTTACGCCCCGATGGCGTTTTTCTGTCCAATGGTCCGGGTGACCCGGCGGCCTGCGATTATGCCGTCGCCGCGGTGCGCGAACTGTTGGGCGCCGGCATCCCGATGTTCGGCATTTGCCTTGGGCACCAGATTCTCGGCCTCGCCAGCGGAGCGCGCACCGTCAAGATGAAGTTTGGCCATCACGGCGCCAACCACCCGGTGCAGGACCTGCGCACCGGACAAGTCGCCATTACCAGCCAGAATCACGGCTTCGCCGTCGAAGAGGCGACCTTGCCGGACATTCTGGTCGCCAGCCACCGTTCCTTGTTCGACGGTTCCTTACAGGGCATTTCGCATGCCCGCGTGCCCGCCTTCGGCTTTCAGGGCCACCCGGAAGCCAGCCCAGGCCCGCACGACATCGGCTATCTGTTCGACCAGTTCGTCGAATCGATGCGCCGCCATCGCACTCCCTGATCCATCGGTTGCCCGCTGCCATGCCCAAACGGACAGACATTAAAACCATCCTTGTCATCGGCGCCGGTCCAATAGTGATCGGTCAGGCCTGCGAGTTCGACTACTCCGGGACGCAGGCCTGTAAGGCACTTCGCAAGGACGGCTATCGCATCGTGCTGGTGAACTCCAACCCCGCCACGATCATGACCGACCCGGATACGGCGGACGCCACCTACATCGAGCCGGTACGCTGGCAAACGGTTGAAAAAATCATTGAGAAAGAGCGCCCGGACGCCATCCTGCCCACCATGGGCGGACAGACCGCGCTCAACTGCGCGCTCGATCTGGCGCGCGAAGGCGTGCTCGCCAAATACGGCGTGGAGCTGATCGGGGCTTCGGAGCGCGCGATCGACATGGCCGAAGACCGCGAGAAGTTCCGCGAAGCGATGACCCGCATTGGGCTCGGCTCGCCGCGCTCGCGGGTGGCGCACTCGCTGGAAGAAGCCGAGCGGGCTCAGGTATCACTCGGTTTCCCCACCGTTATCCGTCCCTCGTTTACCTTGGGCGGCACTGGCGGTGGTATTGCGTTTAATCGCGAAGAATTTGCCGAAATCGTCACGCGTGGTCTGGACGCTTCTCCCACCCGCGAAGTGCTGATCGAAGAATCCGTGCTGGGCTGGAAAGAATACGAGATGGAGGTTGTCCGCGACCGCAAGGACAACTGCATCATCATCTGCGCCATCGAAAACCTTGATCCGATGGGCATACACACCGGCGACTCCATTACCGTTGCGCCCGCGCAGACCCTGACCGACAAGGAATACCAACTGCTGCGAAACGCCTCCATCGCGGTCTTGCGCGAGATCGGCGTGGAAACCGGCGGGTCCAACGTGCAGTTCGCGATCAATCCGCATAACGGCGAGATGGTTGTGATCGAAATGAACCCGCGTGTGTCGCGCTCGTCCGCGCTGGCCTCCAAGGCCACCGGCTTTCCGATCGCGAAAGTGGCGGCGCGGCTGGCGGTGGGTTACACGCTCGATGAACTGGCGAACGAAATTACCGGCGGCGTCACGCCGGCGTCGTTTGAGCCGACCATCGACTACGTGGTCACCAAGATCCCACGCTTTACCTTCGAGAAATTCCCGCAGGCCCACGACCGTCTCACCACCCAGATGAAGTCGGTGGGCGAAGTGATGGCCATCGGCCGCACGTTTCAGGAATCTTTCCAGAAAGCGCTCCGTGGTCTTGAGACCGGCGCGACTGGCTTGGATGAACGTTTCCGCGCCGGCGAAAAGCTCGATCAGGCCAAACTCATTCGTGAACTCACGGTGGCCGGCTCCGAGCGGATCTGGTTTGTGGGCGATGCCTTCCGTCACGGCATGAGTCTGGAAGAGGTGCACGACCTCACCAAGATCGATCCCTGGTTTCTGGCCCAGATCGAAGACCTGCTCCGCGAAGAGCAGCAGGTCAAAACCGAAGGTCTGAGCAGCCTCACCCCAAGCCGCCTGCGCGGCCTCAAGCGCAAGGGCTTTGCGGACGCCCGTCTGGCCCGCCTGTGCGGGGTCGAGGAATCCGTCGTGCGCCAGCAGCGCCATGACGCCGGCGTGCGGCCGGTGTTCAAGCGGGTTGATTCCTGCGCCGCCGAGTTCGCCGCCACCACGGCCTACCTCTATTCCACCTATGAGGAAGAGTGCGAGGCCGCGCCCACTAACCGCGAGAAGATCATGATTCTTGGCGGCGGCCCGAACCGCATCGGGCAGGGGATTGAGTTCGACTACTGCTGCGTGCAGGCGGCCTACGCTATGAAGCACGCGGGCTTTGAATCGATCATGGTCAACTGCAATCCGGAAACGGTGTCCACCGATTACGACACGTCCGACCGCCTCTATTTCGAGCCGCTGACGCTGGAAGACGTGCTGGAGATCGTCGAGGTAGAAAAACCCAAGGGCGTCATCGTGCAGTTCGGTGGCCAGACGCCGCTCAAACTGGCGCGCGCACTGGCGGCCGCCGGCGTGCCCATCATCGGCACCAGCCCGGACTCCATCGACTTGGCTGAAGACCGCGAGCGGTTTCAGGGCTTTTTGTCGGAAATCGGCCTGCTTCAGCCGCCCAACCGCACCGCGCGCTCAACGGAAGCGGCGCTGGTCGCGGCCGGCGAAATTGGCTATCCGCTGGTGGTGCGACCCTCGTACGTGCTCGGTGGCCGGGCGATGGAAATTGTCTACAACGAAGAAGCGCTTGCCACCTACATGCGTCGCGCGGTGGCGGTCTCGAACGACTCGCCGGTGCTGCTGGACCACTTTCTCGACCACGCCATAGAGGTGGACGTGGACGCGCTGAGCGACGGTCACGAGGTGGTCGTCGGCGGCATCATGGAACACATTGAGCAGGCCGGGATTCACTCTGGTGACTCCGCCTGCGCCTTGCCACCGCATACCCTCACCCAGGAACTGCAGGACGAAATCCGTCGGCAAGTGGTGTTGATGGCGCAAGGCTTAGGCGTTATCGGTTTGATGAACACCCAGTTTGCGATTCAGGACGGCAAGATTTTTGTGCTCGAGGTCAATCCGCGCGCCTCGCGCACTGTGCCCTTTGTCTCCAAAGCCACCGGCGCGTCTCTCGCCTGGCAGGCCGCGCTGTGCATGGTCGGCCAACGCTTGAGCGATCTGGCCCCCAACGGGGTGCCTCAGCCCGCCTACTTCTCGGTCAAAGAGGCGGTGTTCCCGTTTGTGAAGTTTCAGGGTGTTGACCCTCTGCTTGGGCCGGAAATGAAATCCACCGGCGAAGTGATGGGCGTTGGCGCTACCTTTGGCGAAGCCTTTGCCAAATCGCAGCAGGCGGCGGGCATGACCCTGCCGGCCGGCGGCACTGCGTTTGTGAGCGTGCGCGAAGCCGACAAGCCACAGGCGGTCGCGCTGGCCCGCCAGCTCGCTGATATTGGATTCCGCATCGTGGCAACGCGCGGCACGGCCAAGGCGCTAAAGGCCGCCGGTGTCACCTGCGAACCGGTCAACAAAGTGCTGGAAGGCCAACCGCATATCGGCGACATGATTAAAAACGGGGCGATTGATTTCATCATCAACACCACCGAAGGCGAGCAGGCGATCGCAGATTCATTCGCTATCCGTCGCAGCGCGCTCCAGCACAAGATTGCCTATACGACGACCATGGCGGGCGCGACCGCTGCGGTGATGGCCCTCGCCGAGACTGGCGAGGAGCAGGTACGAAGACTGCAAACTCTCCACGAGGAAGTGGCACGGTGAATAAATCCCCCATGACCGCCCAAGGCGCGCAACGCCTGCGTGACGAACTTCATCGCCTCAAAACCGTTGAACGCCCGCGCATTACCAATGCGATTGCCGAAGCGCGCGCGCTGGGCGATTTGAAAGAAAACGCCGAATACCATGCGGCCCGCGAGCAGCAGAGCTTCACCGAAGGTCGGATTGCCGACATCGAAGGCAAACTCGGCAGCGCGGAAATTATCGACGTCACCGCCGTTAACGCGCAGGGACGGGTGGTGTTCGGGGCGACCGTCCAGTTGCTCAACCTGAGCAACGATAGCGAAGTCACCTATCGCATCGTTGGCGAGGACGAAGCCGATATCAAAGCCGGTCTGGTGTCTATCAACTCACCCGTGGCGCGCGGCCTGATTGGCAAGCGCGAAGGCGACACGGTGGTTGTGCAGGTTCCGAGTGGCGCTGTCGAGTACGAGATACTCGCCGTCCTCTACCTCTGAACGCCGCTCGCGTGCAGCGCACGCGTCGAGCATTCGCATGAGTAAGCGCGCCGATTCCAGTCGCTGGTACCAGAAACAGGTCAGCGATCCTTTCGTCAAAGCACGTGAAAAGCAGGGCCTGCGGTCACGTGCCGCCTTCAAGCTGACTGAACTTATCGACCGCGATCGCCTCCTACGGCCCGGTGCTGTGGTACTGGACCTCGGGGCGACTCCGGGCGGCTGGTCGCAAATAGTGGGCGCGGCGGTGGGCGCGAAAGGTCTGGTGGTGGCCGTTGATATCTTGCCGATGACCCATCTAGCCGGTGTGAAATTTCTGTTGGGCGACTGTCGCGAGCCCGAAACCATGGCTCAAATTGCCGAATTGCTGGAGGGCCGGCAGGCGGACCTTGTTTTATCCGATATGGCCCCCAACTTAACTGGCATACGCGATACCGATGAGGCGCGTTCGGTTGAACTGGCGGAAGTAGCGCTGGAAACCGCTCAGCAGTTTCTGAAGCCGGGAGGATCGATGCTCATCAAGATGTTTCAGCACGCAGACAGTGACCGCTTTGTCGTGGCGCTACGTAAACACTTTGAGCGCATCAATCGCCGGAAGCCGGCGGCCTCGCGACAGGCCTCGCGGGAATTCTATGTGGTCGCCGCCGGGTTCCGCGGCTAGACTAGCCCTGACCCAGGCGATCGGCGCACACGATTACTACGGCTCGCGGCCTCGGCGGGCGACAACGGACGGATGGATAAAATGGCCAGAAATTTAGCCCTTTGGGGCGTCATCGCACTGGTACTGATGCTGGTGTTTCAAAACTTTACGCCGCGCGCCGGGGCTTCCCGAGCGGTTGGCTACTCTGAATTCATCGGCTCTGTCAAAAGCGGTCAGGTCTCCCGCACCTTGATTGATGGTCCTACCATCGAGTTCGAAACGCCGGATGGCGCCAAGCTCTACACCTACAGCCCCGAGAGCGACAACGGCGCGCTGATTGGGCTGCTTCTCGATAACAACGTTCGCATCGATGCCCAGCCGCCCGATCGTCAGGGGCTGCTGATGCAGATCTTCATTTCCTGGTTCCCGTTCTTGCTGCTCATCGCGGTGTGGATTTACCTCATGCGCCAGATGCAGGGTGGTGCCGGCGGCCGCGGGGCGATGTCGTTTGGCAAGAGCCGCGCGCGCATGCTGGGTGAAGATCAGGTGCGGATAACCTTCAACGACGTTGCAGGCGTTGAAGAAGCCAAGGAAGAAGTCAAAGAACTCGTCGACTTCCTGCGCGACCCGGGCAAGTTCCAGAAACTCGGCGGCAAGATTCCACGTGGCGTACTGATGGTGGGTTCGCCCGGTACCGGCAAGACACTGCTGGCGAAAGCCATCGCTGGCGAAGCCAAAGTGCCCTTTTTCACGATTTCCGGTTCCGACTTCGTCGAAATGTTCGTTGGCGTTGGCGCCTCCCGCGTCCGTGACATGTTCGAACAGGCGAAGAAGCACGCGCCCTGCATCATCTTCATCGATGAAATCGACGCCGTGGGCCGCCATCGTGGCGCCGGCTTGGGCGGGGGCCACGACGAGCGCGAACAAACCCTCAACCAGCTGCTGGTGGAGATGGACGGCTTCGAAGGCAACGAAGGCGTGATCGTGATCGCCGCCACCAACCGGCCCGATGTTCTCGATCCCGCCCTGTTACGCCCTGGCCGCTTCGATCGTCAGGTGGTGGTGCCATTGCCGGACATTCGCGGTCGCGAGCAGATTCTGAAAGTCCACATGCGCAAGGTGCCGCTGGGCGATGACGTCAAACCTTCACTGCTCGCGCGCGGCACGCCGGGCTTTTCCGGGGCCGATCTCGCCAATCTCGTAAACGAAGCGGCGTTGTTCGCCGCGCGTGGCAACAAGCGCCTGGTGAGCATGGAAGAATTTGAGCGCGCCAAGGACAAAATCATGATGGGCGCGGAACGCCGCTCCATGGTGATGGGTGAGAAAGAAAAGAAACTCACGGCCTATCACGAAGCCGGCCACGCCATCGTCGGGCGCCTGGTGCCTTCCCACGATCCGGTCTACAAAGTCACCATCATCCCGCGAGGCCGCGCCTTGGGTGTCACCATGTTCCTGCCGGAAGAGGACCGCCTCAGCTACAGCAAGGAACGGCTGGAAAGCCAAATCTCGAGCTTGTTTGGTGGCCGCATCGCCGAAGAACTGATTTTCGGGAAAGACGCGGTGACCACCGGCGCCTCCAACGACATCGAGCGCGTGACCGAAATCGCCCGGAATATGGTGACCCGCTGGGGCTTGTCCGACCGCCTTGGCCCGATGACCTATAGCGATGACGAGGGCGAAGTCTTTCTGGGCCGTTCCGTGACCCAGCACAAGATGATGTCCGACGACACCGCGCATCTGATCGACGAAGAAGTGCGGACCATTGTCGACCGTAACTACACCAGAGCCCGCAATATCCTCGTTGAGAACAGCGAGAAGTTGCACCAGATGGCGGATGCGCTGATTCGCTTCGAGACGATCGACAGCGATCAAATCGGCGACATCATGGAAGGCCGTCCGCCGCGCGTGCCGCAAAACTGGGATGATGACGACCGGGGTCGCCCCTCGCCCTCAAACGGCAGTCCCGGCGCCGCGCAGGATGATGCCGATTCGGCAATCGGCGGCACAGCGAGCTCGCACTAAAGACTGCTCAGGATCCGGCGCCTGACGGGGCGCCGGAGGTTAAGTATCCGTCACCTTCAGCACACAGTTCCGACTCTTCATGGCCAATAGCAGCGAACGGCAATACTTCGGCACCGACGGCATCAGGGGACGCGTCGGCATCTCACCCATCACCCCTGACTTCGTCATGAAGCTCGGCTGGGCGGCAGGTCGGGTGCTCGCCCGTGGCGCACGCGGCAAACCGAAAGTGCTCATTGGCAAGGACACCCGCGTGTCCGGTTATATGTTTGAGTCGGCGCTGGAAGCGGGCTTGTCGGCGGCTGGCGTGGACATCCATTTGCTTGGCCCGATGCCGACGCCTGGCATCGCCTACCTCACGCGAACATTCCACGCCCAGGCGGGAATAGTCATCAGCGCCTCGCATAACCCGTTTGACGACAACGGCATCAAGTTCTTTTCCGGCAATGGCGCGAAGCTGCCGGATGAGGTGGAACTCGAAATCGAACGCGAGCTGGAAAAGCCCTTTGCCACCGTCACTTCCCGTGAACTCGGCAAGGCCCACCGCGTGATGGATGCCGCCGGGCGCTATATCGAATTCTGTAAAAGCACCTTCTCCAGTCAGCTCGATCTGACGGGGCTGAAAATCGTGGTGGACTGCGCGCACGGCGCCACTTATCACATTGCGCCCGACGTTCTGGAGGAATTGGGCGCCCGGGTCGTTGCGATCGGGGTCGCGCCCGACGGGTTCAACATCAACGACAAAGTGGGCGCCACAGCGCCCGAGGCGCTGCGCCAGGCCGTGCTCGCCGAGCAGGCCGATCTGGGGATTGCGCTGGACGGTGACGGCGACCGCCTGATGATGGTTGACGCGCAGGGGCAGGTACTCGACGGCGACCAACTGACCTACATCATCGCCCAGCACCGGCAGCGGCTAGGCCGCCTGACTGGCGCCGTGGTGGGGACTCAGATGAGCAATTTCGGGCTGGAACTTGCGATCCGCGAGTCCGGACTTGAGTTTCACCGCGCGGCGGTAGGCGATCGCTATGTGCTGGAGATGCTGAACGCCAATGGCTGGACCTTGGGCGGCGAGTCGTCGGGGCACATTATTTGTCTCGATCTCACCAGCACCGGGGATGGCATTATCTCGGCGCTGCAGGTGCTGGAAGCGATGTTGACGCAGAACGCTAGCCTCGCAGAGCTGGTGAGCGGGATGAATCTCTTCCCCCAAACCTTGGTCAACGTGCGCGTGCAGCGCCGCGCCGAGGGTGGTTTTCCGCCTGAGGTTCACAGCGCCGTAGCCGAGGTTGAGGCTGCGTTAAGCGGTGAAGGACGCGTTCTGCTCCGACCCTCGGGCACCGAGCCGGTGATCCGCGTGATGGTCGAAGGTCGGAACATGCAGCAGGTGGCGGATTTCGCCGCGCAACTCGCGGATACGGTCTATCGGAGTCTGGCGAACCCGGCGACTTGATGGCCACGGCGTTCGGCGGCAAGCGAACGCGGCGCCGGGCGTTGTTTAGTCGTCGCGCAATAGCTCGTTGATGCTGACCTTGGAACGGGTCTGGGCGTCGACCCGTTTCACAATCACCGCACAATAAAGGCTGTGGCTGCCATCGGCTGATGGCAGGCTGCCGGACACCACGACCGAACCCGGCGGGATATAGCCGTGGGTAATCTGGCCCGTCGCGCGGTCAAGAATCTTGGTGCTCTGGCCGAGGAAAACGCCCATCGAGATGACCGAACCTTCGCCTACCACCACACCTTCCACCACTTCCGAGCGAGCGCCAACAAAGCAGTTGTCTTCAATGATGGTGGGCGAAGCTTGCAGCGGTTCCAGCACGCCGCCGATGCCAACGCCGCCAGA
Source organism: Klebsiella pneumoniae (assembly GCA_945876945.1). GTDB lineage: Bacteria > Pseudomonadota > Gammaproteobacteria. Next base: position 12,455 of record CAMCQE010000047.1, read on the forward strand.
CAAATGCACGTTCTTCCCGATCTGGGCACAGGAGCCCACGGTGGCCCAGGTGTCGACCATGCTGCCGCTGTCGACATAGGCGCCGATATTCACGTAGCTCGGCATCAGGATGACGCCGGGGGCGATATAGCTGCCGCGCCGCGCGATGGCGGGCGGGACGATGCGGGCCCCGATCTGGCGGAAGTCCGCGTCGCTAAGGCCGGCAAACTTGCTCGGAACCTTGTCGAAATACTGCGTGTGCCCGCCGTCCATGACGGCGTTGTCGTTCAGGCGGAAGCTCAGCAGCACCGCTTTTTTCGCCCACTCATTCACTACCCACTGCCCGTCACGTTTTTCCGCGACGCGCAGTTCCCCGCTGTCTAGCAGGGCCAGCGTTTCATCCACTGCGTTGCGCACAGCAGATGGGGCGTTGCCAGGTGAGAGTTGGGCGCGATCTTCAAAAGCGGCTTCTATTACGCGGGAGAGTGCTTCCATCTTTGGTATTCCAGTTTGGGTCTTGGCTGAGAGTTAGGTGGTGAGCAAGGAGTCGCGCAGGCGCTGCGCTGCCTCCAGGCATTCTTCAAACGAGGCAACGAGCGCCAGACGTAAGCGCCCGGCTCCCGGGTTACCGGTGCCGGTGTCACGCGCGAGGTAGCTCCCGGGCAGCGTGAGCACATTCGATTCGGCCAGCAGGCGCCGGCACAGCGCGGCATCATCACAATCAAACTGAGGCCACAGGTAAAACCCGCCAGCGGGCAGACTGACCTTCGCCACTTCGGCGATCAGGGGCGTAACGGCGCTAAATTTCGCCCGGTACAGCGCGCGATTCGCCGCTACGTGAGTTTCATCATTCCAGGCCGCCACGCTGGCCGCCTGCACGTGGAGCGGCATCGCGGCGCCGTGATAGGTGCGATAGCGCAGGAACTCGCGGAGCAGCTGCGCGTCGCCCGCAATAAACCCCGAGCGCAGGCCCGGGGCGTTTGAGCGCTTTGACAGACTATGCATCACCAGACAGCGGCTGAAATCATGTCGGCCGAGCGCCCACGCGGCCTCGAGCAAGCCGCAGGGTGGGGCGAGTTCATCCGCATACAGCTCTGAATAGCACTCGTCTGAGACGACCGTGAAATCGTGTTCGTCGGCGAGCGCCAGCAGTTCGGCGTAATCGGCCACGCTCATCACCGCACCAGACGGATTAGCCGGCGAACACGCATACACCAGCTTGCAACTGGCCCAGACATCTTTCGGCACCTGCGAGAAATCGGGCAAAAACCCGCGCTCGGCGGGGCAGGGCAGAAACCAGGGTTCGCCGCCGGCGAGCAAGGCCGCTCCCTCGTAAATCTGATAGAACGGATTGGGCATCAGCACGCGCGATTTGCCCGGGCTGCGGTCGATCAGGCACTGGGCAATGGCAAAGAGCGCTTCGCGGGTGCCGTTGGCCGGCAGCACCATGTGGTCGGCGGAGACGCTTAGCGCGGGCAATTTGAAGCGGCGCTCCAGCCACCGTGCAATCGCGTGGCGCAATTCGTCAGAGCCCTTGGTGGCGGGATACTTGGCCGTGCCTGCGAGGGCGGCGACCAGCGCGTCGAGCACGAGTTGCGGTGTGGGGTGTTGCGGTTCGCCAATCGACAGATTGATCGGCGCCAGCGCCGGGTTGGGCACTAGCCCTGCGCGCAAACCGGCGAGCCGCTCGAATGGATAAGGTTGTAAACGGGCAAGTCCGGGGTTCATGGCTGGCAATGGTCGGCGCTGGGTGGGCCGCTAGTATAGAGGGGCCTGAGAGCGGTGCCATCGATACCTTGGCAGGATTCTTTCGGTTATCCTCCCGACCCCTTTTTCAATAGTGATTGTTCCCGATGACGCACAAGATCCTCCTGATCAGCGGCGACGGTATTGGCCCGGAAATCGTGGGCGCTGCCACCGCGGTACTGCATGCTTTGCGCGAGCGGTTTGGACTCCAGTTCGAATCCGAAGAAGCGCTGATTGGGGGCTGTGCTTACGAAGCCACCGGCGAACCATTGCCCGAGGCCACGCTCAAGGCCGGTCGCGCCGCGGACGCGATTTTGCTGGGCGCGGTCGGTGGGCCGCAGTGGGATCAAATTGAGCGCGCCAAGCGTCCCGAGCGCGGCTTGCTCGCGTTGCGATCGGGACTGGAACTGTTCTGCAATCTCCGGCCAGCATCGCTGTTCAACGCGCTGGCCGATGCGTCTGCGCTCAAGCCCGAAGTGGTGGGTGGACTCGACATCATGATCGTCCGCGAACTGACCGGGGACATTTACTTCGGACAACCGCGCGGCATCGAAACCCTGGCCGACGGCAGTCGGGTGGGGCGGAACACGATGATTTACTCCGAAGCGGAAATTCGCCGTATCGCGCATGCGGCTTTCCGCACCGCCGGACAACGTCAGGGGCGTCTGTGCTCGGTCGACAAGGCCAACGTGCTGGAGACGACCGAACTGTGGCGCGAAGTCGTGACGGAAGTGGCAAAAGAATATCCGGCGGTATCGCTCAGTCACATGTATGTTGATAACGCCGCGATGCAGTTGGTGCGAGCGCCAAAACAGTTCGACGTGATCGTCACCGGCAACATCTTTGGGGACATCCTTTCGGATCTGGCTTCGATGCTGACCGGATCGATAGGCATGTTGCCGTCCGCATCGCTGGATGCGAACGGGAAGGGCATGTATGAGCCGATTCATGGTTCCGCGCCAGATATCGCCGGCCGTAACATTGCCAATCCGCTGGCAACGATCCTGTCGGTGGCGATGATGCTGCGCTATTCGCTCAACGAGCCGACCCAAGCGGCACGAGTAGAACAGGCCGTCGCCCGGGTATTGGAACAGGGTTACCGGACTGCCGACATCCAGAGCCCGGGCACTCAGGTGGTGGGCACGGTGGAGATGGGGCAGCAAGTCGTCGCGGCACTTCAGGCCTAGCCGCTCAAAGTCGAAGGAAATTTAGCAATGAGTCGTAAATTCAATGTGGCCGTCGTCGGCGCTACGGGTGCCGTAGGCGAGACCATGCTGTCGATCCTCGCCGAGCGCAAGTTCCCCGCCGACCGGGTGCATGCGGTGGCCAGCGCCCGTTCTGCCGGTAGCAAGGTCCAATATGCGGGCCGCTATTTGACGGTGGAAGACCTCGACACCTTCGATTTCAGTACCGTTCAAATTGGCTTGTTCTCGCCCGGCGCGTCGGTTTCTGCCGTCTATGCGCCGAAAGCCGCCGCCGCTGGCTGCGTCGTTATCGATAACACCTCGCAGTTCCGGTACGACGCCGATATTCCGTTGGTCGTGCCCGAGGTCAATCCCGCTGCGATAGCCGAGTACCGGAACCGGGGAATCATCGCCAACCCCAATTGCTCCACTATCCAGATGCTGGTGGCGCTGAAGCCTATTTACGATGCGGTTGGGATCGAGCGCATCAACGTTTGCACCTATCAGGCGGTATCGGGCACCGGCAAAGAGGCCATTGAGGAACTGGCACGCCAGACCGCCGAGTTGCTGAACGGCAAACCGACGGAAAACAAGGTTTATCCGCGTCAGATTGCGTTCAACTGCCTGCCCCAGATCGACGTCTTCATGGACAACGGCTACACCAAGGAAGAAATGAAAATGGTGTGGGAGACCCGCAAGATCATGGGCGACGACCGCATTCAGGTGAACCCAACCGCCGTGCGCGTGCCGGTTTTTTACGGCCACTCCGAGGCGGTTCATATCGAGACGCGTGAAAAAATCGATCTTGAAACAGCGCGCGCATTGCTCTGCAAAGCCCCTGGCGTCAAATTGCTGGATGAGCGCAAAGACGGCGGCTACCCCACGGCAGTCACCGAGGCGGCCAATCACGATCCCGTGTATGTGGGACGAATTCGGGAAGATATCTCCCACCCCCGTGGACTTAATCTGTGGGTCGTCTCCGACAATGTGCGGAAAGGCGCGGCGCTTAACAGTGTCCAGATCGCGGAAATCTTGGTAAACAGTTATCTATAAGTTAGATTTAACGTTGAATTGTAAAGTTCTATCGCAGGTCGAAAGTTGAGATTGCCAAGATCGCCCCCGGCGATAGTCATGCTCAAGTTCGGCTATTTTCGTTGAGCGACTAAGGAAGCAGAACATGCTACGGAAAAGGGCCGTTGCGCTGGCAATCTCGCTGATGTTTCCCGTCGTGGCCCCTGCGCTGGGCTTGGGAACTTTGAAGGCCTCGTCAGCCCTGAACCAGCCGTTTGAAGGAAAGATCGAAATTCTTGGCGCCCAGCCCGGAGATTTTGATGCCTTGACTATCAAGCTTGCCGACACGGCACAGTTTGACCGGGCCGGGCTTGCCCGCGATGCAGTCCTGCTGGCGCTCAAATTTGAAGTCGTTTCGAATCCGAAAGGCAACGATTACATTCGGGTTTTTACGCGTGACGCGGTCCGCGAACCGTATCTGGACTTTCTGGTTGAGTTGAATTGGGCCCAAGGCCGCACGGTGCGTGAGTACACCGTTCTGCTCGATCCCCCTTTGTACGATCCCAATCGCCGTCAAGCCGCACAGGCACCGAAAGTCACGCCGGCACCGGCTGTGCCCCGCAGTCCCGCACCTGTTGCGCGAGCACCGGCGCCGGTGAGCGCACCTCCCGCCGTTTCGGCCGGCACCATCGGCCCTATCGCGGCGGGTGAGACCCTGTGGGCGCTGGCGCAACAGCACAAGCCGGCCAATGTCTCCGTGCAACAGATGATGTTGGCCTTGTTGCGCGCCAATCCTGAAGGCTTTCCTACCGGCAACATCAACATGTTGCGCAAGGGCGCAGTGCTCAAGGTGCCCTCGGCGGCTGAATTGGCCGCCCTCAGCCGGAGTGAGGCGGCCACCGAACTCACGCGTCAAACCCAACTCTGGCAGGAATATCGGCAAGGGGCGGCCAAGCGTCTCGTGCCCCAGCAGCCCCGAACCGCCGAGGCTGCGGCCGCACCAGACTCGGGGAGCAAGCCGGCAGATGCGCACCTCGAAATCGTCGCGCCCAAGAGCAAAGCCGAAGCCGCCGGTGGCGGTGGAAAAGAACTGGGCGACGAGCATGCTGCTGCCCAAAGCGACCAGACTCTCGAACTCAAGGCTCGTCTTGACGAAGCGGAAGACATCATTGATCTGCTGCAGCGGCAGGTTCAGCTAAAGGACGAAGAACTGGCCAAGCTGCAGGCGAGCCAAACCGGCGTGCCGGCGCAGGCTAGTGCGCCCACAGCACCCGCCACTGTGTCCGCACCGGCAGCGCCAGAGCCAGCTGCCGAGGCTGCGTCATCGCCAGCCGCTCCGACGGTAGTGCCGGAGGCCAGTGCACCGGCTAAATCGGCCGCGCCGAAGCCTCCGGCGCCCGCAGCCCCCGCCGTTGTGCCTGAACAGGACGAGGGCTTCCTTGACCAACTCCTGCCGCAGACGGTGCGGGATTTGGTTCCCGGTGGTGCAATCACTGTCTTTGGCATTCTGGGCTCGTTGCTAGCACTTCTGATTTTAGGCTTGAGCAAATTGCGCGGCCGCGGGACGGGGGCGCCCAAGGTGCCGCAAACGAGCGCGACCTCGGCGGTCGCGGCGGTCGAACCTTCGGTTGTCGATAGCCCGCGCGAGATACCGGACGACGGCACTCAGACTCTCCGTATGGATGAGCTGTCCGACACGTTGCCGCCTGCCAGTGCTATCGCTGACCCGCACGCCCGGACCATTGAGGCTCCCGCTGAAACCCTTAGCGTCGATCCCTTGGAAGAGGTCAACGTCTATCTGGCGTATGAGCGCTTCGATCAGGCTGAAGAGCTGGTGCGCAAGGTGATTGCGCAGTATCCCAGCGAACCCCGCTATCAGTTGCGCCTGCTGGAGATTTTCTATTCGGCCAACAACTTGCCCGCGTACGAGCAAGCCGCGCGCGACTTCAGCAATAAGTTTGGCCAACAGGACTCGATGTGGTCCAGCGTGGTCGCGATGTGGGACGCGATGTCGCCCCAGCGGGAACTCTTTGCACCGGGTGTGGTTACCGCCGCTGTCAGCGCTGCCGCGAGCGCCGCGATCGTGGACATCACGGCCGATGCCAACGGGCCAAATGAGGTTGACGGGCCGATTGAGACCACCCACGTGAGTCTCTTCGGGGCAACTACCATGGAACGCGAGCCGCAAGCAGCGCCGACCGCGGATTCGCTGTTTCCCGAAATGCTTGATCTCACCGCCGGGGAGCCGGACGACGGTGAAATTCTGGACCTCACCGCGACGGTAGAAAAACTGGAGCAGGCGGGTTTTCTGGCACCTGGAAGTGCTACCGCGCCGGCTGCTGACGACGTTTTTGATATCTCGGGTGAAGAGACTGCCGCCCAGTCTGGTGACAATGGACAGTTGCTTGATTTGACCTCAACCGCAGACGTCTTCGACGTCATGGAGAGTGGCAACGCCGAGGCTGAGAGCCTGACCCGCACCGCCACCGGGGGCGGCCTCGACGCCGCTGCGGCGGAAGCGGTCGGCGATGAAATCGATTTCGATATCGGTGATCTGGGCGATTTCGACCTCGACGCCACGAATTCTCCGTTGGACTTGGGGGCCGCACACGAGGATGACGGCGCGCTTGATTTCGATATCTCGGGTCTGGCTGACGAAACCAATGAGCAGGCACATGAGTCAACGGTCGTCATGACGACGTCTCAAGCCGGTTCCGGGAGTGAAGTCCTCGACGAACTTGATTTCAATCTTGACCTGCCCGAGCCCGAATCGGTAAGCCTGACGGCGGCCGAGGATGAAAGCGATTTGCAGTTGGTGACGCTTGATGATGAAGACGGCGAGCTCGATTTTGATCTCTCGATCGACGACACCTCGTCAGTGCCAGATCTCTATCTTGATGACACCGCCGAGGTGCCCAAGTCAAAAATGGATACGTCGCTGCGGGACCTGTCCGCTGAATTGGAAGCCTCCATCGCTGCGTTGAATGGCACGGGCGACCATCTTGAAGCCGCTGACCTTGAGTTCGACCTCTCTGCGCCTGAGTTCGAAACCGGCGCTCCGGAATCACTCGATCTCGACCTCACCATCGACCGCACGGGAGAGCATGCGACAGCGGCCCCTGCCAGTCGCGGCCATGGGGAAGACGACCACGCCGGAACTGGATTCCATGACGACGACGAAGCCGATTCGAAACTTAATTTGGCGAAAGCCTATATCGAACTTGGCGAAAACGAGGCGGCCCGCGCCATCCTGCTCGAAGTCAAGCAAGACGGTTCGGTGAACCAACAAGACGAAGCGGGGCGCTTGCTCGCCCAGATCAGCTGAACTCCCCACTCTGGCGCTGGCGCGCGGAACCCGGCGCGACATGCGGTTTGCAGTAGGCATCGAATACGACGGCCAACCGTTCTGTGGCTGGCAAACGCAGGTAGATGGTCCCGGAGTCCAGGCGGCGGTTGAAACCGCCTTGTCGGCCGTTGCTGATGAACCCGTTACCGTGCAGTGTGCTGGCCGCACCGATGCGGGCGTTCATGCGGTCTGTCAGGTCGCCCACTTTGATACGAGCCGCGAGCGTAGCCCCCGCGCCTGGACGCTCGGCGCCAATACTCATTTGCCACGCTCGGTCAGCATTCGCTGGGCCCAGCCCGTGGCCGACGACTTCAATGCCAGATTTTCCGCCGACGCGCGGAGTTATACCTACGTTCTGCTTAACCGCTCCAGCCGAGCTGGGCTCTGGCATGGCAAGGCCGCATGGGAACACCGCCCGCTTGAGGTCTCGCGGATGGCGGAGGCGGCTAACTTCCTGCTTGGCGAGCACGATTTTTCTTCGTTCCGGGCAGCCGGCTGTCAGGCCAATCATCCGGTGCGGACCGTGCATCAGCTCACGGTGACCCGGCAGGACGAATGGATCGCCGTGCACATTACGGCCAACGCTTTCCTGCAACACATGGTCCGAAATATCGTCGGCGTGCTGTTGAAAATCGGCGCGGGCGAACGGGAACCCGGCTGGGCTGCGGCAGTATTGGCCGCGCGCGATCGGCGGCAGGCCGCGATGACCGCGCCCGCTGGCGGACTTTATTTTTTGGGTCCGCACTATCCTGAGCGCTATCAGCTTCCGGCCTGTGCCGATGGTGCTTTTCTGCCTTGGCTAACGGGTAATTCCTTATACCCATCTCAGCGCTAAAGCGGGATAATGCGGCGGCGCCATCAGCGCACACCAACGCGTGGTCGCGCGGGATACACAAGGCGATGAATCAACGGATACGCATCAAATTTTGCGGCATCACCAGAGCATCCGATGCCGCGATTGCGGTGGCGCTGGGCGTGGATGCGCTTGGCTTTGTGTTTCATCCTGCCAGTCCCCGCAATATCGAACCTGCCGAGGCAGGGGCGATCATTCGCAGCTTGCCCGCGTTTGTCAGCGCGGTGGGGCTGTTCGTCGATGCGCCGCTGATGAAAGTTCACGAGATTGTCGGCCAGACGGGCCTGTCGCTCGTACAGTTCCATGGCGAAGAGTCGCCTGCCTACTGCGAACAATACGGACGGAGCTATGTCAAAGCGGTGCGGGTGAAAGACCGGCACTCGGTGACCGAGGCGGCGCTTAGCTACGTTGGCGCGTGTGCCTTGTTGCTCGACACCTGGCATCCGCAACTCGCAGGCGGCACCGGCGAGGCGTTCGACTGGTCTCTCGTGCCTGCCGAGCGCTCGAAACCGATGATTTTGGCTGGAGGCCTGAACAGCGCCAACGTGGCGCGCGCCATCCGGGAAGTGGCGCCGTTCGCCGTCGATGTCAGCGGTGGCATCGAACAGGCAAAAGGGCTTAAAGATTCCGCGAAAATGCGATTGTTTGTCGCTGAGGTAAATGCACTTGAACGCGAGCAGTGAAATTCCAGTAGAAGGCGCGCTACCCCTGACCAGTCTGCCTGATGAGCACGGGCATTTCGGGCCTTATGGCGGCAAGTTCGTGGCCGAAACGCTGATGGCCCCGCTGGCCGAGCTTGAAGCGGCCTATCGTGAATGCATGGCCGATCCGGAATTTATCCGGGAGTTCGAGCGGGATTTAGCCGAATTTGTCGGCCGCCCCTCGCCGCTCTATCACGCCGAGCGCTGGTCGCGCGAACTGGGCGGCGCGCAGATTTATCTCAAGCGCGAAGACCTCAACCATACCGGCGCGCACAAGATCAACAACACGATCGGCCAGGCGCTGGTGGCACGGCGCATGGGCAAACGTCGCATCATCGCGGAAACCGGCGCCGGTCAGCACGGCGTGGCCACCGCCACCATTTGCGCCCGCTTTGGGATGAGTTGCCGGGTGTACATGGGCGCTCATGACATCCAGCGCCAGTCTTACAACGTCTTTCGCATGAAGCTGCTGGGCGCCGAAGTCATGCCGGTGCAGTCAGGCTCAAAAACATTGAAAGACGCGCTTAACGAAGCGCTGCGCGACTGGGTGAGCAACGTCGAAGATACCTTCTACATCATTGGCACCGTGGCCGGGCCTCATCCCTATCCGGCGATGGTGCGTGATTTTCAGTCCGTGATGGGTCGCGAAACTCGCGAACAGTGTCTCTCCAAGCTGGGGCGCCTGCCCGATTCGGTCGTTGCCTGTGTGGGTGGTGGCTCGAACGCCATGGGCATTTTCTATCCCTTCCTCGCGGACGAGAGCGTGAAACTCATCGGTGTTGAAGCCGGTGGCGATGGGGTGGAAACGGGCCGGCATTCGGCGCCTTTGTCAGCCGGTGTCCCCGGGGTACTGCACGGCAATCGCACCTACCTGATGCAGGATGAAGACGGCCAGATCATCGAAACGCATTCGATTTCGGCGGGGCTTGATTATCCTGGCGTGGGCCCCGAGCACGCCTGGCTGAAAGACACCGGCCGCGCCAGCTATGTGGCCGTAACGGACGATGAAGCACTGAAGGGCTTCCATACCTTGACCCGGATGGAAGGCATTATTCCGGCGCTGGAAACGAGCCACGCGCTGGCTTACGTCGCCAAACTGGCGCCCACCCTGCCCAAGGATCACATCATTGTCGTAAATCTGTCCGGACGTGGTGATAAAGACATTCCCACGGTCGCCGCTCGCGAAGGCATGACGCTGTGAACACCATGAACAATCGTATTGAAGCCCGTTTTGCAGCGCTGGCCAGTCAGGGTCGAAGTGGGCTGGTGACTTTCATCACGGCCGGAGACCCGCATCCCGATGCCACGCTGGCCTATATGCACGCGCTAGTGCGTGGGGGCGCGGACGTGGTCGAACTCGGGGTGCCGTTCTCCGATCCGATGGCCGATGGCCCGACCATTCAGCGTGCCAGTGAGCGCGCGCTGGCTGGCGGCATGAACCTGCGCAAAGTTTTAGCCTTGGTGGAAGCCTTTCGTCGCACCGACCAGACCACGCCGGTGGTCTTGATGGGTTACCTCAATCCCATCGAGCGCATGGGTTATGAGATTTTCGCCAGCGCCGCTGCGGCGGCCGGCGCCGACGGTGTGCTTACCGTTGACCTGCCGCCGGAAGAGGCCGGTGCTCTGCATGGCGCCGTACGGGCGGCCGGGCTGTCGCAGATTTTCCTGCTGGCGCCCACCTCCTCGGCTGCGCGCGTCGCGGCGGTGCGCGAGTTTGCGAATGGATTCGTGTACTACGTGTCGGTCAATGGCGTGACCGGCGAAAAGTCCGCCGAGGCGACCGCGGTCCTTTCGCGCGTGTCAGAACTCAAAGCGGCGACCGGTTTACCGGTCGGCGTGGGCTTCGGGGTACGCACGGCAGCGGCGGCGGCCGCAGTAGCCCTCACCTCAGACGCCGTTATCGTCGGTAGCGCGCTGATCGAAATCATCGAAAACGCCAACGATGTCGCTGCTGGGGCCAGTGCGCTCGAAGCCTTCGCCCACGGGCTACGGCTGGCGATGGACGATACTCGCGCGGCCGCCTGACGGCCGGCGCAAGGAGAAAACGCAATTGGATTGGTTCAAACGACTACTGCCTTCGCGCATTCGGACGGAGTCGGCGGGCAAAAAAGGCGTGCCGGAGGGGATTTGGACCTCCTGCCCCGCCTGCAAATCGGTGCTTTATCGCGCTGAGCTGGATCGCAACCTCGGCGTGTGCGTGAAGTGCGACCATCACTCCCGTATTTCGGCGCGGACGCGGCTCGGTCATTTCCTCGACGCCGATTCGGGCGTCGAGATCGGCGCCTCGGTTACGCCCCTGGATTTCCTCAAGTTCCGCGACTCCAAGCGGTACCGCGACAGGATTACCGCCGCCCAGAAAGAATCCGGCGAAACCGATGCGCTGGTCGTGATGGCCGGTAGCCTCATGGGCATGCCGGTGGTGGCGAGTGCGTTTGAGTTTGGGTTTATGGCGGGCTCCATGGGCTCGGTGGTGGGCGAACGTTTTGTGCGCGGTGTGCGCCGGGCCATCGAAGAACGCGCCGCTTTCGTGTGTTTCTGCGCGAGCGGCGGTGCCCGGATGCAGGAGGCGCTCGTCTCGTTGATGCAGATGGCCAAGACCAGCGCCGCTCTCTCCGAGCTGCGCGCCCATCGCCTGCCCTATGTGTCGGTGCTGACCGACCCCACCACCGGCGGTGTCTCCGCCAGCGTGGCGATGTTGGGCGACGTTATCGTGGCGGAACCCGGGGCGTTGATCGGCTTTGCCGGACCACGGGTGATTGAGCAAACCGTCCGTCAGGTTCTGCCAGAAGGGTTTCAGCGCAGTGAATTCCTGCTGGCGCACGGCGCCATCGATCTCATTGCCGACCGCCGCGAACTGCGTCCTCAGCTTGCGCGCATTCTCAGCATTTTGATGCACAACCCGGCGCCAGCGGCCAGCGAATCGCTCGCAGTCAAGGCTTGATCGCTCGATGAGCCTGCCGTCTGCCGATCCGGTGCCGGGAGCACGGCGCTCCCTCGCGGATTGGTTGGCCTGGCAGGAATCCCTGCATCCCACCGAAATCGAGCTGGGTCTTGAGCGATCCCGGGCGGTTGCTGAGCGGCTCGGGGTGTTGGCGCCTGCCGCCACTGTGCTCACCGTGGCGGGCACGAATGGCAAAGGCTCAACGGTCGCGATGCTGGACACCACCTACCGTCTAGCCGGTTATCGGGTTGGCACTTACACCTCGCCGCATCTTCTGCGCTACAACGAGCGCATCAAAGTAGCCGGTGTGCCGGTAGATGACGACCTGATCTGCGACGCGTTCGCGCGGGTCGACGCCGCGCGGGGCGACACGCCGCTCACGTTTTTCGAGTTCGGCACGCTCGCGGCGCTGGTGATTTTTGCCGCCGCCAAGCTCGACATCATGATTCTCGAAGTCGGCATGGGCGGGCGCCTCGACGCCGTTAACATCGTTGATCCCAGCGTTGCCATCATCGCCACTTTGGATATCGACCACGTGGAATGGCTGGGGAACACCCGCGAAGCCATCGCGCGCGAAAAGGCCGGCATCATGCGGGCGCATACGCCGGCGGTGTGCTCCGATCCGGAAGTGCCGCTGAGCCTGCATGAATGCGCCCACGCCGTAGGCGCCGAGTTATCGGTGCTGGGGGTTGGCTTTCATTTCACGGAAGAGGCCCACACCTGGCACTGGTGGTCGGGCGAGACGCTGCTGGAGGCTTTGCCACGTCCGGCGCTACTGGGCGCTTACCAATTGCGGAACGCGGCCGGCGTGCTGAAGGTCATCGACCTCCTGCAGGCGCGCCATCCCCTGTCATTCGAACAAATTGCTGCGGGACTTTCCGGCGTGAGTTTGCGCGGGCGCTTCCAGCGCATTGCCGGCGCCTACGAGGTGATCCTCGACGTCGCGCACAACGCGCAGGCCGTCAGCGCATTTGTGGCCAATCTCGCCAGCCTGCCGCCGGTGCCCCGTACGCATGTGGTCTTGGGCATGCTGAAAACCAAAGATCGCCTGAGCGTGATGCGGACGCTGGAGCCGGTGGTCGACAGTTGGCATCTGGCGAGCGTCGCCGCCGCGCGCGGCGCCAGCGCGGCGGAACTCTACGCGACCTGGTCGGGTTTGACGCGCAGGTCCGCAGCGGCCACTTACGACTCGATCAGCGCCGCCTGGCGGGCAGTCACCGAGCAGGCCAAGCCCGGTGAACGCATCCTTGTCGTTGGCTCTTTCGTGACGGTGGGCGAAGTGCTGGGTGTGATTGAACAGGGAATCGGCTGAATGCACGAGCGGGATTACTGATGGAACAGGCATTAAAGCAGCGGCTTGTTGGTGCGGCAGTGTTGGTCGCGCTGGCGGTCATTCTCGTGCCGATGGTGCTGGATGGGGGATATCGGCCGCCGCCGCATACACCGCGCAACGACATGGCGCCAATGCCACAGGAGCCGGCGGCGCCGGATTTCCCCCACTTGCCGGGGGAAGTCGTTCAAGAAATTGACGAGGGGTTCAATGCGTCCGCGCCGACCCTGGCGGCGACGGCTAGTGCTGGCATGCCGCTACCGCCGGTGGCGGTGGCGCCCCCCCCGCCGCCCGCGCAAGTGGCACCGGCAGGCAGTGCCGTGGTGCCTCCGCCCAAGCCAAAACCGCAGCCTCGGCCGGCTGAGGCCGCGAAGGAAAAGTCCCTCGCGCCCGTGTCTGATTCGATGAAAGCCAAGGCGCCGCCTCCACCTGTAGAAGCACCACCGCCCAAACCGGCGCCGG
>CAMCQE010000048.1 GCA_945876945.1 Klebsiella pneumoniae
AGCTGGGCGCCACAGGCTGGCTGGGCATGACCCTGCCGAAAGTCTACGGCGGGCACGAGCGCTCCGCGCTCGAGCGTTACGTGATTGTGGAAGAAACCCTCGCCGCCGGCGCGCCGGTGGGCTTCCACTGGATCGCCGACCGCCAGAGCGGCCCGGTGATCGTTCGCTACGGCACCGAAGCCCAGAAGCAGAAAATCATTCCGGCCCTCACCGCCGGCGAAGTCTGCTTCTGCATCGGCATGAGCGAACCCAATTCGGGATCGGATTTGGCGTCGGTCAAAACCCGCGCCGACAAGGTCGCCGACGGCTGGCTCATCAACGGCACCAAAATCTGGACCACGAACGCGCACCGCGCGGACTACATGATCGCCCTGCTCCGCACCGACAGCAGCCCCGACAGCAAACATCGCGGCCTCTCGCAGTTCCTGATCGATCTCAAAGCCACCAAGGGCATCACGGCCCGCCCCATCAAAGACCTCACCGGCCGCGGGCACTTCAACGAAGTCTCGTTTGTCGACGCCCTGCTCCCTGCCGATGCGCTGCTGGGCAAGGAAGGCGATGGCTGGAAACAGGTGGTAGCTGAGCTCGCGTTTGAACGCAGCGGTCCGGAACGCTATCTGTCCTGCTTCATCCTGCTGAGCCGCTTGGTGGACGCGCTGGGCAAGAACGCGAGCCCCGCGGCGCTGGCCAAGGTGGGCGCAGAAGTCGCTTGGGCGGTGACCCTGCGGAATATGTCGCTGTCGGTTGCCGGCATGCTGAACGAGGGCATCGACCCCGGCCTGCAAGCCTCCATCGTGAAAGACCTCGGCTGCCAGTTCGAACAGCGCCTGCCCGGTCTGGCGCAGGAACTCGTTGGGTTGGAGCCGACGCTCGCCGACGCCGGCACCGACTACCAGCAGGTGCTGGGCAATCTGATGCAGCTGGCGCCGTCCTTTTCGCTGCGTGGCGGCACTTTGGAAATCCTGCGCGGCATCATCGCGCGTGGCCTGGGGGTCCGATGAACGAACTACAAAACATGCTGGAAGAGAGCGTCACCCGCCTCTTTTCCGAACAGGTCGACCGCGCTTTTCTGTCGAAGGTGGAAGAACAGGGCTGGTCGGCGGAACTCTGGGACTTGGTGACCGAACAGGGCCTCACCCACGTGCTGGTGAGCGAAGCCGCTGGCGGCATGGCCGCCAGTTGGGCAGATGCCTTTGTCGTGGTGCGGGCCTGCGGTCGCTACGCCGTGCCGCTGCCGGTGGGCGAGCAGATGCTCGCGCTGTGGCTGCTGGAACAGGCCGGCCTCAGCGCGCCGCAGGGCGTGATCGCGCTGCTGCCCGACGTGCTGGAAGCGGGCGCGAGCTTCAATGCCGACATCCCGCGCGTGCCCTGGGGCCGCGAGGCCGGGCATTTCCTGGGCCTGACCAGCGCCGGCGAACTGGTGCTGTTTGATGGCAGCCATGTGAGCGTGGCGCAGGGCCAGAATCTCGCGCGCGAACCGCGCGACACGGTGAGTCTCAAAGGTGCTGCGCCGATAGCGCGCGCGGCAAGCTCGCTCAAGCCCGACGCTATCCGTTGGTTGGGCGCCATGCTCCGCGCGGCGCAGATTGCCGGCAGCGCGGCGGCCTGTCTGGAACTCAGCGTGAAATACACCTCCGACCGCGTGCAGTTTGGTCGAGCCCTCTCGCAGTTTCAGGCCATTCAGAACCATCTGGCCGAACTGGGCGGGTCAATGGCCTCGGTGGACACCATGGCGCGCACGGCGTTTCTGGCGCTGGACGCCCGCGGCCTGAGCGGCAGCGACGACGCCGGCTTCGAAATCGCGGCGGCCAAGTGCCGCGCCAGCGATTCGGTGGAACTGCTCACCCGGCTCTCGCATCAGGTGCACGGCGCGATTGGGTTTACCTACGAGTACGACCTGCAGTTCCTGACCCGGCGTCTGTGGTCCTGGCGCGCGGAGTTCGGCACCAGCGGCGAATGGGGCGAATCCCTCGGCCGCATTGCCACTGCCACCGGCGGCGACCAACTCTGGGCGCTGGTCACGAAATAGACCGCACACCAACCCCGGGTGCCGCCGCTGCCGGCGAGCCCCGGGGTTGTTTTAATGACTAGTACAAAAAAGGCGAATCCCATGAGCAGCACCGACCTCCTTCTGTTCGAAAAGCGCGGCCACATCGCATATCTCACGCTCAACCGCCCCGACAAGCGCAACCCGCTGGGCCTGTCTGGTGACGGCGAAGCCTTTGCCCAGGCCGCCCGCAAAATTAACGACGACTTCGACATCCGCTGCGTGATCATGACCGGCGCCGGCAGCGCGTTTTCCGCCGGCGGTGACTTGAAGGCCATGCGCGACCGCACCGGCGAGTTCGGCTGCGACAACCTGCGGCTGCGCGACCACTATCGCGAATCCATCCACCGCATCATCAAAAGCATGTGGAGCATCGAAGTGCCGATGATCGCCGCCATCAACGGCCCGGCGATTGGTTTGGGCGGCGACGTCGCCACCACCTGCGATATCCGCCTGTCGGCGGCGTCCGCCAAGTTCGGCGCCACCTTCCTGAAGATTGGCCTCATCCCGGGCGACGGCGGGGCCTGGCTGCTGCCGCGCGCCATCGGCTGGTCGCGCGCCGCGCAGCTCTACTTCACGGGCGACGTGGTGGATGCGCAAACCGCGCGCGAATGGGGCTTGGTGTCCGAGGTATACCCGGACGATCAGCTGATGAATGAAGCCGAAAAGCTCGCCGGCCGCATCATCCAGCAGCCGCCGCAGGCGCTACGCATGACCAAGCGCCTGATGCGCGAAGGCCAGGGTGCGAGCTTCGACAACATCATGGAAATGTCCGCCGCCATGCAGGTGCTCGTCCAGCGCACCGACGACCACCTGGAAGCCGTGAACGCCTTCTTCGAGAAGCGTCAGCCGGAGTTCAAAGGGAAGTAATCGCGATACGGGCCACGGCGTTACGCCACGCAACGTGGGGTGGCGCCGGCGCTCCTTTTCCGGGAGGCAGTGCCGGCCCGTGCAGGCTTCGACAGGCTCAAGCCTACCGGGGTTGAGCGCTGTGGACATTTGGGGTCAGCGGAAAAATGATTCGAATGGAGGCGGCCTCCACATGTCATCGAATTTTGACGCCGAGCCCGAAATCAGAATTTTTACGCTGAGCCTAAGCTCCCTGACTAGCCTTATCCGGGATTATCTTGGCGCCCGCTGGGGTCATAGTGGGGTTGGCGGGGCACGGTAGAGCGACGACCGGTTCTGAGGCGTGGGCATGTTGGAAGCTACATGCCGCGGACCATCAGGGTGCCAGTGTTCGATGCAGGCTAGCCCCCGTGCTGCGCCACGCTGCCAAACCCCATCCCCGCCAACACCTCCCGCATCACCCGGTTGTTGTAGTCCTGCACGATGAGCTGCGAGCGGAACAGGCAGTAGAACTCGGCGCCGAGGAGCACCAGCAGCAAAACGACACCCAGCGCCAGCCAGGGCGTTACCAGCAGCACGATGCCCAGCACGCTCAGCACTAGCTCGAACAGCCACAGCGCGTAGCGGCGCAGATAGAGGTGATGGATACCGCAGATCAGTGAGTAATTGAGGACGGCGTAGGTATCGGGATCGCGCAGGCGTTCACCGACGTCGGCGTAGAAGCGGGCTCTGGCGGCGTCCGGCAGTTCGCGTACGCGCTGGCGGAGCGTCTCTTCCTCTGCGTTAACCCGGCGCTGGTCAATCATGCTGGCCGCCCGCGGTTGGGGGCTCGTCTGCTTGCGTGCCCACCGCTTCGCGGTCCGTGCAGCGGCGCAGTCGCCCCCAGCCGAGCCGTAAACCCTGTGTAAGGCCAAGGCGCTCAACGCAGCAGGCGGTATAGGCCGAGCAGCTGGGCGTGAAATTGCAGGTCGCGCCCAGCAGGCGCGCGCCGCCGCCGTATCGCTGCCACACCGCGATGGCTGCCAGCACGGCGCGCGCGGGCAGCGAGGCGCGCACGCCTAGCGACCTAGCGTGCAGATGACCGCCTCGCGCGCCCAGAACAGCCAGAAGCGCTTGCGCTCGATCGCCTGAAACACCAGCTGCCAACCCTGCGCGGCTTCCTGATTCAAAGTCGTCTCCAGCTTCTTCAGGGGAATGCCCGAAGCGCCAAAGAAGATGGTGCCGCAGCCGCCTTCGGCGACGTGGATAACTTTGTATTCGCGGAACGGTCCCATGCAACGGGCTCCTTCTCTCGTATGAGGCGGTGGCTTGCGCGCGCCAGAGGTTGGTAGACGGTGGTTTCAAAGTTCACATCGCCTGACCAGGAAGATCGATACAGGCGACGTCCCCCCGCTGTCAGTCGCGGCGGGATTTAGCGTCCGGCATCACTGTAGCCGAACCTCGGCCAGAGGTTTCGCATAGGCTGCTGGCGTCATGCCGCCAAGGGCCTTCTTTGGTCTTTCTTCGTTGTATTCCCGTCCCAGCATTTCAATCACCGTTCGCGCTTGGAGCAAATGAACGCACCAGTGTTCGTTCAGGCACTCATCCCGCAACCGACCGTTGAACGAGTCGATGCAGGCATTCTGGTTCGGCTTGCCGACCTCAATGAGGCGCAGCGTGGTGCCCCGGTCGCCGGCTGAGTTGACCATCGTCTTGTCACAGAATGTGTCTGAGCGTTTTCACCCTGCCCCCAAATTCTCTCAGCCCAGATTCCAGGCTCGCTTATCCAGACAGCAGTGCGCGCACAATCTCCTCAGCGGCGTCTTCCGGCGTCATCGCTGCGGTATCGATCCGGATTTCCGGCTGTTCCGGCGGCTCATAAGGCGAATCGATGCCGGTGAAGTTCTTCAACTCGCCCGCCCGCGCTTTCCTGTAGAGCCCCTTCACGTCGCGGCGTTCTGCTTCGGCCAGCGCGGTGTCGATAAAAATTTCGACAAACTCACCGGCCGGCAGCATCGCGCGCACCATGTCGCGCTCGGCGCGGAACGGGGAAATGAAGGCGGTCAGCACAATGAGCCCGGCGTCGGTCATCAACTTCGCCACCTCGCCCACGCGCCGGATGTTCTCGATGCGATCGGTCTCGGTGAAGCCCAAATCCTTGTTCAGGCCATGCCGCACGTTGTCGCCGTCCAGCAGGAAGGTGTGCTTGCCGAGCGCGTGCAGTTTTTTCTCGACCAGATTGGCGATGGTGGATTTTCCGGCACCCGACAACCCGGTGAACCACAGCACGCGCGGCTGCTGCTGCTTTTGCGCGGCGTGCGCTTCGCGGGTGATATCGAGCGCCTGCCAATGCACGTTCTGGCTGCGACGAAGGGCGAAATGCAGCATGCCGGCGGCCACGGTACCGTTCGAGAATTTATCGATAAGGATAAAGCCGCCCAGATCGTGACTCGCCGCATAGGCTTCGAACACCAGCGGTTTGTCGGTGGTAACGGTCACCACGCCGATGGCGTTGAGATCCAGGGTCTTCGCCGCCAGATGCTCCATGGTGTTCACGTTGACCTGATATTTCGGCGTCTGGATTTGGGCCGACACATTCTGGGTGCCGAGTTTCAGCCAGTAGCTGCGACCGGGCACCAGCGGCTCGTCGGACATCCACACCAGCGTCGCTTCAAACTGGTCGGCGACTTGCGGCGGGCTGTCGGCGGCAGCGAGTACGTCGCCGCGCGAGCAATCCACTTCATCGGCGAGCGTCAGCGTGATGGACTGTCCCGCCACCGCTTCTTCGAGATCGCCGTCCAGCGTCACCACGCGGGTGACGGTCGAGACTTTGCCGGACGGCAGCACGCGCACCGCGTCGCCGGGACGGATGCGCCCGCCCGATATCAGCCCCGCGAACCCACGAAAATCCAGATTAGGCCGGCTCACCCACTGCACCGGCAGGCGGAAGGGCTGGTCCTGCGCGGCGGTAACGTCGAGCGCCACGTTTTCCAGATGCGGCAACAAAGCCGGCCCGGTGTACCAGGGCATATTGCCGGACGGCGCGGTGATGTTGTCGCCCATAAACCCGGAGATCGGCATGGCGGTGAACGCGGCGATGCCTATTGAGTCGGCAAAGGCGCGGTAGTCGGCCACGATGTCCTTGTAGCGCTGCTCGTCGTAGCCCACTAAATCCATCTTGTTAACCGCCAGCACCAGATTGCGGATGCCAATGAGCTGGGCGAGATAACTGTGGCGACGGGTTTGGGTGAGCACCCCTTTGCGCGCGTCGATGAGAATCACGGCCAGATCCGCGGTCGACGCGCCGGTCACCATATTGCGCGTGTACTGCTCGTGGCCCGGGGTGTCCGCCACGATGAACTTGCGCTTGTCGGTGGCGAAGAAGCGATAGGCGACGTCGATGGTGATGCCCTGCTCGCGCTCGGCGGCGAGGCCGTCCACCAACAGGGCGAAGTCGATCTGCTGGCCCTGGGTGCCCACCCGCTTGGAGTCGGCCTCGAGCGCGGCGAGCTGATCTTCAAAAATCATCTTGGAGTCGTACAGCAGCCGCCCGATGAGGGTGGACTTGCCGTCGTCCACCGAGCCGCAGGTGATGAAGCGCAGCAGGGACTTGTGCTGGTGCTGTTCGAGATAGGCGTCGATGTTCTCGGCGATGAGGTCGTGTGCCTTGTAGGAAGATTCGGGGGTCGTCTCGTTCATGGTGTTGGTGCTCTGCTCGCGGCGTGGCGCGTCAGAAATACCCCTCCTGCTTCTTCTTCTCCATGCTGGCCGTCTGGTCGTGATCGATCGCCCGCCCCTGCCGTTCGGAGGTGGTGGTGAGCAGCATTTCCTGAATCACTTCCGGCAAGGTGGTGGCGGTGCTTTCAATCGCGCCGGTCAGCGGATAGCAGCCGAGTGTGCGGAAGCGAATGGAGCGCGCCACCGGCACCTCGCCTGCCCGCAAGGGAAAGCGCGCATCGTCCACCATCAGCAAGAGCCCATCGCGCTCGACGGTCGGGCGCGGCGCCGAGAAATACAGGGGCACGATGGGGATGTTTTCCAAATGGATGTACTGCCAGATATCGAGCTCGGTCCAGTTCGAAATGGGAAACACCCGGATGCTTTCGCCCTTGGCTTTGCGGGCGTTATAGAGACGCCAGAGTTCGGGGCGCTGGTTCTTCGGATCCCAGCGATGATTCGCGGAGCGAAAGGAAAAAATGCGCTCCTTGGCGCGGCTTTTTTCCTCATCCCGCCGCGCGCCGCCAAAGGCGGCATCGAAGCCGTACAGATCGAGCGCCTGCTTCAAGCCCTCGGTTTTCCACATGTCGGTGTGGAGCGCGCCATGGTCAAAAGGATTGATGCCGCGCGCCTTGGCCTCAGGGTTTTGATAGACCAGCAGTTCCATGCCGGACTCCTTGGCCATGCGGGTGCGCATGTCGTACATCGCCTGAAACTTCCAGGTGGTGTCGATGTGCAGCAGTGGAAACGGCGGCGGCGCGGGATAAAACGCCTTGCGCGCCAGATGCAGCATCACGGCGGAATCTTTGCCCACCGAATACAACATCACCGGCCGCTCGGTTTCGGAGACCACCTCGCGCAGGATGTGAATGCTTTCGGCTTCAAGCCGTTGCAGATGCGTCAGTACAGTCATGCGGGCATTAAGGGCACCGGGGTGCGTCCCTCATCAGTGAGTTTTCGAGTGAGCGCGACTGTAGCGGTTTGGGGCCGGGCTTAATACCGCCAACCGGCGCCGGACAAGGTCAGGCTAAAGACCGATCTGGAATATGGATAGGCAGGCTGCTGAACGCGGCGCCGTGGCGCTCACTCAGGTCGGCAGCAGCTTGAGAAACTGCGCCATCCAGCGTCCGATCGGCTGGCGGTCGATGGGCAAGTGCAGGGTTTTCAGCGCGTGTTCGCGCACCGTCAGCGGCAGGGTGGAGCCCTCTTCCAGCGACATCTCGCGCATGAAGGCCTCGGAGAATTCGGGATGCGCCTGAATGCCGAGCGCATCCGCGCCCAGGACGAACATGGCATTCGGACAATGCGCCGCACTCGCCAGCCGCACCGCTCCCGGCGGCAGCGCCAGCACCTGATCCTGATGGCACATGAAAAGCCGCAAGGGCGAAGTGGGCGGTGGCGAGGCGTCGGGCGTGGCAGTGACATTGATTTCGATCGCGCCGTGGCCCCAGCCTACGGTGGCGCGCCCGACCTTGCCACCCAGCGCCTCGGCAATTAACTGATGTCCGAAACACACCCCAACCTGCGGCACCCCGGCGGCGTGGATGTCGCGCACCAGTTGCAGCGCCGGCGCCATCCAGAATAAGGACTCATAGACGCTCGCGCGGGAACCGGAAATCAACCAGGCATCGCATTCGGTGGCCGTGGTGGGAAATTCCCCTTCGGCGACCGCATAGCGCTTCAACTCGAAGCGCGCGCCCGCCTCTGCCAGCAGCGCGCTGTACATGTCCGGGTAGTCGCCGTGGCGCGCGCGCAGCGGCTCCCAGATTTCATCGCAGGCCAACAGGCCAAGGACAGGACTCACGCGGGTAAGGCTTCACCCCAGGTAATGCGACGCTCGACGTAGGGCTCGATAAAGATCGAGCGATAGCCGTCGTCGCGCCACAGGATGGGGAAGAAGGATTCATCCATGCTGTCGTCGCCGAAGCGCTTGTAGCGGCTGTAGATGTAGCCAACGTAGTTGGGATGGAAGCGGGTTTCAGACGACATGCAGTGCGCCACGATCGCACGCCGGGGCACGTTTTTGCGATTGATGTCTGACCCATGCCAGGTCCAGCCACCGTGGAAAGCGCCGCCGCCCGCTTTCACCACAATCGGCACGCGTTCAGGCGTTTCGATGCCGGCCACCGCGGCGGCCTTCATCATGTCTTTGGTGGGATCGTCCGGCGCGTGGAACTGCTCAATCATCCC
Source organism: Klebsiella pneumoniae (assembly GCA_945876945.1). Taxonomy (GTDB): domain Bacteria; phylum Pseudomonadota; class Gammaproteobacteria. Next base: position 8,783 of record CAMCQE010000048.1, read on the forward strand.
TGAGCGTCCCCACAGGTGGGAGCCGCGCACATATTCCACCGTGCCGCCTTCGGCGGTGGTGTCGTCCAGCGCAATCCAGCAACTCACCCAGTCCGGGATCGTGGTCCACTGCTCGTAGGCAGAATCCTGATGGAAACCTAAGGGTTTGCCGCCCGGCGGCTTCCACAGAATGTTGTCCTGGCTGATACGCGTGCCCGGCCAGTTCCCGAGTTTGGCGCAGGCCCGCCCAATCGATTCCTGCAGGATGACGCTGGCGACGTAGCGGTCTGATTTCCAGCCGTTGCAAATCTGGCGCGTGCGGTCGGGTGCATCGCGCCCTTCCTGCCAGTTCACTTCGTCCGGCACCAGACCGGTTTCAAATTTGCCTTTAAAAAGCTCGTCGTAACGGTCGCGGAGCAGGGCCACTTCTTCATCGCTGATGATGCGGTCGACGGTGATGAAGCCGTCGCGCTTGAAGTCGGCGACCTGCTGATCGGTGACGCTGAAGTCTTTCATGGCCTCTGCTCCTTAACGCGCTGCTTATGGCAGGCAGTCCATATAGGTTTCGTGGTCCCAGGCGGTGACGGTGGCCAGGAACTTGTCCCACTCGTCGCGCTTGTAGTCGATGAACACATCCCACATCTCGCCCGGCATGGACGAGCGCACAAGCGGGTCGGCTTCCAATGCGTCCAGCGCCGAACCGAGGTTGTTAGGCAGCTTGGTGACCTTCTTGCCGGCCAGTTCGAGTTCGTAGATGTTGCGCTGTTCCAGCGGGCCCGGATCCATCTTCTTGCTGATGCCTTCGTCCATCACCGCGAGCAGTGCAGAGTTGAGCAGGTAAGGATTGACCATCGAATCGACCGCGCGGTACTCGAAACGGCCCGGGGCCGAGACGCGGAGCGCGCAGGTGCGGTTCTGGTAACCCCAGTTGTTGTACACCGGCGCCCAGTAACCCTGATCCATCAGGCGGCGATAGGAGTTGACGGTCGAGGCGCCGATGGCGGTCAGCGCCGGCAGATGTTTGATGATGCCGCCCGCGGCCCACACGCCGATCTTGCCCGGCATGCGCTGGTCGTCGCCTTCCGGATCAAACTTGTTGTCCCCGCCGCCAACGTACTTGAAGACGTCCGGCATGGCAGTCTTGCCGTCGCCACCCAGCTTCAGCACCGCATCCTTACCACCTTTCCACAGCGAAAAGTTGTGGTGGCAGCCGTTGGCCGACACGCGCATGAACGGCTTGGTCATGAAGCAGGCGATGACGTTGAACTCACGGGCCACCTGCGCGCAAATCTGGCGATAGGTGGTGAGGCGGTCGGAGGTGCGCTCAACGTCGTCGTAGGTCCAGTTGAGTTCGAGCTGACCCGGGGCGTCTTCATGGTCCCCCTGAATGCAGTCGATGCCCATCTTGCGGCAGTACTCGGTGACCCTGAGGGTAATCGGGCGGAGCTCTTCGAACTGGTCGATGTGGTAACAGAACGGCCGCGTCACGCCGCCGTCCGGCTTGCCGTCGGCGCCCTTCTTTAGCCACATCATTTCAGGCTCGGTGCCCAGACGCAGCCGCAGGCCGTGCTTCTTCTCAAAATCGGCATGCTGACGCTTGAGGTTGCCGCGGCAGTCGGAGCTCAGGAACCCGCCCGGATCGACCGGTTCTTCGCGGTTACGGAACAGGGTGCAGAACACCCGCGCGACTTTCGGTTCCCAGGGCAGCTGGCAGAAGGTTTCCGGATCGGCGATGCCCACCAGTTCGCTCGCTTCCGGCCCGTAGCCCAGATAGCGACCTTTACGACTGATAAAGAGATTGGCAGTGGAGCCGTACACCAGCTGGAAGCCTTTGGTCGAAATGCGTTCCCAGTGATCGGCCGGCGCCCCTTTGCCCACGATGCGGCCGGTAACGGACACAAACTGGTAGTAGATGTATTCAATTCCCAGCGCGTTGATCATCGAGCGTACTTTTTTCACGCCATCAACGCGGGCGGGGTCTTTGACGTAGGCTTCCAATGGGGTCATGAATTTCTCCTCAGCAGTGCCCGGAGGCGTTGGTTAACGAATCAAACGTGATGCAGGTAGCGGCGCCGCTCAAACGCGGAGATGTGCCGGCGCATCAGGTGGTCTTCCTGAATGCAGCTCTCGGTGAAGTGAGCGACGAAGCGCTCCCCGAACATGGCTTTGGCGAGCGCGCTGCCACGCATTTTCTCGGCCGCTTCCAGCAGCGTGCGCGGCAGCGGGCCAATCGATTCGTGGACAAACTCGCGACCGATGTCGGTGGTCATCGGCGGCGGCTCCAGCTTGTGCTCGATGCCGTAGAGTCCGGCACCGAGCAGCATGGCGAAAGCAAGATGCGGGTTGGTGTCGGCGCCGGGCAAACGGAACTCGACGCGGGTGTCTTCCGGCGCGCCGGCCACAATGCGCAGCCCGCAGGTGTAGTTGCCGATGCCCCAGGTTGCGGTGCGCGGCGCCCAGTTGCCCGGCACGTAGCGCCGGTAGGAATTCACGGTGCCGGCAAACATCGGCATCAAGTCGGGCAGCAACTGCAGCACACCGGCGATGAACTGGCGGCAGGTTTCCGACAAACCCGTGGGGTGACTCGCGTCGTGGAAGACCGGCAAACCGGTCTTCAGTGACTGGAGGGAAATGATGGGGTGTCCGCCGAGGCCCGGATGGTTATCCGACAGCTGCGCCATAAAGGAGGCGGTGAGCTGGTGCTGGATGCAGAACGCCTTGGTGAACATTTTGAACAGCGCGCTGTCGTCGGCGGCGGTCGCCAGATCGCGAATGGGAAGTGAGGCTTCGATACAGCCCGGCCCCAGTTCGGCGCACATGTGATGGAGCGGAATATCCGCCGCCTTGAGGCTTTGGTCGTATTCGCGGAGGAAGCTGGCACCCGATGCGGGATAGAGCCCCGACCAGCAGCGATTTTCCTGCGCGTAGGTGTTGATGCTGTCGTAATTCTTTTGCGTCAGCGAGTCCGGCGTTTCGGACAGGATGATGAATTCGAATTCGGCGGCACCGAGCGCCGAGAAGCCCATTTTTTTGGCCTTGGCCAGTTGGCGGGCCAGCAGTTCGCGGGGCGCCAAATCGGCGTGCGGGCCGGTGTACTCCGCAACGATCAGCGCCGCATTGGGCTCGAAGGGATAAGGACGGAGACTGGCGGGATCGAACTGGCAGGCTTCGCTGTTGTAGGGGCGGTCTGCGCGCACCGCGTCGTTCGGTCCCCACCACGGTAAGGCGTCGATGAACGACCAGCCGTGTTCCAGATAGTGCAGCGCCTGTGCCACCGGCAGGCGCTTCTCGCGAAACACACCTTCCGTGTCGAACAGGCCAGCGTGTACTACCTCAATACCTTCCTGTTTCAGGACTTTGCTGACGTCCTTGGCAGACCTTGTCGACCACTGTTTTTTTGCGATTGCCATGTTTCATGAAAGTAAAGAAAGTTGCGGCATATTAAAAGCCCTGTTTACAGAAGCAAGGGCTCTGCGCTAGCTTTTGGACCATCGCTACAGCCCACGGGATGTTCAATCTCATGAGCAGTGTCGCCATTATCGGAGCGGGCCCCAGCGGCCTCGCTGCCCTTCGCGCTTTTGAATCTGCCCGCTTGAAGGGCGCCGAAATTCCCGACCTCGTCTGCTTTGAACGCCAGAGCAACTGGGGCGGTTTGTGGAACTACACCTGGCGCACCGGCACCGACGAATTCGGCGAACCGGTGCATGGCAGCATGTACCGCTATCTGTGGTCCAACGGCCCCAAAGAATGTCTGGAGTTTGCGGACTACACCTTTGAAGAACACTTCGGCCGCGCCATTCCTTCCTACCCGCCGCGTGCGGTGCTGCATGATTACATCGCCGGGCGCGTGGAACGCTCGGGTGTGCGCAAGTACATGCGGTTCAACACCAGCGTTCAGGCCGTGGCGTTCTCCAAAGCGACCGGCAAGTTCAGCATCACCACCAAAGACCTGGTGAACGACACGCTGGCGACGCAGGAGTTTGATTACGTCATCAACGCGACCGGGCATTTCTCCACCCCCAATATCCCCGCGTTCGAAGGCATGAACAAGTTCCCGGGCCGCATCATGCATTCGCACGATTTTCGCGATGCGGTGGAATTCGCCGGCAAGGAACTTCTGATCGTGGGCGCGAGTTATTCGGCCGAAGACATTGGCATTCAGTGCTACAAGTACGGCGCGAAGTCGATCACCTTTTCTTACCGCACGCGCCCGATGGGTTTTAACTGGCCTGAGAACTTCACCGAGCGCCCACTGCTCACCAAGCTCGTCGGCAAAACTGCGCACTTCGCAGACGGCAGCACCAAAGACGTGGACGCCATCGTGCTTTGCACCGGCTTCCTCCATCACTACCCCTACCTGCCCGACGAACTCCGCCTGAAGAGCAACAACCGCCTGTTCCCGCTCGGCCTGTACAAGGGCATTGTCTGGCAGCACTGCCCGCAGTTCATGTACATCGGGGCGCAGGATCAGTACTACACCTTCAACATGTTTGACGCGCAGGCCTGGTACGCCCGTGACGTCATCCTTGGCCGCATTGCGCTGCCAGATTTTGCCGCGCGCGAGGCGGACCTTTTGCAGTGGCGGGCTAAAGAAGAAGCCGTTGCCGACCCCTTCGAGGCGATCGACTACCAAACCGAGTACACCCGCGATTTGCTCGCCGTAACCGACTACCCGCCGCTCGACGTCGATCGGGTAGCCGAGTTATTCAAGGAATGGGAGCACCACAAGGTTGAAGGGATCCTCACCTATCGCGACCGCGCGTATCCGTCGGTCATCACGGGCACGATGTCACCAACTCACCACACCAAGTGGATCGAAGCGCTGGACGATTCGTTGGAGACCTTCCTCAACACCGGCGCCCAGTCCTGAGATGGCGGTGGCGCCGGAGGCTCTAAGCCTGTGAGTGCGGTGAGCATCCCTCCGCGACCTTCGGCACCGCAGTTCACGCTGCCACCGCGCAGGCCCCGCGCCCTGCTTCGCCGGCAGCTTTGTCTGCCCGGCGGGCAATCGATGCTGCTGTCGCTGGCGGCGGGCGATCGGCTCAGCATCACCGATGTGGAGGGCGATCAGTCCTGTTTGATGTGGGCGCCTTCGCTCGCCTCGCTGGATTTGGCGACAAGTGGCATTACAACGCAGGCCGAGCTGCTGCAGACGTATGGAGAAGCCGCGAGCGAAGCGCTGGCCGGGCTCGCCACCAGCGGCATTGAGGCAGATGCCCCGCTCGCGTGCGCGGAAGTCATTTCCAGCACGGGCGCGGCGGGCCGCAGTTGGAGCGGCGTGCTGAAGGCCCCGATGCTGTTAGTCATCAGCGCCCCCGGCACCCCGATGACGCCGGACACCCAAGACGCCCCCACTCCACTGTGGATCGAAATCGACCACGCGGGCGGCAATACCGGGCTCGCCCCGCCGCCGCTAGTTCCCCCGCTGCAAGACATTCGGGTGACTGCCGCCACCGCCCAGGCTTACCGCGTGAAGGCCGGCGAATACATTCAGATTATCGACGTCGACGGACGGCAGTGCTCCGACTTCGTCGCCTTCGATGCCGCAGCACTCGCAGCGGGCATCGAACACGGCATCGACGCCACCGCCACGCGCACCATTCTCGGCAGCGCCTTTGCCGCCCCCGGCCTCCACGCCAAGTACTTTGACGATCGGCTGCGCCCGCTGGTCGAAGTGGTCCGCGACACCGTCGGTCGTCACGACACTTTTCTGCTGGCCTGTGCGGCGAAGTACTACGACGATGCCGGCTTCCCGGGACACGCCAACTGCACCGAAAACTTCAACAACGCGCTCGCTGAGCACGGCATTGCGCCACGCGCCGGCTGGCCGGCGATTAACTTCTTCTACAACACGCAGGTGAATGTCGACGGCAGCATCGGCATGGATGAGCCCTGGTCACGGCCCGGAGACTACGTGCTGTTGCGCGCGCTTACCGATCTGGTATGCGCGTCGTCGTCCTGCACCGACGACATCGACCCTGCCAATGCCTGGGTGCCAACCGACATTCACGTGCGGGTTTACGCCGCCGAACATCCCTTCTCCAAAGGAATCGCTCATCGCATGACGCCCGACGCACCGCCCCAACTCACGCGTGAAACCGGCTTTCATCCGCGCATCTCGGCACTGACCTGCAATCTCGTGGAATATCGCGGCTTCTGGCTGCCCACCTGCTTTACCAACGAAGGACCGATCGCCGAATACTGGGCCTGCCGCGAGCGCGCGGTGGTGATGGATCTCTCGCCCTTGCGGAAATTCGAACTCCTTGGGCCGGACGCCGAACTCCTCGCCCAACTCGCCATCACGCGCGACGTGCGCAAGCTGGCAGTCGGCCAGGTGGTGTATTCCGCCATGTGCTACCCGCACGGCGGCATGCTCGACGACTGCACCTTGTTCCGTTTGGGCACGGGCACGTTCCGCCTGGTGTCCGGCGACGATTACGTGGGCGTATGGCTGCGCGAACTGGCGCAGACCAACCAGCTAGATGTGCGGGTCAAGTCGTCTACCGACCAACTCCATAATCTGGCGGTGCAAGGCCCACGCTCGCGCGAGATTCTGCAGGGCCTCGTTGTGACCCCACCCCATCAACCCAGCCTTGCCGAACTGGGCTGGTTCCGCTTCACCATTGGCAAACTCGCGGGTTGCCCGGTGCTCGTCTCACGCACCGGCTATACCGGCGAACTGGGTTTTGAAGTCTGGTGTCACCCCGCGCAGGCGCCCACCGTGTGGGACGCCATCATGGCGGCCGGCGCCCCGCACGGCATCATGCCGCTGGGGCTGTCCGCGCTGGACATGCTCCGCATCGAAGCCGGCTTGGTATTCGCCGGCTATGACTTCTGCGACCAGACCGATCCGTTTGAAGCCGGCATCGGCTTCACCTGCCCGGCGAGCAAGGAAGAGGCTTTTGTGGGTTCGGAAGCCTTGGTCCAACGCCGCGCACATCCGCAGCGCAAACTCGTGGGCTTGCTGATTCATAGCAATGAATGCGTGAGCCATGGGGACTGCGTGCACGTGGGGCGGGCGCAGATTGGGCTGGTGACGAGCGCCACCCACTCGCCTGTTCTCAAACAGCAAATTGCCTTGGCCCGCGTGGACGTGGCGCATTCGGCCATCGGCACGATGCTTGAGATTGGCAAACTCGATGGGCAACAGAAGCGACTGTCGGCGGAGGTGGTGCGCTTTCCCCATTACGATCCCGACAAGACCCGGGTCCGCGCCTGAGGAGACTGCGCCGCACACCCCATTCCCATTCCCATTGCCACGAGACTGGTGCATGACCGTTCGATAACGCCAACTCGTGGTGCGCGCAGCCCGCCCGGTAGGCCGCGCTTGATTTGATACTCCGCAAATAAGCAGCGGAAAGATTGCGATTAGGGCGGCAACTCACTTGCGGCCCGAACTTTGCAAAAAGGCTGTGTTCGCCTAGCGGCGCAGACCAAATCAAAACCAAAATGAGGAGAAACCGGGAATGAATACCACTGCGGCTGCCGTTGCGGGAGCAACGACCTCGGCCAATACCTTGCAGAGAAAAATTGACTGGAAAGGGGCCTTCTGGGTCGCCAGCGGCGTGCCGGCGCTGGTGCTGTTTTCAATCGGCGCGATTGCGGCAACCGTCGGCAAGCCGGCCTGGATGGTCTGGACCGTGTCGATCGCCTTCGGATTTATCCAGGCCTTTACCTACGCCGAAATTGCCGGTCTTTTCCCCAGCAAGTCCGGCGGCGCCTCGGTGTACGGGGCGATTGCCTGGGTGCGCTACAGCAAGTTCTTCGCACCGGTTTCGGTGTGGTGTAACTGGTTCGCATGGTCGCCGGTGCTGGCGATTGGATCCGGCCTCACGGCGGGCTACATCCTTAGCCTGCTCTTCCCCGACCCGCAGGCCGCCATCAACACCTGGCAAATCACGCTGGCAGACCTCGGCGGGCTGAAAGCGGGTCTGACGCTGCGCATCAACGCCACCTTCATCGTGGGCGCGGTAGCCATGCTGGCAACCTTCGCCATCCAGCACGGCGGCATCATGCGTTCGGCAAAAGCGACGATGATTCTCGGTGTGGCGGCGCTCATTCCGCTCATGCTGGTCGGCATCGTGCCGCTGCTGACGGGTGACCTGCCGGCGGCCCACTTCTCGCCGATGCTGCCGCTGGGCGGCAAGGACGAGGCCGGTAATGCGATTGATGGCGCGTGGAATACGGCGGGCTGGACCTTGATGGCCGGTGGCTTGTTCATCGCCGCGTGGTCAACCTACGCGTTTGAAACCGCGGTCTGCTACACGCGCGAGTTCGAGAATCCGCAGGTCGACACCTTCAAGGCCATCCTCTACTCCGGCCTGCTCTCCATCGCGGCCTTCGTGTTAATCCCGCTGGCGTTTCAGGCTGAGTTGGGGCTGCAGGGCATGCTGGCGCCAGATATCTACAGCGGCATGGGGGTGGCGACTGCCATGTCCAAGTTCCTGGGCGGCGGCGCGCTGGTCGAAAAAATCGTGATCGTCATGATGGTGCTCGCGCTCCTTCTGGCCATCATGACGGCGATGGCGGGGTCCTCGCGCACGCTCTATCAGGCCTCGATCGACGGCTGGTTCCCGCGTTACCTGTCCAAGGTCAACGAGCACGGCGCACCGACCAATGCCATGTGGACGGATTTGGTCTTCAACCTGCTGCTGTTGATGATGTCGGACTACGTGTTTGTGCTGGCGGTGTCCAACGTCGGCTACATCATTTTCAACTTCCTCAACCTCAACGCAGGCTGGATCCATCGCATGGACCGGGCCAACTGGGTGCGCCCGTGGAAGGCGCCGACCTGGCTGCTGGGTCTGGGCGGCGTGCTGGCGTTTGTGAACATGTTCATCATGGGCATGGGCGCGGACATCTGGGGCGCAGGCACGCTGTTCTCGGGTCTGGTGCTGGCGTCGCTGATCGTGCCGGTGTTCTACTTCCGGCATTACATTCAGGACAAAGGCCAGTTCCCGGCCTCCATGACCGAAGACATGCACATGGGGCCAGGCGAGGAAAACGTTACCCTCAAAGCTGGCGTGCTGCCCTGGGTGGCTGTCGCCGGCGGTGTGCTGGTGTGCTGGCTGGGGCATAGCCTGGCGGGCTAATCGACCCACCCTGTATCCCCTGTGTGGGCTCCCCGCACAGGGTCTGCTTGTGATGCCCCGCCTCGGCGGGGCATTTTTTTATTCGGCGGCGGGTGAGATACGGGCCTGCGATTCGTGCAACGGGCGATGCTCGCTGTCTGCGGTCCATGGCTTGCGGATCTGCTGCGCGCAGAACAGGTCGCATGTCATCTCGCCCGCCTCACCGGCTTCAAGCGGCGCACATGCCGCCGTCAACCGGATAGGTATTGCCCGTGATGTAGCTGCTCTCGTCGCTAGCGAGGAACAACACCAGATTGGCGACTTCTTCCGGCTGGCCGTAGCGGCGTAGCGGGACGGCGTGCTCCATGCGCGATTTCATGCGCTCGGCATTCCCCGGCGACCACTGGTTCTCGAGGGACTCAATCATGCGGGTGGCAATTGGCGCCGGGTTGATGGTGTTTACCCGGATCTTCAGCTGGGCGCACTCCAGCGCCGCCGCTTTCATCAAGCCCACCACGGCATGCTTGGACGCCGTATAGGCCGAGAGCTTGGGCGTGCCGCGCAGGCCCGCGAGAGAAGAGGTAATGACGATGCTGCCGCCGCCGCGTTTGGTCATCTCCGGAATCACCGCGCGCAGCCCAAGCCACACGCCGCGCACGTTAACGGCCATCACGCGGTCGTACATCTCAAGGCTGTACTCGGGGATCGTGGCGACTTCCCCTTCAATGCCGGCATTGGCGAAGAACACATCGATGCCGCCAAAGCGCGCCACCGTGGCCGCCACGTAAGCCGCCGTCGCTTCAGGGTCGGTCACGTCGGCCTTCATGCCGGCCGCGTTGTCGCTGCCGAGCGCCGCTACTGCGGCGTCCAGCGGCGCCTGCTGCATATCTACCAGCATGACCTTCGCGCCTTCGGCGACGAACAGCTTCGCGGTCGCGAGCCCAATCCCGCCGGTGCCGCCGGTAATGAGCGCAATTTTATTCGCCAGACGCATGTCTCTTCCCCTGTTTTTTGGTGCTGAATTGAGCCCAGTGTAACCGCGGGAGGATAGGCAACTATAGCCGGCAAGTTTCATTGGCGGCCGCCGTGGTCGCGGGCTACCATCCAGCCTCAATTCCACTAAAACAGGGGAGACCAACATGAGCGATCTGCATCACGGCGAATGTTTCTGTGGCGCGGTGAAACTTGAAGTCAGCGGCGCGCCGGTGGCCCAGGGCTACTGCCACTGCGAATCCTGCCGCCACTGGTCTGCGGGCCCGGTCAACGCCTTTTCGCTGTGGGCGCCGGATGGGGTCAAAGTGACGCAGGGCGCCGAGCTCATCGGCACCTATAACAAGACCCCGGGCAGTTCCCGCAAGTGGTGCACCCAGTGCGGCGGCCACCTGATGACCGACCACCCGGCAATGGGTCTGGTCGACGTCTACGCGGCCATTCTCCCCACCGTCAAATTTGAGCCCGGCGTGCATGTCTTCTACGGCGAGACCTGCCTGCGCATCAAGGACGGCGTGCCGAAGCAGCAAGACGTGCCGGCCGAAATGGGCGGCTCGGGTACCCTGCTGCCAGAGTAATCACAGTCGACCCTGCGGCGGGACTGGCAGGCGCCGGGCCCGCCGCACACAACTCTCAACCCTTAGTCCGGAGAATCCTGCCATGACCTCAGCCCTGTCCCCCGCCGAACTCGAAGCCCTGTGGGGCAAGCACGTCGAAGGCGAATTCCAGACCAAGGACGTGGAAGCCACGCTGGAAACGATGGTCGAAGACGCCTACGTCAACCACATGCCGGTGAACACCGGGGGCCGCGGCAAGGCCGAACTGCGGCGCTTCTATGCCGAAGATTTCATTCCTTCCTGGCCGGCGGATTTACAGATGACGCCCACCAATCGCGTCGTTGGCACCGGCCAGCTGGTAGACGAACTCCACATCGTGTTCACCCACGACCGCGAAATGCCCTGGTTCCTGCCCGGCGTGCCGGCCACCCACAAGCGGGTGGAAATTGACCTCGTGGTCATCGTGCAGTTCCAGGGCGACAAGCTCAGCTGCGAGCGGATTTACTGGGACCAGGCCACCGTGCTGCGTCAGGTCGGCTTGTTGGCGGGCTGACAAGGGACGGACGGCTTGAAGGCGCCAGCAAATGGTTTGTGCCTTCAGGCCCTCGCTCGGTTAAATTGGCGGCGCGGGCTACCACCGCGAGCACGGGCGACCAGCGTTTGAACGGCAAGCAATATTTCAGAGTGCTTTTTCTCTGCACCGGCAACTCGGCCCGATCCATCATGGCCGAGGCCCTGCTGAATCATCAGGCGCAACTGATCAAACGCAGAACCGGTCATCTGGTGGCCTTCTCCGCCGGTAGCCAGCCCACCGGCATCGTGCATCCCGACGCGCTCGATACCCTGCTCGCGCTGGGGGTGCCAACCGGCGGTCTGTACAGCAAGTCCTGGCATGAGTTTGCCAAGCCCGGCGGACTCGATTTCGATTTCGCGTTCACCGTCTGCGATAAAGCAGCCGCCGAAGATTGCCCGGTGTTTCCAGGTTCGCCGCTGACCGCCCATTGGGGCGTGGAAGACCCGGCGGCATTTGAAGGGCCCAATACGCTGCGCAAGGCAGAGTTCATGCGGGTCGCGCGACTTCTCAAACGGCGCATCGAGATTTTTTCCAACCTTCCGCTCAGCAGCCTGCAGGAATTTTCCCTGCAGGCGAGACTGCGCGCGATTGGCGAGGCGTGGTGAGCCCGCGCGCCCTGGCCTGCGATCGCCACGCCCAACTGCTGTTTGAAAGCTTCGCCCGCGTGGTCGGGCGTCCGCTCTGTGCGCCCATCACCCCGTTCGAACTCGCCGAGCACCTGTGGCGCATGCCGCAGGTGCTGGTGTCACATGGTCTGGAAGAGGACCCTCTCTTCAACTACGGCAACGCCGCCGGGCTTGCGCTGTTCGAGATGACCTGGGCCCAGTTCATCGCCACGCCTTCGCGCGAATCCGCGGAGCCGCTGAATCAGGATGCGCGCGCCAAAGTCATGAACGAGGTGGCAACGCGCGGTTTCGTGGCAGGCTACAGCGGGGTGCGGATTGCGCAGAGCGGTCGTCGCTTTCGCATCGAAGACACCGTGATCTGGAACGTGATTGATGCCGATGGTGCGTTCTGCGGGCAGGCCGCCACATTTGCCCGCTGGACACCCTTGCCCTGAGCGGCAGGTCTATGGGCTGCCGATCGCCGGCATCAATCTGTAGCGGGTTCGTCCGGCAGCAGAGACACAATTTCGGCTTCTACGCTGGCGCCGAGCGTCAGCCGCGCCAGCGTCACCGGCAGTCTGAAACGACGCGGGCCGGCGCTGCCTGGATTGAGATACAGCACGCCGTCGCGAGTTTCGTTCAAGGGTTTGTGGGCATGACCAGCAATCACCACCGAGACCTCGGCCGCCGCCGGGTCGAGGTCGATGTCCGCGATATCGTGAATCACATACACGTAGCGCCCGGCCAGTTCCACGAACTCTACTGCGGGCAGCGCCTTGCCCCACTCGCCCCGGTCGTTGTTCCCGCGCACCACCGTTAACGGCGCAATCTGACGTAGCAGATCGAGCACTTCGGGGTGACCGACGTCGCCGGCGTGAATCAGATGATCCACACCGGCCAGCGCCGCCACCGCCTCGGGCCGCAACAGGCCGTGGGTATCGGCAATCACGCCGACGCGCAGCGGCTCTTTCATGGCGTTACGCCCTACCCTATTTGCCCAACTGCGCCGCCGCCGTGGCCTTGCGGGCCTGACGCCGGATGTAGTGCTGCATTGCTTTCAGGTCGGCATCGCTCAATTCATGGAATTTCGGCATGCCCTGCTGCACGCGACTGCCGGTCACCACAATTTCCTTGAAGGCTTCGTCGTACACCGTGGCCTGCGAGGCGCGCAGATCCGGCGCATAGCCACCCGACACCGCGCCGCCGCCGTGACAGGACACGCAGTTCTTGACGAAGACGCGGCTGCCCGTTTCGGCCAGCAGGTCATCGACCTTGAAGTCGTCTTGCATCAGCGGCTGCGCCACGTGCGGCAGCGGTGCCTTGGGCAGTTTCGCCGCGCCGTCGAGGGCGTAAACAATCAGCCGGCGCGGATGCATGCCATACGCCCAGCCGTGCTGCGCGGTGATCGCTCCCGCCATCGATACCCCAGCCCCACCCCAACCGGTCAACAAGGCCACGTACTGCTTGCCATCTACTTCATAGCTAATCGGCGGTGCAGACACGCCCACGCCCACATCTGTGCTCCACAGCGGAATGCCATCGGTGGCGCGATACGCCAGCAGCTTGCCGTCGGTGCGGCCTTCAAACACCAGATTGCCGCCGGTGGTCAGCGTGCCCGGATTCCACACGCCGGGCAGTTTCTGTTCCCAGACTTTTTTCTGTTTGACCGGATCCCAGGCGACCAGTGAGGCGGCGTCAATTTTGAGCGGCATGTCGTCGCGCAACAGGTCCACGCCCGGATCAAACTGAAAGCTCGGCGAATCCCAGAGTTTGTAGTTAAGGCCCTTGTCACTAAACATGCCCGGCACATCGATGATGGGGATGTAGGCCAGACCCGTGTCCGGGTTGAAGGACATCGCGTGCCAGTTGTGAACGCCAAACGCGCTGGGATACACCAGCTCCTCGCCGTCTTCGTAGCGCGCGTTCTTGGCTTCTACCGGCCGCCCGGTTTTGATATCGATGCGATCCGCCCAGGTAACGCGCGCCAATTTCTCGGCCGAAATCAGCTTGCCGGTAGCGCGATTGATGACATAGAAGAAGCCGTTCTTGGGCGCGTGCATCAGCGCTTTCACCGGCTTGCCGTCGACCGTGAGATCGGCCAGCACCATATCCATGTTGGAGTTGTAGTCCCAGGTCTCGCCGGGCACGGTCTGGTAGTGCCACACGTATTTGCCGGTATCGGCGTCGAGCGCGACTACCGAGCACAGAAAGAGATTGTCGCCGCCACCGGGACTACGGATCCGCTGGTTCCAGGGCGAGCCATTACCGGTGCCGAGATAGATGCGATTGAATTCGGGGTCGTAGGTCAGGCCGTTCCAGACCGTGCCGCCGCCGCCGTGCTTCCACCATTCGCCCTTCCAGGTCTTGGCTGCCATCGCTTGTGTGTCGTCTTCAAAGCCGTTGGCCGGATTGCCGGGCACGGTGTAGAAGCGCCACACCTGCTTGCCGGTCTCGGTGTCGTAGGCGGTGACATAGCCGCGCAACGGGCCCCATTCGGTGCCGCCGTTCCCGATAATGACCTTGTCGCGAAACACGCGAGGCGCGCCGTTGATGAAATACGGCAGTTTGGGGTCGACCGTCATGGTGCTCCAGGCTTCCTTGCCGGTCTTCGCATCCACCGCAATCAGGCGGCCGTCGGCGGTGGCCACGAATATCCGGCCTTTCCAGTAGGCCACACCGCGATTCGAGTCCCACATCACGCGCAGGCGATCGCCGGCGGCGTCGATCGTTTTGGGATTGTATTTCCAGAGTTCTTTGCCGGTGCGGGTGTCGATGGCGAACACCACGCTGTAGCCGCCGCTGAAGTACATGATGCCGTCGACCACCAGCGGAGTCGCCAGCAAAGACTTCTGACCCGGCAGGTCCAGATACCAGGCCACGCCCAGATTGCCGACGTTTCCGTCGTTGATTTCCTTCAAGGGACTAAAGCGCTGCTCGCTGTAGGTGCGACCGTAGGACAGCCAGTTGGCGCCGGCTTTTTCATCCGCAATCGCCTGACCGTCGATACTCACAGCGGCAGCGCTCATCGCGCTCGACAACAGGCTGCCGGCCAGCAGCAAGGCTTGTATTACTTGCATCGTTCACTCTCCCCTTGAACCAGAGTTTTTTGTTTTTGAGACATCCCGCGTCGCGACTGACGCCCGCGTTGCCGACGTTAACATTCCCCGGCCTCTCAGGGCGATCACTTGGCCGCCTTCAGCGCAATGGGGCATTCGGCACGGTGTTAGCGTCGAGTGATAAAACGAAGGGTTCAGATCGACGGGGACGCGCGTTCGCCATGCCTTGCCGTCTGCGCGCATCAGGGCGATGCCTTCAGCGCCCCCCGCCCAATTGCGAAACCCGAGCGTGCGCCCAGCGGCTGTCGGGGCGATCTGCCAGCCGCTGATTGAGCACATCACGCGCCGCCTCGTGCTGGCCTGCGCGCTGCAGGGCATCGAGCAAGGTCCGCTGGATCGCATCGCGTTGGGCGTGGCTGCCGCCAAACAGCGCCAGACTCTCGCGCACCGGCCACAGGGCAGCGACGACATCGGCATAGCGCTGCTCGCCGTGCGCCAACAAGCCTCGCGCTACGGGCAGTCCCACGCGCGCCGTCATCATGGCGTTGGTCTCGTCGGCACTCGGCGTGGCGGCATAAGCCTCAAGCCGCGCCACCACCGAGCGCGCCTCGGCCAGTCTCCCGGCGCCAATAAAGGCCATCACGGCGTGCACGTCGTTGAACGCATACCAGGGGCGCGGATCTTTGCGGGCCCAGGCCTCGGCCAGCGGCGCCCAGCGTTCCCCGGTATCGATGCCGTCAAGCCGCAAGCGCCACAGCAGCGCGCTCGCATCCAGCAGTTCCAGCGCGATGCCGGGCGACTCCGCGTGATTCAGGTAACGGTCATAGCCCACCAGCACGCCGGCATAGTCTTCGCGCTCCAACAGGAACAGCGCGCGATGCCAGGCGTTATGCACGCTAAGGAAATTATTCTCCAACCAGGCCTCGCCGCCTTGCGCATACAGCGCAAGCCCGGCGTCTATCTGTCCGGTCATTTCACACACATGCGCCACCGCGTGCAGCGCCCACACGTCCTCTGGATGGCGTTCGATCGCAGCGCGCCCCAAGGCTTCGGCCTCGCGGTATTGCCCTGACTCTTCCAGCCCGAACGCGTGCATGCCGGTGAGAAAACTGTGATGCGGATGCGTCGCATCGCGTGCCGCCAGCGCAGCGCCCACCCGTTCGCACAAGGAGCGCGCCGCGCCGGTGAAGAAATCCAGCTGATGGCCCACGAACAGCGCCAGCGTATCGTCGGGGTAGGTCCCACTGAGCCCGGCCAGCGAGCGAGCCGCGCCCAGCCAGTCGCCCTTCAACCAGATCTCAATCGCCTCAAGGTGCCCTTGTTCCCGGGCATTGCGCGTGGGCGCGTGGGCGCGCATCGCCCGAATCTGCTCCCCGGCCGCCAGCGCGTCCGGCCATTCGCTGCTCAGCAAGCCCAGATAGGCCTGTAAGACGTAGCCCATCGGCGCGCCGGGGTCGGCCTGCGTCATGGCGCTGGCCCGGTCGACCACCGCCGGCTGAAATCTCAGCAGGTGTTCAATCGCGGCGTCGTAATGCGCGGTAGC